>DATFAY010000528.1:0-10817 GCA_035254085.1 Piscinibacter sp.
GACCCCTTTTCCCGTGCCTCCAGTTCCCGACGCCCCCGCGCGAACCGCCTCCCATTCCCCAAGCGGCAGCGCCCCGCGCGCCTTCGACTGCGACGTGCTGGTGGTCGGCGGCGGCATCAACGGCGCGGGCATCGCGCGCGACCTCGCCGGCCGCGGCTGGCGCGTGGTGCTGTGCGAGCAGGACGACCTCGCTTCGCACACGTCATCGGCGGCCACCAAGCTGGTCCACGGGGGCTTGCGCTACCTGGAGTACTACGAGTTCTCGCTGGTGCGCAAGGCGCTGGCCGAGCGCGAGGTGCTGCTGCGCAGCGCGCCGCACATCATGCGGCCGCTGCGCTTCGTCATGCCGCACGACCCCGGCATGCGCCCGGTGTGGATGATCCGCGCGGGCCTGTTCCTCTACGACCACCTGGCGCGGCGCGAGGTGCTCGAAGGCTCGCGCACCGTGCAGTTGCGCCGGCACCCGGCGGGCGCACCGCTCAAGCCCGGCTTCACGCAGGGCTTCGAATACTCCGACGGCTGGGTCGACGACGCGCGGCTGGTCGTGCTCAACGCGATCGACGCGGCCGAGCGCGGCGCGACCATCCTCACGCGCTGGCGCTGCGTCGATGCGCGCCGCGGCGCGACGCACTGGCAGGCGCGGCTGCAGGATGCGCACGGCAACGAGCGCGTGGTCTCGGCGCGGGCACTGGTCAACGCCGCGGGTCCGTGGGCCGGGCAGTTCCTCGCCGAGCAGGCGCACGTGCCGCAGCCCAAGTCGCTGCGCCTCGTCAAGGGCAGCCACATCGTCGTGCCCCGCCTCTTCGACCACCCCTACGCCTACATATTCCAGAACCCCGATCGCCGCATCATCTTCGCGATCCCCTACGAAGGCGAGTTCACGCTCATCGGCACCACCGACGTCGAGCACCACGGCGCCGTCGGCGAGGCGCGCATCGACGCGGCCGAGACCGTCTACCTGTGCGAGCAGGCGAGCCGCTACTTCGCGCGCGCCGTCGCGCCTGCCGACGTGGTGTGGAGCTACTCCGGCGTGCGCCCGCTGCTCGACGACGAATCGGGCGACCCGTCGGCGGTCACGCGCGACTACCTGCTCGACCTGAACACCGCCGGCGGCGCGCCCCTGCTGTCGGTCTGGGGCGGCAAGATCACCACCTTCCGCAAGCTCGCCGAGGAGGCGGCCGACCTGCTCGCGCGGCCGCTGGGCAACGCGCACGGTGCCTGGACGCGCGGCGCTTTCCTGCCCGGCGGCGACCTGAGCGGCTGGATCGGCGCCGCGCAACGTCCCGACGCCGACATCGAGCGCTTTGACCGGGCGCTCGCCGCGCGCCATCCCGAGCTCGCGCCGGCCCTGTGCAGCCGGCTGGCGCGCGACTACGGCGCACGCGTGCAGACGCTGCTCGCGGCGGGACTGGGCGGCGAAGTGGCCCCCGGCCTGTTCGAAGCCGAGCTCGACTACCTCCACAAGCAGGAATGGGCGCGCAGTGCCGAGGACGTGCTGTGGCGACGCACCAAGCTCGGCTTGCACCTGGACGCCGCGCAGCGCGAGGCGGTGGCCGCCTGGTGCGCGGCGAACTGGGACGAGACGACGGATCAGGAGGCCGCGCAGGCCGCAGGGCAGATCACAGGACTGACGGCCGCCAAGACGGCCCACGTCGCGGCGCGGCCGGGACGTTCGGAGACGACATGGAACTGATGCTTGAACGGGTCGAGAAGCAGGTGGGCGCGCAGACGCATCTGTACCCGCTGGACCTGGCGCTGGTGCCGCGCGCGGTCACCGTGCTGCTGGGCGCCACGCAGGCCGGCAAGACCTCGCTGATGCGCTTGATGGCGGGCCTCGATGCGCCGAGCAAGGGCCGCGTCATCGCCGACGGCAAGGACGTGACCGGCCAGCCGGTGCGCGAGCGCAACGTCTCGATGGTCTACCAGCAGTTCATCAACTACCCGTCGATGACGGTGGCCGGCAACATCGCTTCGCCGCTCAAGCTTCGAGGCGGCGTCGACAAGCGCGGCATCGCCGCGCGCGTGGCCGAACTCGCCGCCAAGCTGCACATCGAGCCGTTCCTGCAGCGGCTGCCGGCCGAGCTCTCCGGCGGGCAGCAGCAGCGCGTGGCGCTGGCGCGCGCGCTGGCCAAGAAGGCGCCGCTGATGCTGCTCGACGAGCCCCTGGTCAACCTCGACTACAAGCTGCGCGAGGAACTGCGCGAGGAGCTGTCGAACCTGTTCGCCACCGGCGAGTCGACGGTGGTCTACGCCACCACCGAGCCGACCGAGGCGCTGCTGCTGGGCGGCTACACCGCTGTGCTCGACGCCGGCGAGCTGCTGCAGTACGGGCCGACCGCCGAGGTGTTTCGCCGGCCGAAGTCGATCCGCGTGGCGCGTGCCTTCAGCGACCCGCCGATGAACCTGGTGGCCGGCACCGCGGCATCCATCGGCGTCACGCTGCAGGCCGGGGTGAACCTGTCGGTGCCGCTGCCGGCGACCTCCGCCGCGGCGGGCACGGCGGCGCTCACGATCGGCGTGCGTGCCAGCGCCTTGCGCGTGCGCCAGCGCGCGGGCGACGTCCCGCTGCCGGGCAAGGTCGAGCTGGCCGAGATCTCCGGCTCCGACACCTTCGTGCACGTCGACACGCCGATCGGCGAGATGGTGGCGCAGTTGACCGGGGTGCACCAGTTCAGCCTGGGCGAATCGGTCACGCTGTACTTGAACCCGGCGCAGGTCTACGTGTTCGATGCCGCCGGCAACCTCCTGGTGGCCCCCTCGATGGAGGTGAGCTGACATGGCCCGCATCGACCTAGACCTCGCACACGCCTACAAGCCGAATCCGGCGCGCGACGAGGACTTCGCGCTGCTGCCCTTGAAGATGAGCTTCGCCGACGGCGGTGCCTACGCGCTGCTGGGCCCCTCGGGCTGCGGCAAGACGACCATGCTCAACATCATCTCGGGCCTGGTCACGCCCTCGCACGGCAGCGTGAAGTTCAACGGCCGCGACGTGACGCACGAGACGCCGCAGCAGCGCAACATCGCGCAGGTGTTCCAGTTCCCCGTCATCTACGACACCATGACGGTGGCCGAGAACCTCGCCTTCCCGCTGCGCAATCGCGGCATCGCGCCCGACAAGATCAAGCGCCGCGTCGGCGTGATCGCCGAGATGCTGGAGATGAGCGGACAGCTCAACCAGCGCGCCGCCGGCCTGGCGGCCGATGCGAAGCAGAAGATCTCGCTCGGCCGCGGCCTGGTGCGAGAGGACGTGAGCGCGGTGCTGTTCGACGAGCCGCTCACCGTGATCGACCCGCACCTGAAGTGGCAGCTGCGGCGCAAGCTCAAGCAGATCCACCACGAGCTCAAGCTCACGCTGATCTACGTGACCCACGACCAGGTGGAGGCCCTGACCTTCGCCGACCAGGTGGTGGTCATGACGCGCGGCCGCGCGGTGCAGGTGGGCAGCGCCTCGGAGCTGTTCGAGCGCCCGCAGCACACCTTCGTCGGCAACTTCATCGGCTCGCCCGGCATGAACTTCCTGCCGGCCGCATGGCAGGACGGCGCCATCGCGGTGGCCGGCCACCTGCTGCGCGGGGAATCCAATGCCGCGCTCGCCCAGGCCGGGCAGTTCACGCTCGGCGTGCGTCCGGAATACGTGCGGCTCGCGCAGCCCGGACAGCCGAACGCATTGCCCGCGAAGGTCGACAAGTCGCAGGACATCGGCACCTACTGGCTGGTCACCGCCACGAGCGGCGACGCCGTCATCCGCGCGCGCCTGAGCCCCGAGGCCAAGGCGCCGCAGCCCGGCGAGGACGTGTGGCTGAACGTGCTGGACCGCCACACCTGCTTCTACAAGAATGAGGAGTTGATCGCATGAAGCCGGTCAATCAGAAGGCTTGGTTCCTCATCCTGCCGGTCGTCATCTGCGTGGCCTTCTCGGCCATCCTGCCCTTGATGACGGTCGTGAATTACTCGGTGCAGGACATCATCTCGCCCGAGCGGCGGGTGTTCGTCGGCACCGACTGGTTCAAGCAGGTGATGCGCGACGACGAACTGCTGGAGGCGCTGCTGCGCCAGCTGGGCTTCTCGCTGTCGGTGCTGCTGGTGGAGATTCCGCTGGGCATCGCGCTGGCGCTGTCGATGCCCGCCAAGGGCTGGAAGTCCTCGGCAGTGCTGGTGATGGTGGCGATCTCGCTGCTGATCCCGTGGAACGTGGTCGGCACCATCTGGCAGATCTACGGGCGCACCGACATCGGTCTCTTCGGCGCGGCGCTCGCCAGGCTGGGCATCGACTACAGCTACACCGGCTACGCGACCGATGCGTGGCTCACGGTGCTCCTGATGGACGTGTGGCACTGGACGCCGCTCGTGGCGCTGCTGTGCTACGCCGGCCTGCGCGCGATACCCGATGCCTACTACCAGGCCGCGCGCATCGACGGGGCGAGCAAGTTCGCGGTGTTCCGCTACATCCAACTGCCCAAGCTGCGCGGCGTGCTGATGATCGCCGTGCTGCTGCGCTTCATGGACAGCTTCATGATCTACACCGAGCCCTTCGTGCTCACCGGCGGCGGGCCGGGCAACGCGACCACCTTCCTGTCGCAGTACCTCACCCAGAAGGCCGTCGGCCAGTTCGACCTCGGCCCGGCCGCGGCCTTCTCGCTCATCTACTTCCTCATCATCTTGCTGCTGTGCTTCATCCTCTACAACTGGATGCAGCGCGTGGGCCAGGGTGACGCCACCGAAGGAGCGGCTCATGGACAGCCTTGAAACCGCGCGGCTGCAGGCGCCCGTGCCCGTCTCGCTCGGCCTGGCCAAGACGAAAGGAGCGGCCATGGACAAACGCTTCCAGAAGCGGGTGGTGTTCCTGCTCGTGTACCTCGTGTTCGCCATCCTGCCGGTGTACTGGATGGTCAACATGTCGTTCAAGACCAACGAGGAGATCCTCTCGGTCTTCAGCCTGTGGCCGCGCCAGCTCACCTGGGACAACTACAAGGTGATCTTCACCGACGAGTCCTGGTACTCGGGCTACATCAACTCGATGATCTACGTGGCGATCAACACGGTGATCTCGCTGCTGGTGGCGCTGCCCGCGGCCTATGCCTTCTCGCGCTATTCGTTCCTGGGCGACAAGCACGTCTTCTTCTGGCTGCTCACCAACCGCATGACGCCGCCGGCGGTGTTCCTGCTGCCGTTCTTCCAGCTCTACACCACGCTGGGCCTGATGGACACGCACATCGCAGTGGCGCTGGCCCACCTGGTGTTCAACGTGCCGCTGGCGGTGTGGATCCTCGAGGGCTTCATGAGCGGCGTGCCGCGCGAGATCGACGAGACCGCCTACATCGACGGCTATTCGTTCCCGCGCTTCTTCCTCACGATCTTCATCCCGTTGATCAAGGCCGGCGTCGGCGTGGCGGCCTTCTTCTGCTTCATGTTCAGCTGGGTCGAACTGCTGATGGCGCGCACGCTCACCAGCGTGAACGCCAAGCCGATCGTGGCCGTGATGACGCGCACCGTGAGTGCGTCCGGCATGGACTGGGGCGTGCTGGCGGCGGCCGGCGTGCTGACCATCGTGCCGGGCGCGATCGTGATCTGGTTCGTCAGGCACTACATCGCCAAAGGCTTTGCCATGGGCCGCGTCTAACCCCTGTTCAGCGAAGGAGGAACAACCCATGCATATCACCGACGCCATCAAGCAGCCGCCGCGGATCCGGCTTCGCCGGTCCGCCGTCGGCGCCCCCCTGGGGGGGAGCGCCGCAGGCGCTCCGGGGGGGGGCCATGTTTGATTGGATGGCCTGGACGCTGCCCGTGGCGGTGTTCTTCAGCTGCATCGTGCTGATGCTCGTCGGCATGACCGCGTGGGAGCTCAAGTCGCCCACCGTCATGCGAAAGGGCTTCCTTCCGATCGCCACGACACGTGGCGACCGCCTGTTCATCGGCTTGCTGATGGCCGCCTACATCAACCTGTTGTTCGTCGCCCTGAGCGACAAGATGGTCGGCTGGTTCTCGCTCTCCGACGAACCGTCCGTGTGGATCAGCTTCGTGGCGTCGATGGCGCTGCTGGCGCTGATCCTGCGCAAAGGTTAGTTCTCGCGAACAGGCACCCGGCCACTCCTTCCCAGCCGACGTGCCGATGCAATGAAGGGAAGCTCTTGAGGAGACACGAATGAAGTTGCGCTTGAATGCCGTGGCCTTCGCTGCAACCGCTCTGGTCCTGGGCCACAGCGCGTACGCGGGCGAAGCCGAGGCCAAGAAGTGGGTCGACAGCGAGTTCCAGCCGTCCACCCTGTCCAAGGACAAGCAGATGGCGGAGATGAAGTGGTTCATCGACGCGGCCAAGAAGCTGCAGGCCAAGGGCGTGAAGGAGATCTCCGTCGTCTCGGAGACGCTCACCGTGCACGAGTACGAGTCGAAGACGCTGGCCAAGGCCTTCGAGGAGATCACGGGCATCAAGGTCCGCCACGACATCATCCAGGAGGGCGACGTCGTCGAGAAGCTGCAGACCTCCATGCAGTCGGGCAAGTCGATCTACGACGGATGGATCAGCGACTCGGACCTCATCGGCACGCACTACCGCTATGGCACTGCGTTGTCGCTGAGCGACCAGATGAAGGGCGCCTGGAAGGACTACACCAATCCCGGCCTCGACCTGAAGGACTTCATCGGCACCAGCTTCACGACCGCGCCCGACGGCAAGCTGTACCAGCTGCCCGACCAGCAGTTCGCCAACCTGTACTGGTTCCGCGCCGACTGGTTCGCTCGCAAGGATCTGCAGGACAAGTTCAAGGCCAAGTACGGCTACGAGCTCGGCGTGCCGCTCAACTGGAGCGCCTATGAGGACATCGCCGAGTTCTTCACCAACGACGTGAAGTCGCTGGACGGCCATCCGGTTTACGGCCACATGGACTACGGCAAGAAGGACCCGTCGCTGGGCTGGCGCTTCACCGACGCATGGCTGTCGATGGCGGGCGAGGCCGACAAGGGCATTCCCAACGGCATGCCGATCGACGAATGGGGCATCCGCGTGGCCGACGACAAGTGCACCCCGGTGGGCGCCTCAGTGCAGCGCGGCGGCGGCACCAATTCGCCGGCGGCGGTCTACGCGCTCACCAAGTACATCGACTGGATGAAGAAGTACGCGCCCAAGGAAGCCACCGGCATGACGTTCGGCGAGGCCGGACCGGTGCCGGCGCAGGGCCAGATCGCGCAGCAGATCTTCTGGTACACGGCCTTCACCGCCGACATGACCAAGCAGGGCCTGCCGGTCGTCAACGCCGACGGCTCGCCGAAGTGGCGCATGGCCCCGGGACCGAACGGCCCGTACTGGAAGCAGGGCATGCAGAACGGCTACCAGGACGTGGGCTCGTGGACCTTCCTCAAGTCGAGCGATCCGAACCGCGCGGCCGCGGCCTGGCTGTACGGCCAGTTCGTGACGAGCAAGACGGTGTCGCTGAAGAAGTCGATCACCGGCCTCACCTTCATCCGCGACAGTGACATCCGCAGCGACTACTTCACCCAGAACGCCAACAAGTACGGCGGGCTGATCGAGTTCTATCGCAGCCCGGCGCGCGTGGCCTGGACGCCGACCGGCACCAACGTGCCCGACTACCCCAAGCTCGCGCAGCTGTGGTGGAAGAACGTGGCCGTGGCCGTCACGGGCGAGAAGACGCCGCAGCAGGCGATGGACAACCTGGCCAACGAGATGGACCAGGTGATGGAGCGCCTGGGTCGCGCCGGCATGGCGCACTGCGCGCCCAAGCTCAACCCGAAGAGCGATCCCAACAAGTGGCTGAGCGACCAGCATGCCCCGTGGAAGAAGCTCGCCAACGAGAAGCCCAAGGGCGAGACCATCGCCTACGACACGCTGCTCAACGCCTGGAAGCAGGGCAAGGTGCGCTGAGCGCCTGAATCGTCGATTGCTCCACCAGAAGTGAGCGGCCGCCTTGGCCGCTCTTCAGGCCCCCGGTACTGCGTGTCCCGGGGGCATTTTTATGGGCCGACGCGTTTCGTCTGACGCAGCGCAAACGCCAGTCGCCCGACCGTATTGACCTGGATAGGTATAAACCCTAGTATTCCCTCAGCGAGAGCCCCGTCGGGCCCGCAGCAGAAGGGAAACCGATCATGTCCAGCGCCTCCATGACCTTTGGCCGTCCGCGCCAGGTGTGGCGCCACAACCTCCACTGGTCCGCCATCGGCGCGTCCGTGCTGCGCGTGCTGCGCCGCGTGGACGCGTGGCTCGACCATCGCAGCGACGACCCGCGGACACCGCAAGAGGTGCTCGACTGGGCGCAGCGCATCGAGCAGACCGACCCAGGCCTCGCTTCCGACCTGCGCGGGGCCGCCCTGCGCGCGATGGACTGAGCATGCCGTCCCGGCCGGTGGCCGTGCGCGGCCGGCCGAGCCCTACTGCGTTGCCAGCGCCTCCACCTGGATGCGCAGCGTGACATCCATCTTGAAGCCGTAGTCCTTGCCCGCGCCGAGCCCGAACTCGTCGCGGTTGAAGCTCGCCAGGGCGTCGGCGCCGCACAGTTCGCGCTTGAGCATCGGGTGCGGCACGCACTTCAGCGAATTGATCTTCAGCACGAGCGGCCGTGTCATGCCATGCAGCGTGAATTCGCCCACCACCTGCGTCGGCACGCCGTCGGCCACGCCTTCGAAGTGCCCGCGATAGCGCGCCTTGGGGTACTTGGCCACCTCGAAGAACTCGCGGCCGCGCGCCCACTTGTTGAGCATCTCCTCGCCGAAGTCGACGCTCGCGAGGTCGACGGCCAGGTCGACCTGGCCCGCGCCGGTGGCCTTGTCGAAGACCACGGTGCCCGACGTCTTGTTGAACTTGCCCCGCCAGACCGAGATGCCCATGTGGTCGGCCTCGAAGCTGGGATAGGTGTGATGCGGATCGATGGCGTAGGTCGTCGGCGCGGCTCGCGCCGCGCTGCCCGCGAGGGCGAGGGCCGCGAGGGCCGCAAGGGCGAGACGATGATTCTTCGACTGCATGGTGTTCTCCTGAGTTGAATGGACAGAAGCGGGGCCTCTGTCTGCACGACGAGCGGGCGCGCGCCGAATCGACATGAAGCCTATCCGCTCGCGCCATTGACGTTCTTCGTGCATCGGTGTGAGAATCCGCGCCGCTCCGGGGTGCACGCGCAGGCGTGCTGAGATGGTCCAACCGAACCCGCGAACTTGAACCGGTTAGTACCGGCGGAAGAAGAGCCGTCCCTTCGCAGCCGCGTGCCTGGCGCACGCCGGCCGCCGGAGTGACCTTCGGAGCAGTGGTCCCCATGGTCGCCATGGCTCGTCACCGAAGGAGCTCCGCAATGAAGTCACCCGATCCCCTCGCCCAGCGGCTCGCGCTCACCCGCCAGCCGTTTCCGGCCTCGCGCAAGATCCATTTGAGCGGCTCGCGCGAGGACATCCGCGTGCCGCTGCGTGAGATCGCCCTGACCAACGGCGAGCGGATCACCGTCTACGACACCTCGGGCCCCTATACGGATCCGCAGGCCACGCTCGACGTGCGGCATGGCCTGCCCGACGTGCGCAGCGCGTGGATCGAAGCGCGTGGGGACACCGAGCGCCACGACGGGCGCGGCCGCCAGGTGCTGGACGACGGCTTGAAGCAGGGAGGGGCGCACGCCGAGGGCGTCGAGCGCATGGAGCAACTGCGTGCCGAGGCGGCCGGGCTGCAGCGCCGGCCGCGCCGAGCGGTGGCCGGGCGCAACGTGACGCAGATGCACTACGCGCGCCGCGGCATCGTGACCCCCGAGATGGAATACGTGGCCCTGCGCGAGAACGGCCGGCGCGAGTGGATGCGCGAGTACCTCGGCGACGCCGAGCGCGAGCAGCGCCTGCGCGGCAACGCGATGGGCGCGCGCATCCCGGACGTCATCACGCCCGAGTTCGTGCGCGACGAGGTCGCGCGCGGACGCGCCATCATCCCGGCCAACATCAACCATCCCGAAGTCGAGCCGATGGCGATCGGCCGCCACTTCAAGGTGAAGGTCAATGCCAACATCGGCAATTCGGCCGTCACCTCAAGCATCGAGGAAGAAGTCGAGAAGCTCGTATGGGCGATCCGCTGGGGCGCCGACAACGTGATGGACCTCTCCACCGGCCGCCATATCCACACCACGCGCGACTGGATCGTGCGCAACTCGCCGGTGCCCATCGGCACGGTGCCGATCTACCAGGCGCTCGAGAAGGTGGGCGGCGTCGCCGAGGACCTCACCTGGGCGATCTACCGCGACACCCTCATCGAGCAGGCCGAGCAGGGGGTCGACTACTTCACCATCCACGCGGGCGTGCGCCTGCCGTTCATCCATCTCACCGCCGGGCGGCGCACCGGCATCGTGTCGCGCGGCGGCTCGATCATGGCCAAGTGGTGCATCGCGCATCACCGGGAGAGCTTTCTCTACACGCACTTCGAAGAGATCTGCGACATCATGAAAGCGTACGACGTGAGCTTCTCGCTCGGCGACGGCCTGCGCCCCGGCTCGGGCGCCGACGCCAACGACGAGGCGCAGTTCGCCGAGTTGCGCACGCTGGGCGAGCTCACGCAGGTGGCCTGGCGGCACGAGGTGCAGACCATGATCGAGGGGCCGGGTCACGTGCCGATGCACCTGATCCAGGCCAACATGGACGAGCAGCTGAAGCACTGCCACGAGGCGCCTTTCTACACGCTCGGGCCGCTCACGATCGACATCGCGCCCGGCTACGACCACATCGCCAGCGCCATCGGCGCGGCCATGATCGGCTGGATGGGCACGGCGATGCTGTGCTACGTGACGCCCAAGGAGCACCTGGGCCTGCCCGACCGCGACGACGTGAAGCAGGGCCTCATCGCCTAC
>DATFAY010000529.1:0-6450 GCA_035254085.1 Piscinibacter sp.
GCCTACCTCGGCCACATCTGCTCGCTGTGCTGCTCGCTCGACGCGCGCTGCCACGACCTGTGCAAGCCCGACGCGGCCTGGTCGGCCCAGTGGCGGGCGGCGGCGCGGTGGCTGCTGCCCGCGGCCTGGTGGAAGCGGCTCGACACCGAGCTGGGCCGCTACCTGCTGCTGATGTCGGCCATCGTGCCGGCGCTGGGCCTGCTCTTCGGCGCGATCTACCAGCAGCAGCTGCGACCGCTCGCCGACCTGGGCGAAGGCCTGCGCGAGTCGGCGGCACAGGCCATCGGCCTCGGCTTCGTGAAGGTCTACGCCGCGCTGGTCGTGGTGGCGGCCATCGTCACCTGGTGGCTGGTGCTCACGCACAAGAGCCGGCAGGTGGCCCAGGAGGAGAGCAACCGCCAGACGCAGGCGCTCAACGAGCAGGCGGTGGCACTGATGAACGAGATCGCGTCGCACCAGCGCACCGACGAGGCATTGCAACAGGCACGCCGGCAGGCCGAGGCGGCCAACCAGGCGAAGAGCCGCTACATCTCGGCCATCAGCCACGAGCTGCGCACGCCGCTCAACAGCATCATCGGCTATGCGCAGCTGCTCGACGAGGACGAGAGCCTGCCGGCCAAGCGCAGGCAGGCGGTGAGCGTGATCCGCCGCGGCGGCGATCACCTGCTGTCGCTGATCGAGGGCACGCTCGACATCGCGCGCATCGAGGGCGGAAAGCTGACGCTGGACGTGAAGCCGATGCGCTTTGCCGAGGCCGTGCAGCAGATCGCGCGCATGTTCGAATTGCAGGCGGCCGGCAAGGGCCTGGCGTTTCGGCACGAGGTGCAGGGCGTCCTGCCCGAGGTCGTGCGCACCGACGAGAAGCGCATGCGGCAGGTCCTCATCAACGTGATCGGCAACGCCGTGAAGTTCACCGCGGCCGGCGAGGTGGTCTTGCGCGTGAGCTACGCGCGCGAGATGGCGCTGTTCGAGGTCGAGGACACCGGGCCGGGCATCGCGCCGCACGAGATGGCGCGCGTCTTCGAGCCCTTCGCGCGCGGCTCGGCCGCCGGCGGCAGCTCGGGCGGCGGCACCGGCCTGGGCTTGACCATCGGCAAGATGCTCACCGACCTCATGGGCGGCGAGATGACGGTGCACAGCCCGCCGCCCGCACGCGCCGGCGGCAGCCTGTTTCGCATCCGGCTCTTCCTGCCCGAGGTGCGCACGGCCATGGCCGATCGCGCGCTGCCGCGCGGCCAGCGCATCGGCTACGCCGGCGCCCGGCGGCGGGTGCTGGTGGTCGACAACGAGCAGGTCGATCGCGAACTGCTGGTCGACCTGCTCGCGCCGCTGGGCTTCGAGGTGGGGTGCGCGGCCTCGGGCGAGGAGTGTCTCGCGCGGCTGCGCGAGCACTCGCCCGACGCCATCCTGATGGACCTCGCCATGCCCGGCATCGACGGCTGGGAGACGATCCGCCGCGTTCGCGCGCAGCGCCTGAGCGCCGCGCCGCTCGCGATCGTCTCGGCCAACGCCTTCGACAAGGGCTTGGACAACGACGTCGGCGTGGCGGCCACGGACTTCGTGCTCAAGCCGGTGCGCAAGAGCGAACTGCTCGACTGGCTGGGCCGCGCGCTGGCGCTCGAGTGGCTGCATGCGCCCGCACCCGCGCCCACGCCCGCCGGCGATGCCGCACCGCTGCCCGAGCCGGACTTCGTCGCGCCCGGCGAGGAGCGGCTGCGCGCGCTGGACGAGATGCTGGCCCTGGGCTACCTGCGCGGCGTGACGACGCTGCTCGACGCCATCGAGGCGGAGTCGCCGGCCTGCCGCCGCTTCGTCGACCACCTGCGCGCGCTGGCGCAGCGCTTCCAACTGGACGCCATGAGCGGCGTCGTCCGAAAGGCCCGCGATGCACGCCTGGCCGGCTGAGTCGCCCGCCGGCGACGTCGTGCTGATCGTCGACGACGTGCCCGACAACCTCTCGCTGCTGCACGATGCGCTGGACGAGGCCGGCTACACCGTGCTCGTCGCCACCGCAGGCGAGGCCGCATTGCTGCGCGCGGCGCAGGCGCTGCCCGACATCGTGCTGCTCGACGCGGTGATGCCGGGACTGGACGGCTTCGAGGTCGCGCGACGGCTCAAGGCGCAGCCCGACACCGCGCACATCCCGATCGTGTTCATGACCGGCCTCACCGAGACCGAGCATGTGGTGGCCGCCTTCGAAGCCGGCGGCGTCGACTACGTGACCAAGCCGATCCGCCCGCGCGAGGTGCTGGCGCGCATCGCCGCGCACATGCAGGGCGCGCGCCAGGCACGCCAGGCGCGCAATGCCCTCGATGCCTTCGGGCACGCCACGATGGCGGTGCACATCGGCAGCGGCCGCGCGGTGTGGCAGACGCCGCTCGCGCGGCGGCTGCTGCAGTCGTACTTCGGAGCGGCCGACGCATGTGCGCTCGCGCCCGCGCACCCGGTGCCGCCGCCGCTGCTGGCCTGGCTGCAGGCGCAATCGGCGCTGGCGGCGCAAGGCCAGGCGCCGCGGCCGCTGGCGCTGGTCGCCGGCTCGCGCCAGCTGGTGCTGAGCCTGCAGGAGCGCACCAGCGACGAGGACTGGTTGATCGTCATGCGCGAGGTTTCGGACACCGCGGTGGTGCAGGCGCTGATGCAAGGCTTTCGGCTCACGCTGCGCGAGGCCGAGGCGCTGTACTGGGTCGCCAAGGGCAAGACCAACCGCGACATCGGCGACATCCTCGGCTCCAGCCCGGCGACCGTGAAGAAGCACCTGGAGCACGTCTATGAGAAGCTGGGCGTCGAGACACGCACTGCGGCGGCCAACCTTGCCATGAGCCGGGTTGCTTCGCTGGTGCCGCGCTGAGCACTCGCGGGTCGAGGCATCATGGCGGCGTGATGCCTGCACTTGCGCCCGACGACGATCCCGAACCCGCCGCCCCGCTGCCGCCCGACGACGGCGCCTGCTGCGGCAACGGCTGCGATCCCTGCGTGTACGACCTGTACCAGGCCGAACGCGAGCGCCACGCGGCGGCGCTGCGCGCCTGGCGCCAGCGGCAGGACGAGCGCCGCCGTTCGGGGCGCGACGGCCGCGACTGAGCCGCCGGCCGACTCAGCGCGCGGCCGGGCAGGCCACCACGAAGGGCATGGCGCCCCAGGTCTTGCTCGGCGGGCATTCGCCCGTCTTGCTGCAGCCGCATCCCTTGCTCTTCAGGACTTCGTCCAGCGCGCTGCTCTCGCGCGCCGACAGGCGCGGCAGCGTCGGTGCGAGGATGAGGTGCATCGCGTCGCCGGGCGTGCCGGCCTCGTCGCGGTAGCTCACCTTGCCGAGCACCGTGCCGACTTCCTTCACGTCCTTCATCGCGTTGAGCGGCTTGGAGCCGGCGCGCAGCTGCTTGATGGCGGCCAGCGCGATCTGCATCGCCGCATACCCGCGCGCGGCCGATGCGCTGAAGGGCTTGCGGTAAGCCGCGGTGTAGCTGGGCGCGATCTCGGCCCAGCGCGCGCGGTCGATGTGCAGGGCGGGGCACAGCGCGGCGTCGTACTTCTGCGGCACGGTCTGCACGAAGTCGATCCAGCACGCGCTTTCGGCGGTCACGCGCAGGCCGGTCTCGGCACGCAGCTTCGCGGCGATGCCCTCGGCCAGGTTGACCGGAACGGCGCCCATCTGGATCGAGGCCTCCGAGGCGCTGGACAGCCGCTCCGCGTTGGCCGAGACGAAGGGCACGCCGGCGTCGTGCGCCATGCGCGGCACGCTGCCCAAGACGCAGAAGCCGCTGATCAGGACGTCGACCTTGGCGTCGAGCATGGACTTGGCCGCGGCCGCGGCCTTGCGCTGGTCGCAGGCGCTGTCTTGCACGACGAGCGTCGGTGCGGGCTGGCCGGGCCAGGTCTTGAGCGCCAGCATCATGCCGTTGCGGATGTCGTCGCCGTCGGCCTTGCTGGGCCAGCTGGCGGGGATGATGGCGCCGATCTGCGTCGCCTGCCGCGCCGGCGGCGGCGCGGCGCCCGCCAGCGCGGGCAGCGCGAGCGCCGCGAGCAACAGCGCGCGCCACGCGCGCGCGGCCCGAACGTGTGATCCCTTCGTGTCGACCATGCCAGACTCCAAGTCCATCAGTCACAGAAGCGGCACGACGTCATCGCCGCAGCGAACGGGCGCATCCTAGCCACCGCTGCGCGCGCCGGGAAGGCGGTCCACCCTCGCGCCGCCTCGCTTGGCGGCGGTTCCCGTGAGGTAGTGCGCGCTTGGCAGGCCGCCGTTGTCGCGCATCGCGCCGGCGAGGGCGAGGCCTATCGCGGCCTTTGGGACAAGCAATCGCTGCCCCGGTACGAGCCTCATAGAATCTATCGCATGGCAAGCTTCAATAGCTTGTCTAAATAGATTCATCCACTCTCCCGAAAGGAATCGACATGAAAACCGTTGGCGACAAGCTCGAGGCATTCCGCGTGGTCGGCGTCAAGCCCGGCTTCAATCATCACGAAGAGAACGGCCAGTCGGCCTTCGAAACGCTCACCGAGAAGAGCTTCGCAGGCAAATGGAAGGTCATCTACTTCTGGCCCAAGGACTTCACCTTCGTGTGCCCGACCGAGATCGTGGGCTTCGACAAGCTGGCCTCGCAGTTCGAGGAGCGCGACGCGGTGCTGCTCGGCGGCTCGACGGACAACGAGTTCAGCAAGCTCGGCTGGCGCCGCGAGCACAAGGACCTGAGCCGCCTGCGCCACTGGAGCTTCGGCGACTCCACCGGCTCGCTGGTGGACCAGCTCGGCGTGCGCGACCGGGCCGAGGGCGTGGCGCTGCGCGCGACCTTCATCGTCGACCCGGACAACACCATCCAGCACGTGAGCGTGAACAACCTCAACGTGGGCCGCAGCCCGGACGAGGTGCTGCGCATCCTCGACGGCCTGCAGACCGACGAGCTGTGCCCGTGCAACCGCGCTGTCGGCGGCACGACCCTTTGACCCTGGATTGCAATGCAATGTCATCCCGGCGAAAGCCGGGATCCATCGGCACAGTGCCGCAGCGCTTCGTGGATCCCGGCTTTCGCCGGGATGACACCAAGTTTGCGGCATTGCTCGATCGGAGGGACATGCCTTTGGAAGGATTGGAAGGAGCAAACGAATGGAATTCCTGGACAGCATCAAACAGCGCATGCCCGAGTACGCGAAGGACATCCGGCTGAATCTCGACGGCGTGATCGCCCGCTCCAGCCTGGCGCCCGAAGACGCGCTCGGGGTCGCGCTGGCCGCCGCCTTCGCGGCCAGGAGCAAGCCGCTGGTGGAGGCCTTCAAGGCAGCGGTGCCGCCCGCCGAGGGCCACGCGGCGCTCACCGCGGCGGCCTTGATGGGCATGAACAACACCTGGTATCCGTTCGTCGAGATGGCGGGCGACGAGGAGTTGAAGACGCTGCGCGCCGAGTTGCGCATGAACGCCTACGCCACCAGCGGCGGGGTAGACAAGAAGAAGTTCGAGGCCTACGCGCTGGCCGCGTCCATCGTCGGCAAATGCCACTTCTGCGTGAAGTCGCACCACGACCTGCTGAAGAAGGAAGGTCTCTCGACCCAGCAACTGCGCGACATCGGCCGCATCGCGGCGGTGGTGAACGCGGCGGCGCAGGTGCTCGCCGTCGAGTGAGGAGGCGGCGCCCGGCCCTGCCGTTCATTCGAACGGCAGGTTCAGCGTGACGGCGTTCAGCCCGATGTTCAGCTGCGGCGCGAGGCGATCGCCTCGCGCCGCGCCCGATGCGCGGTAGAAGCGGTCGCCGATCGCGTAGCCCAGCACCGCGCCGGCGACGGTGTCCGAGAGCCAATGCCGGCGGCCCAGCACGCGCGCCGCGTTGGTGAGCGCGGCCGCACCGTAGAGCCAGGGAGCGTCGTAGTGCTCTGCATAGGGCGTGGCCACCGCCCAGGCGAGCGCGGTGTGGAACGACGGGAACGAGCTCTCGCGGCGCCGGCGCATGTCGCCGAAGCTCGCGGGGCCGAGCTCCGCGCTCGGGCGTGCACGGTCGACGACGACCTTGGTCGCCTCGGTGATCGTCACGGCGGTCAGCCCGGCGGCGATGGCGCTGAAGCCGACGTCGCCACGCGCCGTGCCGCGGCTCATCAGCCACGATGTTCCCGCCAGGCCGAAGCCCACCATGGGCAGCACGTTGCCCACGTCGCGCAGGCCGCGCGCCGACAGGCTGCCGCCGTGCTCGCGGGCGTAGTTGTCCAGCGGCCGGTCGAGCACCGCCGCGCCGGCGACCAGGCCCGCGCCGACCAGCCACGGGCTCCAGGGCGACGCGCTCGCGCCCGACAGTGCGGAGCCGAGCACGCCGCGGCCTTGGCGGAAGGGCTCGTCCAGGCTCGCGCGCCATTGCAGGCCGATGCGCGCATCGGTGTGCGCGCCATCGGGCGCACGCACGTGCAGCCAGTCCAGTTCGGCCACGAGGTCGATGCCCTCCCACTGGAACGCCTGGCGTGCCGACAGGC
>DATFAY010000530.1:0-35260 GCA_035254085.1 Piscinibacter sp.
GTTTCCTCCTGCGCCTGCATGGCGAACATGATGAGCTCGGCGATCGACACCGCGAAGGCGACCGACGAATTCTTGATGATGTTCATCGCCTCGCTGGTGAGCGGGGGCAGGATGATGCGAAACGCCATCGGCAGGATGACGAAGCGGTAGGTCTGCGGCAACGTGAGGCCCATGGCCGAGCCGGCCATCATCTGGCCGCGCGGCAGGCTCTGGATGCCCGCACGCACCTGCTCGGCGATGCGCGCCGACGTGAAGAAGCCCAGCGCGAACACCACCAGCACGAAGCCGGGCACGCCACGCTTCATGACCGGGATCAGGTCGGGGATGACGTGGTACCAGATGAAGATCTGCACCAGCAGCGGGATGTTGCGAAACAGCTCGACCCAGGCGTTGGCGAACCACTGGACGGCCTTGTTGGGCACCGTGCGCAGCACCCCGATCATGGAGCCGAAGACCAGCGCCACCACCCAGCCCAGCACGGCGACCGCGATCGTCCAGCCCCAGGCCGACAGCATCCAGTCGAGGTAGGTCTGCCCGCCGCCGGTGTCCTGCAGGAACACCTGCCAGTCCCATTGGTAATTCATTCATCCCCTCCACAAAAAAAGCCCACCCGCTCCACCGGGTGGGCTTGCGGCTAGGGCCTGTTCACACCCAATGCATGCCCGCGCCGGCGGCTGAATAGCCGCAGGGCTAGGCGCGGCCGAGGCCGTGTGCCTTGGGCACACAACGAGGTCGCAACGACGCCCTGCGGCTATTCAGCCGCCGGCCCTCCGGGTGATCTCAGCACAGGCCCGCCCCGCGCGTTGCAAATGCTCGTCGTGGCACGACCACGCCTGCGCTTTGCGCCTTCGGGGCGGCCCTGTGCTGAGTCACGCGGGCATGCATTGGGTGTGAACAGGCCCTGCGCAGCTTACTTCTTGGCGTAGTCCTCGGCCGGCTTGTCGTTCGGGTGCGCGATCGCGTTCTTCAGCGACGGGGTCATGGCCATGTTGACCGACACGTTGCGCGGCGGGATCGGCTGCAGGAACCACTTGTTGTACAGCTTGTCGATCTCGCCGCTCTTCATCATCGAGACGACGGCGTCGTCGACCACCTTCTTGAACTTGGGATCGTCCTTGCGGTACATGATCGCGATCGGCTCTTCGGAGAGCGTCTCGCCGACGATCTTGAAGTCGGCCGGGGTCTTGGAGTTGACGATCAGGCCGGCCAGGATGTTGTCGTCCATCACGAACGCGTCGGCGCGGCCCGACTCGACCAGCAGGAAGCTGTCGGAGTGGTCCTTGCCGAACACCTCGTCGAACTTCACGTTCGCGCCGCGCTCGTGCTTGCGCAGCAGCTGGACGGAGGTGGTGCCGGTGGTGGTGGCGACCTTCTTGCCGTTCAGGTCGGCGATGGAATTGATGCCCGAGTTGGCCTTCACCGCGATGCGCACGTTGGTCACGTAGGTGGTCGGCGCGAACGCGACCTGCGCCTGGCGCGCCTTGTTGTTGGTGGTCGAGCCGCACTCGAGGTCCACCGTGCCGTTGACGACCAGCGGAATGCGGTTCTGCGACGTGACCAGCGTGTACTCGGTGGCCAGGTTGGGCATCTTCAGGTCGGCCTTGATCGCGTCGACGATGCGGTTGCAGATCTCGACGTGGTAGCCGGTGTACTTGCCGTCGCCGGTGGTATAGGCCAGCGGCGCCGACGAGTCGCGCGTGCCGATCACGACCTTGCCCGCCGCCTTGATCTTGGCCAGCGAATCGTTGGATTGCGCGTGCACCGCCCCGACGGCGAGCACGGCGGCGAAAGCAAGCATGGTCTTCTTCATGAGGACTCCTTCAAGGGTTTCGAGAGCGAAAGGAAAGGGACTGCAGACTGCCACAACGAAATTCGAGCAACCGCGATCTACGCAATTTCACGTAGAAGCGCGCGGAGCCCGGGTTTTACCGCACGCGCGCTCCGCGTCAATTCGGGACCTGGTCGGTCGGGTATTTCCAGAAATCCTTCAGCAGGTAGTTCATCGGCATGTTCAGCGGCGTGTTCTTGGGCGGGATCGGCTTGAGGAACCAGCGGTCGTACATCGCGTAGGCCTCGCGCGAGTAGATCAGGCGCTTGATCTCGTCGTCCGCGATTTTCTTCAGCTCCGGCTCGTTCTTGTTGAGCATGATCGAATAGGGCTCGATCGTGAGGAACTTGCCGACCACCTTCAGCTTGGCCGGCTCGGGCCGGCTGGCGATCAGGCCGTACAGCAGCACGTCGTCCATGGCGAAGCCGTCGGCCTCGCTCTTCTCGACCATCTCCACCGCCTTGGCATGGTCCGGCGCCTCGAGGATGGTGATGCCGAGCAGGCGCTCACGGTTGGCCTGCTGGATCGCCTTCAGCGGCGTCGTGCCCTTGGTCGACACCAGCTTCTTGCCCTCGAAGTGGGGCAGCTCGTCGACCTTGCTGTCGGCCCGCACCATGTAGCGGGCACCGGCGATGTAGTGCGGCACGGTGAACGCCACCTTCTCGCGCCGCTCGGCGTTGTTGGTGGTCGAGCCGCACTCGAGATCGGCCTTGCCGTCGGCCACCATCTGGATGCGGTTGGCGGGCGTCACCAGGAGGTACTCCGGCGTGATCGTCTTCATGTCGAGCTTCTTGCGCACCGCCTCGGCGATCTTCAGGCACAGGTCGATCGCGTAGCCGACCGGCTTCTTGTCGGGCAGGACGTAAGAGAACGGCACCGAGGACTCGCGGTGCGCGATGACAATCTTGCCGGTCTGCTTGATCCGGTCGAGGCCCGGCCCGGCGAACGCGGGCATCGCCGCGAGCGACAGGGCGACGAGCGCCGCGGGGGCGGCCCGCAAGGAAATGATGAACGGCATGGTGGCTCCCGAACAACGTGCGTGATGGAGGGCGCGGTCAGCGGCCCGCTCTGGGGGTCTGGCGGATGACGTCGGGCGCGGCGGACACGGTCCGCGTCCCGACGACCTGCAGCGCCTCCATTTCAGCACGACTCACGCAGCCGACCCGCCGCGTCGAGTGAGCAATGATGCCGCCAGGGCTCGCGCAGTTCGCGCGTTCGGGACACTCGGTGGGGTGTGAGGCATGTTGGGCGGGCACTGTACGTTTGCCCGCGGCCGATCGTCCAATGCTGTTTCTCGGAGGCCCCATGCGCCGGTTGCATACCGATACAGGGTTAACCCGAGAAAGCTCGGGTCAACCCTGAGCAACGTCGCGGACGCCCATGGGCTCCGTCAATGCGACGACTCGCGCAGGAACTCCCACAGCGCCTGCGCACCCGGCTTGATGTGGCGTGCCATCTCCGGGCGCTCGCGGTAGATGCGCACTTCCATGGTCACTTCGCAGGTGCCCGGCGCCGCCGCGCGCACCAGCCGCCGGCTCTTCAGCTCCTTCTTCACCGAGCTGCCCGGCAGGAAGGCCAGGCCGTGGCCTTCGAGCGCCATCGCCTTGAGCCCTTCGGCCATGTCGGTCTCGTAGATCGGGTCGAGGTTGAGCGGCGCCGGCGCGAGCTTGGCGATCAGCTCGACCAGCCGGCCGAGGTAGGCGCCGGACGCGTAGCTCAGGAACGGCACCTTGGTCTCGCCGCCGGGCGGCAGGTGGAACATCGGCTGGCCCTGGTCGTCGGCCTTGGCATAGGCGGCCAGGCTCTCGTGGCCGAGGCTCAGCATCTCGTAGCGCTCGGGACCGAGCTGCAGCGGCTGCGTCGGATGGTGGTAGGCGATGAGCAGGTCGCAGCTGCTCTCGGTGAGCTGCATCACCGCGTCGTGCACGTTGAGCGCGATCAGCCGGCTCTTGACCGCGCCGAAGCGCTTGCGCAAGTCCATCACCCAGTGCGGGAAGAAGGTGAAGGCCAGCGAGTGCGGCACCGCGAACTCGATCATGTCCTGCCCCGAGGCCTGGTGGCCGCGCATCATGTTGCGCGTCGCCTGCAGCGTGCCGAGGATCTCCAGCGCCTGCGAATGAAAGGTCTCGCCCGCCGGCGTGAGGCGCGTGGGGTAGGACGAGCGGTCCACCAGGTCCAGCCCCGCCCAGGCTTCCAGCGCCTGGATGCGGCGCGAGAACGCCGGCTGCGTCACGTGGCGCAGCTGCGCCGAGCGCGAGAAGCTGCGCGTCTCGGCCAGGCTCACGAAATCTTCAAGCCACTTGGTTTCCATGCATCGTCAACTCGGCATCGGCATCTTCGCGTGCCGCTTCGTCGTCGTCCCCTGACTGCTGCAAGCGCCACATTTCAGCATAGCGGCCGTTGCGCGCCAGCAGCTCGGCGTGGGTGCCGCGCTCGATGATGCGGCCCTGCTCCATCACGAGGATCTGGTGCGCCTCGACCACCGTGGACAGCCGATGCGCGATCACCAGCGCCGTCTTGTTGCGCGCCACGCCCTGCAGCTCGGCCTGGATGGCGCGCTCGTTGGCGGAGTCGAGCGCCGAGGTGGCCTCGTCGAAGATCATGATCGGCGGGTTCTTGAGCAGCGTGCGCGCGATCGCCACGCGCTGCTTCTCGCCGCCCGAGAGCTTGAGGCCGCGCTCGCCCACCATCGTCTGGTAGCCCTTGGGCGTGGACATGATGAACTCGTGGATGCGCGCCGCCTTGGCCGCCGCCTCGACCTCCTCTTGCGTCGCGCCGGCGCGGCCGTAGGCGATGTTGTAGGCCACGGTGTCGTTGAACAGCACGGTGTCCTGCGGCACGATGCCGATGGCCTGCCGCAGGCTCGCCTGCCTCACCTGGCGGATGTCCTGGCCATCGATGCGGATGGCGCCGGCACTCACGTCATAGAAGCGGTACAGCAGCCGCGCGAGCGTGCTCTTGCCCGCGCCCGAAGGCCCGACCACCGCCACCGTCTTGCCCGGCGGGATCTCGAAGCTCAAGTCGTGCAGGATCGGGCGCGACGGCTCGTAGGCGAAGTCGACATGCTCGAAGGCGACGCGCCCTTCGCTCACCCGCAGCGCGAGTGCGCCCGGCGCGTCGTCGACCTCGCGCTCGCGCTCCATCAGCGTGAACATCTTGTCCAGGTCGGTGAGGCTTTGCTTGATCTCGCGGTAGATCACGCCGAGGAAGTTCAGCGGGATGTACAACTGGATCATGAAGGCGTTGACCATCACCAGGTCGCCCAGCGTCATGTGGCCTGCCGTCACGCCGGTCGTCGCGCGCCACAGCATGAGCACCAGCCCCACGGCGATGATCAGCTGCTGGCCGGTGTTGAGGATCGACAAGGTCGTCTGCGACTTGAGCGACGCCTTGCGCAGCCGCTCCAGGCTTTCGTCGTAGCGGCGCGCCTCGTAGTCCTCGTTGTTGAAGTACTTGACCGTCTCGTAGTTCAGGAGCGAGTCGATGGCCTTGGTGTGCGCCGTCGAGTCGAGCTCGTTCATCTGCTTGCGAAACTGCGTGCGCCAGTTGGTCACCGTGATGGTGAAGGCGATGTAGACCACCAGCGCGGCCAGCGTGATCCAGGCGAACCAGGCATCGAACTTGACGCCGAGCAGGGTCAGCACGAGCACCACCTCGATCAGCGTCGGCACGATGCTGTACAGCGAGTACGAGATGAGCGAGTGCACCGCGCGGGTGCCGCGCTCGATGTCGCGCGTCATGCCGCCCGTCTGGCGCTCCAGGTGGAAGCGCAGGCTGAGCGAATGCAGGTGCCGAAACACCTGCAGCGAGATGCTGCGCGCCGTGCCTTCGGTGGCCTTGGCGAAGATCAGTTCGCGCAGTTCGGTGAACAGCGTCGTCGACAGGCGCAGCGCGCCGTACGCGATCAGCAGGCCGATCGGCACGATCAGCACGGCGCGCGGGTCGCCCGGCGGGATGGTGAGGCTGTCGATCAGCTTCTTCAGCAGCAGCGGCACGCCCACGTTCGCGAGCTTGGCGCCCACCATGAACGACAGCGCCGCCACCACCCGCCAGCGGTAGCGCCAGAGGTAGGGCAGCAGCTTGCGCAGCGTAGCGCCGTCGCTGTGCGCGCGCGGCGTGGCGGCGGCGGAAGGAAGATCCAGGGTGGCGCGGCGCATCGTGAAAGAATCGGGCGGTCAAACCGACGAGGTGAGGCAATATGCCCGAGATTACAAGCGAGACCGAGCACAAGCTCATCCCGGAGGCCCTGGCGCCGCTGAAGCTGCCCGACGACCAGGAGCTGGTGATGCGCGTCATGCCCATGCCGGCGGACGCCAACGGCAACGGCGACATCTTCGGCGGCTGGATCATGGCGCAGGTCGACCTGGCCGGCAGCGTCCTGCCCTCGCGCATCGCGCGCGGGCGCATCACGACCGTCGCGGTCAACGAGTTCGTGTTCAAGCAGCCGGTCTCGGTGGGCGACCTGCTGAGCTTCTATGCCAAGGTCGAGCGCATCGGCCGCACGTCGGTCGCCGTGCACGTCGAGGTCTACGCCGAGCGCAACCCGGCCGACCTGCATGTGGTGAAGGTCACCGAAGCCAAGCTCACCTACGTCGCCATCGACAAGGACGGGCAGCCCCGCCTCATTGCGCGGCCCTGAGCCGCGCCGGCAAGACCCCGCGCTGGACGCGCCCGCCCGGGCGGCGTCCAATCGCCCGATCGGGGTTTGCCATGCGTTTCGTCCTGCCCTCCCGCGAGGATGCCGGCCGCCGGCTGGCCGAGCGGCTGCTGCCGCTGCGCGGCCATGACGTCGTGGTGCTGGCCTTGCCGCGCGGCGGCGTTCCGGTCGCCGCCGAGATCGCGCGCGCGCTGCGCGCGCCGCTGGACCTGCTCTTCGTGCGCAAGATCGGCCTGCCCTGGCATCCCGAGCTCGCCTACGCCGCCGTGGTCGACGGCGATCCGCCCGAGGTGGTGATCAACGAGGAGGTCGCACGCTTCGAGCCGCTCAGCGACGAGGAGCTCGCCCGTGCCACCCGCGACGAGGTCGCCGAGATCGGCCGCCGCCGCCGCACGTACATGGCCGGCCGGGCGCCGCTGGAGGTGGCGGGCCGGGAGGTCATCGTGGTCGATGACGGCCTGGCCACCGGCACCACGGCGCGCGCGGCGCTGCAGGGCCTGCGCCGCCGCGCGCCGGCACGGCTGGTGCTGGCGGTCCCGGTGGCGCCGCTGGACACCTTGGAGGCGCTGCGGCCGCTGGTCGACGAGATCGTGGTGCTCGAGACGCCCGAGCCGTTTCGCGCGATCGGCCTGCACTACGCCGACTTCCATCAACTGGACGACGAGGAAGTGCTGGCCATCCTGCGTGACGCGGCCGGATCCTGGCTTGCGCCGGAATGAGCGCTTCTCGCCATCCCGGCCAAGCCGGGACCCACGCGCTCAATCGACGAAGAAATCCGGAATGAAGTCCTTCGTCCCCGGCACGACGCTGTACGCATCGAGGTCGGTGATGCCGTGCTGCGCGAGCAGCGTGTCGTCGATGAAGAAGTTGCCGGTCGTGGCGGCCGCGTCGCTGGTCAGCACGAGGTAGGCGGCGTCGGCCAGGATGGCCGGCGTGCGGCACTTGCCGACGTCCACCCCCGGAATCATCTGCAGCGCCGCCGTCGCAATCGCGGTGCGCGGCCACAGGCTGTTCACCGCGATGCCCAGCGGCTTGAATTCGGCCGCGTGGCCGAGCGTGCACTCGCTCATGCCGTACTTGGCCATGGTGTAGGCGACGTGGTCCTTGAACCAGCGAGGCTTCATGGACAGCGGCGGTGACATGTTGAGCACATGCGGATTGCGCCCCGCCTGTGCCGACTTGACGAGCTGCGGCAGGCAGGCCTGGGTGCACAGGTAGGTGCCGCGCACGTTGACGCCGAACATCAGGTCGAAGCGCTTCATCGGCGTTGCCGTCGTCGGCGTGAGGCTGATGGCGCTGGCGTTGTTGACCAGGATGTCGATGCCGCCGAACTGCTGCACGGCCTGCGCCACCGCGGCCAGCACGCTCGCCTCGTCGCGGATGTCGGTCTGCACCGGCAGCGCCTTGCCGCCGGCCTCGACGATCTCGGCCGCGGCGGTGAAGATGGTGCCCGGCAGCTTGGGGTTGGCGTCGGTCGTCTTGGCCGCGATCACGATGTTGGCGCCGTCGCGCGCCGCACGCTTGGCGATCGCGAGGCCGATGCCGCGCGATGCGCCGGTGATGAAAAGCGTCTTGCCTTGCAGGTTCATGGCGATGTCTCCGGCCGGAGGTGTCGATGGGCGATGTGCTGGGCGAGCGCGGCGCCGCAGACGCGGTACACCGGCTCGCCCGGATGGAAACCGTCGGGCGCCATGCAGCCGGCACCCAGGCTGACTGGAATCGGCACGTGCGAGACGTCCGCGCGCGTCGCGGCCCAGCGCGCCACCGCGTCGTCGTGGCGGCGTGCGTCGCGGCCCATGATCCAGCGCAGCGGCTGCGGCAGCAAGGGGAACTGATGCACCGGCGGCAGTGCGGCGAAGTCGACGTGGCGCACGCCGCTACGGGCGCGCAGCCAGTCGGCCAGGGCGGCGCGGTGCCGCACGGCACGCCCCGCGGGCACCTGGTCGATGACGTCGTTCACGCCCAGCACGACCACCGCGAAGTCCGCCGGGCCGGGTCGCTCCCGCTGCACCAGTTCGAGCGCCTGCGCCGACGTGATGCCGCTTTTCGCGACGAGCTGCCAGTGCACGCTCACGCCCGCGACGTCGGCGAGCGTGCGGCTCAGGTAGCCCGACAACGCGATGTCCTGGCTCGGCACGCCCACCCCCGCGCCGGACGAATCGCCGACGATCAGCAGGCGGCAGATCGGCCCCTCGCCGACCACCCCGGCGCGCTCGCCCGCCGCCTCGGGCAGCACCGGCGCGCGCCGCCGCGTCGCCACCGCCTGCGCCACCAGCAACGGCGACAGGACGATCTTTGCGACCAGGCTCATGGCGCGGGCAGCGACTCAGTTGAACTGGCTGAAGTCCGGCTTGCGCTTCTGGAAGAAGGCGCTGAAGGCTTCGCGCGCCTCGGGACTCGACAGCCGCTGGCCGAAGACCTCGGCCTCAGCCGCGATCGCCTCCAGCAGCTGGTCGATGTGCGGGCGCCGCATGAGCTTCTTGCTCTCGCGCACCGCGGCCGGCGGCAGGGTGTTGAATCGCTCGGCCATGCGGCGCGCATGATTCACCACCTCGCCGGCCGGCAGCACCGCGTTGGCCAGGCCGAGCTCGACCGCCTCCGGCGCGCTGAACGGCTCGCCCAGCAGCAGCTTTTCAGCGGCCTTCACGTGACCCAGCAGTTGGGGCAGTACGAGGCTGGAAGCGAACTCCGGCACCAGGCCGAGGCTGGTGAAGGGCATGGCCAGGCGCGCCTCGTCGCTCAGGTAGACCAGGTCGCAATGCAGCAGCAGCGTCGTGCCGATGCCGATGGCCGCGCCCGTCACTGCCGCGACGACCGGCTTGTCGCACCCGATCAGCGCCCGCATGAACTGGAAGGCCGGCGAGTCGGCGCCCTGGCGCGGGCGCTGCATGAAATCCTCGAGGTCGTTGCCTGACGTGAAGATGCCGGGCTGGCCGGTGATGAGCACCGCGCGCACGCCGGCATCTGCGTTGGCGTCGCTCAACGCCTGCGCCATGGCGGCGTACATGTCGAGTGTGATCGCGTTCTTCTTCTCGGGTCGCGCGATCTCGATCGTCGCCACGTTGTTGAAGGTGGCCGTCCTGATGCTCATGCTGCTGTCTCCTGTGCTGATTGGAATCCCTGCAGCAGTGCGTGCGCACGCGCCCACAAGGACGATCGGAATTGATGGCGGAAGAAGCCGAAGTGGCCGATGCGCTGGGCCTGCACGTCGGCCGGCGCGATGCGCTCGACACGCCGCGGGGCGTTGGCGTAGCAGTCGACGAGCACCTGCGTGCCGCGCTCGGTCATCAGCTCGTCGTCGGTGATCGACAGGGCCACCAGGGGAAAGCGCGCCGCCTCGAAGCGCTCGCGCACCGGCGCGCCCTCGGCGCCCACGTGGTAGCGCGGATTCAGGCACCACTTGCGCCACTGCAGGATCACGCCGGCCGGCAGGTCGCCGACCTTGCGCAGCCTGCGGCCGGGGAAGTAGCCGAACAGCGCGGTCGCCAGCGGCACCAGCAGGTGCCAGAAGTACAGCACCGTGCGCTTGAGCTGCGGCGCGTTGTCGCGCCAGTAGCCGCTGCCGGCCGCCACCGACACCAGCCCGGCGACGCGGTCGTGGTGCCTGAGCAATCCGGGCAGTTGCGCACCCAGGCTGTGTCCGATGAGGTACAGCGGCGCACCTGCGCTGCGCGCCAGCGTCTCGGCGATCACCGTGTCGAAGTCGTGCGTCCAGTCGAACAGGTCGGCGCGCAGGCCGCGCAGGGAGCCGCGCTGCGAGTCGCCCATGCCGCGGTAGTCGAAGCTCGCCACCAGGTAGCCCTGTTCGGCAAGCCACTGCGCGAAGGCGGCGTAGTAGTCCTGCTTGACACCCATGGCGCCGCCGATGACGACCGCTGCACGCACGCGGCCGGGCGGCTCGTAGAAGCGCGCTGCGACGACGGCGCCGCCGGTCGAGCTGAGATCGCACTGCTGCATCGCAGACTCCTTCCACCGAAAGCCGTGCACCGGCCGGGAACACATCGCGGGAATAGGGGCCGCTCGTGGCGGCAAGGAAGGGCCGCTTGTGGCGGCCTCTTCTTTTTCTGTCAGACGCGCTCGAAGATTCCGGCGGCGCCCTGGCCGGTGCCGACGCACATCGTCACCATGCCGTACTTGAGGTTGTGGCGACGCAGCGCGTGCACCACCGTCGCGGCGCGGATCGCGCCGGTCGCGCCCAGCGGGTGGCCCAGGGCGATCGCGCCGCCCATCGGGTTGACCTTCTTGGCGTCCAGGCCGAGGGTGTCGATCACCGCCAGCGACTGCGCGGCGAAGGCCTCGTTGAGCTCGATCCAGTCGATCTGGTCCTGCGTGAGGCCGGCGTACTTCAGCGCCGCGGGGATCGCCTCGATGGGGCCGATGCCCATGATCTCGGGCGGCACGCCGCGCGCGGCGTAGCTCACGAAGCGCGCCAGCGGCTTCAGGTCGTACTGCTTGATGGCCTTCTCGCTCGCCAGAATCAGCGCGCCCGCGCCGTCGCTGGTCTGCGAGCTGTTGCCCGCCGTCACGCTGCCCTTGGCCGCGAACACCGGCTTGAGCTTGGCCAGGCCCTCGATGGAGGTGTCCTTGCGCGGGCCCTCGTCGAGGTTGACGGTGCGCGTCTTCACGCCGGCCTCGCCGGTGGCGAGATTGGGGAAGCGCTCCACCACCTCGATCGGCGTGATCTCGTCGGCGAACTCGCCCGCTGCCTGGGCCTTGAGCGCGCGCAGGTGCGACTCGAGCGCGAAGGCATCCTGCGCCTCGCGGCTGACCTTCCACTGCGCGGCGACCTTCTCGGCGGTGAGGCCCATGCCGTAGGCGATGCCGACGTTCTCGTCCTTGGCGAACACCTCGGGATTGAACGAGGGCTTGTTGCCGCCCATCGGCACCAGGCTCATCGACTCGGCGCCGCCGGCGATCAGCACATCGGCCTCGCCCACGCGGATGCGGTCGGCGGCCATCTGGATCGCGGTGACGCCCGAAGCGCAGAAGCGGTTGACGGTGACGCCGCCCACCGGATGCGAGAACGCCAGCGCCATCGCGATGCGCGCCATGTTCATGCCCTGCTCGCCCTCGGGGAAGGAGCAGCCGATGATCGCGTCTTCGATCGCCTTCGGGTCGAGCGAAGGCACCTGCGTCATCGCGCTCTTCACGGCGGCGACCAGCAGGTCGTCCGGACGGGTGTTCTTGAAATAGCCGCGGCCGGAGCGCCCGATCGGCGTGCGGGTGGCGGCGACGATGTAGGCGTCTTGAACTTGCTTCGTAGTCATCTCGATCTCCATTTGCCTTCAAGCAGCCGCCGCGGAACCGGCTTTGCCGGGCCGCCGGCGGCGCCCCTTGAGGGGAGCGCCGAAGGCGCTTCGGGGTGATTCAGTTGCGAACAGGTTTGCCCGTCTGGAGCATGCCCATGATTCGCTCTTGCGTCTTCGGGTGGTCGAGCAGCGCGCAGAAGTGCTTGCGCTCGATGGCCATCAGGTATTCCTCCGTCACCTGCGAGCCGGCATCGACGTCGCCGCCGGTCACCACGTCGGCGATGCAGGTCGAGATGTGGAAGTCGTGCTGGCTGATGAAGCCGCCGTCGCGCATGTTGGCGAGCTGGCCCATGATGGTCGCCTTGGCGTTGCGGCCGGCCACCGGGAAGGTCTTCTTCAAGGGCGGGCGGTAGCCGGCCTCGAACAGCGCCTTGGCCTCGGTGATCGCGACGTGCAGCAGCTCGTCCTTGTTGGGCACGATGGTGTCGGTGTCGAGCAGGTAGCCCAGCTTGCGCGACTCGATCGCGCTGGTGCCCACCTTGGCCATCGCGGCATTGGTGAAGCCGTCCTTCAGGAAGGCGAAGATGTCGGCGTTGGCGTTGCCCGCCGCGGCCATCTCGGCGGCGCGCCGCGCGATGTAGGCCAGGCCGCCGCCGCCCGGGATCAGGCCCACGCCCACTTCCACCAGGCCGACGTAGCTTTCCATCGCGGCCACGCGCTTGGCCGAATGCACCGCGAGCTCGCAGCCGCCGCCCAGCGCGATGCCGCGGATCGCGGAGACCACCGGCACCTGCGCATAGCGGATGCGCAGCATCGCGTCCTGCAGCTTCTTCTCCTCCGGCGCAATGCCCTTGCCGCCCGACTTCATGAACACCGGCATCAACGCCTCGAGGTTGGCGCCGGCCGAGAACACGTCGTCCGGCGACCAGATCACCAGGCCCGCGTACTGCGCTTCAGCCAGCTCGACGGCCTTCAGCAGCCCTTCCGTCACCGCCGGGCTGATCAGGTGCAGCTTGCAGGTGATGGTGGCGATCAGCACCTCGCCGTCCAGCGTCCAGACGCGGATGTCGTCGTTGCGGTAGACCTCGGTGCCGGCCTTCAGCGGATCGACGGCGCCGGCGCCGACCAGGCTTTCCGGGAAGTGCTGGCGCTTGTACACCGCCAGGTCCGAGCGCGGGATGTACTTGCCCTGCGAGGCCGACCATGAACCCTCGGCCGTGTGGACCCCGGTGCGCCCGTCGAACACCCAGGCGGGCAGCGGCGCATTGCACAGCGCCTTGCCGGCCTCGATGTCTTCCTTGACCCAGCCAGCCACCTGCTGCCAGCCGGCCTCCTGCCACAGCTCGAACGGGCCCTGCTTCATGCCGAAGCCCCAGCGCATCGCGAAGTCGACTTCGCGCGCGCTGTCGGCGATCTCGGCCAAGTGCACCGCGACATAGTGGAACGAGTCACGCAGGATGGACCACAGGAACTGCGCCTGCGGGTTGGTCGATTCGCGCAGCAGCTTCAGGCGCTCGGCCGCGGGCTTCTTCAGGATGCGGTCGACGATCGGGTCGCCCTTGGCGCCGCCTGCCACGTACTCGCCCTTGGCCGGGTCGAGGCGCAGGATGTCCTTGCCGACCTTCTTGTAGAAGCCGGCGCCGGCCTTCTGGCCCAGCGCCCCCTGCTCGATCAGCTTGGCCAGCACCGGCGGCGTGGCGTAGCTGGGGTAGAACGGGTCGTCCTTCAGGTTGTCCTGCAGCGTCTTGATGACGTGGGCCATGGTGTCCAGGCCCACCACGTCGGCGGTGCGGAAGGTGCCCGAGCTGGCCCGGCCCATCTTCTTGCCGGTCAGGTCGTCGACAACGTCGTACGACAGGCCGAACTTCGACGCTTCGTGGATCGTGGCCAGCATGCCGGCGATGCCCACGCGGTTGGCGACGAAGTTCGGGGTGTCCTTCGCCCGAACCACGCCCTTGCCCACGGTGGTGGTGACAAAGGTCTCCAGCTGGTCCAGGTAGCCAGCTTCGGTGGTCGGGGTCGGAATCAGTTCCACCAGGTACATGTACCGCGGCGGGTTGAAGAAGTGGATGCCGCAAAAGCGCGGCTTGATCGACTCGGGCAGCGCTTCGGCGAGCTTGGTGATCGACAGGCCCGAGGTGTTCGAGGCGACGATGGCGTGCGGCGCGATGAACGGTGCGACCTTCTGGTACAGGTCCAGCTTCCAGTCCATGCGCTCGGCGATCGCCTCGATCACCAGGTCGCAGTCTTTCAGCAGCTCGAGGTGCTCCTCGTAGTTGGCCGGCTGGATGCGCGCGGCGTCTTCCGGCACGCCCAGCGGGGCGGGCTTGAGCTTCTTCAGGTTGTCGATGGCCTTGAGCGCGATGCCGCTCTTGGGGCCCTCTTTGGCGGGCAGGTCGAACAGCACGACCGGCACCTTCACGTTGACCAGATGGGCCGCGATCTGCGCCCCCATCACGCCGGCGCCCAGCACGGCGACCTTGCGGACCTGGAATCGACTCATCTTGCTTTCTCCTGTTCGTTCGGTGTGCGAGGCGTCATTCGACGCGAATCCATGTCTGGGTGCGGCCCAGCAGCGGCATGCCGATGTAGCCGCGTACCTCGAGCGCCTTGCCGTTCTGAATCGGCTTCAGGCGAACGCGATAGACCTTGCCGTTGCCCGGGTCGAGGATGTCGCCACCCTCCCACAGCTCGTGATCGTCGGCGCTGGCCTTGACGTTACGGATGATGGTCAAGCCGACGACCGGCTTGTCCTTGCGCTCGTCGCTGCACTTGTCGCAGACCGGGTCGGCCTTCTCGGCCGGGTCGATCAACTTCTCGATCCGGCCCATCAGCATGCCACCGGCCTCGACGATGCGCACCAGCGACTTCTCCTTCTTCGTCGCGTCGTCGATGGTCTTCCACAGGCCGACGGGCGACAGGGTCTGCGCGCCGGCGAGCGTGGCGGTTGCAGCCAGGGTCGCGGCGACGGCGCAGCGAGTGATGGTGGCTCGCATGGTCAGAACAGCGCTTCGTCCATGGCCATCAGCGGCTGCAGGCCGGCACGGGCACTGCGGATCAGGCCCGCGGTTTCCGGCAGCAGCTTGGCGAAATAGAAGCGCGCGGTGACCAGCTTGGCGGCGTAGAAGGGGTCGGCATTGCCGGCCTTCTGCGCGTCCAGCGCCACCTTGGCGCTGCGGGCGAAGAAGTAGGCGAAGACCATGTGGCCGACGACACGCAGGTAGTCCACCGCCGCAGCACCCACCTCGTCGGGGTTCTGGAAGGCCTTCATGCCGATCTCGGTGGTCAGCTTGGTGACCTTGTCGCCGATGTCGCCCAACGGGTTGACGAACTCCTGCATGTCCTCGTGCACGCCCTCGTCCTCGACGAAGTCGATGATCTTCTGGCCGAAGGCCTTGAGCTTCTTGCCGTTGTCGGCCAGGATCTTGCGGCCCAGCAGGTCCAGCGATTGCACGGTGTTCGTGCCTTCGTAGATCATGTTGATGCGGGCATCGCGCACGTACTGCTCCATGCCCCACTCGTGGATATAGCCGTGGCCGCCGAAGACCTGCATGCAATGCGAGGTGGCGATCCAGCCGTTGTCGGTGATGAAGGCCTTGATGATCGGGGTCAGCAGCGCGACCTCGTCGTCACAGGCCTTGCGCACGTCCGCGTCGGGGTGGTGCAGCGCCTTGTCGAGTTGCACCACCGTGTGGATGGCCAGCGCGCGGCCGCCCTCGGCATAGGCGCGCGCGGTCAGCAGCATCTTGCGCACGTCCGGGTGCACGATGATCGGGTCGGCCGGCTTGTCCGGCGCCTTGGGGCCCGACAGCGCGCGCATCTGGATGCGGTCCTTCGCGTAGGCCACGGCGTTCTGGTAGGCCACCTCGGTCAGGCCGAGCGACTGGTTGCCCACCCCCAGGCGCGCCGCGTTCATCATCACGAACATCGCCATCAGGCCCTTGTTCGGCTCGCCCACCAGCGTGCCGACCGCGTCTTCCAGGATGAGCTGGCAGGTCGCGTTGCCGTGGATGCCCATCTTGTGCTCGAGCGCGTTGCAGTGGATGCCGTTGCGCTCGCCGAGCGAGCCGTCGGCATTGACCTTGAACTTCGGCACGATGAACAACGAGATGCCCTTCGAGCCCTGCGGCGCATCCGGCAGGCGCGCCAGCACCAGGTGGATGATGTTGGCCGCCAGGTCGTGCTCGCCGGCCGAGATGAAGATCTTCTGGCCGCTGATCTTGTAGGTGCCGTCGGCTTGCGGCTCGGCCTTGGTGCGCAGCAGGCCGAGGTCGGTGCCGCAGTGCGGCTCGGTCAGGCACATCGTGCCGGTCCACTCGCCGCTGGTCAGCTTGGGCAGGTAGGTCGATTTCTGCTCGGGCGTGCCGTGGGCGTGCAGCGCCTCGTAGGCACCGTGCGACAGGCCGGGGTACATCGTCCAGGCCTGGTTGGCACTGTTGAGCATCTCGTAGAAGCACTGGTTCACCGTGTGCGGCAGGCCCTGGCCGCCGTACTCGGGGTCGCAGCCCAGTGCCGGCCAGCCGCCTTCGACGTACTTGGCGTAGGCCTCCTTGAAGCCCTTGGGCGCGGTGACCTCGTGCGTCGCCTTGTCCAGCGTGCAGCCCTCGGCATCGCCACTGGAATTCAGCGGGAACAGCACCTCCGAGGCGAACTTGCCGCCCTCTTCGAGCACGGCGTTGATCGTGTCGGCGTCGACCTCGGCATAGGCCGGGATGTCCTTGAACTCGCTGACCACATCGATCACTTCATGCAGCACGAACTGCATGTCGCGCAGGGGCGGGGTGTACTGGGCCATGGGGAGCTCCTTGAACGTATGGACGAGTTATCGCCGCGCGGTCGCGGCAGAAGGCAGCGCGGCGCGCTCGAGCGCGCCTGCGGCTGCATAGTGGGAAATCGTGCGGGCAAAGCCGGTGCGCGCGCGCTCGACGGCACCCGGGCTGCGCAGGAAGCGCGCATCGTGGTGCAGCGCGAGGATCAGGCCGTGGACTTCGAACAGCATCTGGCCCGCATCGGTGTCGGCCCGCAGGTCGCCGACCTCGATGGCAATCTCGATCGCGCGCTTCAAGGCGGTGTGCCAGGCGCGCACCATGTCGGCCAGCGCATCGCGCACGGGGCCCGGGCGGTCGTCGAACTCGACCGCGCCGCTGATGTAGATGCAGCCGGAGTCGATCTCGACCGCCACGCGCTTGACCCAGTTCTCGAACAGCGCCACCAGGCGCGGCAGCCCCCGCTCCTGGCGGATGGCCGGGAAGAACACCTCTTCCTCGAACTTGGCGTGGTATTCGCGGATGACCGAGATCTGCAGTTCCTCGCGCGAGCCGAAGTGGGCGAACACGCCCGACTTGCTCATGCCCGTCACTTCGGCCAAGGCGCCGATCGACAGGCCCTCCAGGCCCATGTTCGACGCCAGCGCCAGCGCCGCATCGAGGATCGCCGCGCGCGTGGCCTGGCCCTTCTGAAGGGAACGGGCGCTGGGGGCGTTGCGACGGTGCTCGATGGGCAATGACACGGCAGGAAACCTCGTTGAGCCCGTCCCCCGCGGCCACGAGGCCACGGATTGGAACGAACGGTCGTGCTATTTTGCAGAAATCGCCCGAGCCTGGTGGGCGATTGGCGAGACTTTTTCTAGGGTCGGTGGCCTAGAAGCCGCGGCATCGGTCGCAGAGTTGAGGGTTAACCCGCAGACTCGAGCGGGTGCGCGCCAGGAAGGCGGCCGCCGGGGCCAAGAGACCGGAAGTTGAGACTTGTCACCCAAGCGAGCTATGCTGCGTGTTGAACCCTCAGCCAAGGTGCCCCAGACCATGGAGGTATTGCAGCTCGATGTATCCGGCCGACCGCAGGCATGGATGACGGTGCGCGAAGCGGCCGTGCTCTATGCCAGCGACAGCATTGCCTGGACGCTGGGCGACACCTGCCATGTGCTGCGCGGCGGCGTGCAGCGCGCCACCGGCCTGCAGTCGCGCATCGAGGTGCATCCGATCATCGCGGTGCGCGGCGCGATCCCGTCGCGGGCCTGGCGCCAGGCGCCGGCGCTGACCAACCACAAGCTTTTCGCACGCGACCGGGGCATGTGCGCCTACTGCGGCCACCGTTTCGCCTTCGACGACCTGACGCGCGAGCACATCGTGCCGGTCTCGCGCGGCGGGCTGGACAGCTGGATGAACTGCATCACCGCCTGCCGCCCCTGCAACGGCCGCAAGGGCAACCGGCTGCCCGAAGAGCTGCACCTGAGCCTGATGTACCTGCCCTACGTGCCGAGCCTGCACGAGGACATGATCCTGCGCGGGCGCCGCATCCTGGCCGACCAGATGGACTTCCTGCTCGCCAGCGTGCCGCGCAGCAGCCGGCTGCACGACTGAGTCAACGCTTCTTTACCCGCGGCGTGAACTTCGCGCCGCGCGGCCGCTCACAATGGGTTCACCCTGTCAACGCCGGCCTGGCGGCCGTCGTTGCCTTCGCAGACTTCCTTCCCCTCGCCCCATGAAGCGCCTCGCCCTGTCCCTTGCCGTGCTCGCCTCGCTGGCGGCCTGCACCACCACCAGCCCCGATGTCGTCCATCGCTACGACGCGCAGCGCCTGTCGCATGTGCAGGACGCGACGATCCTGACGATCCGCCCGGTCACGGTGGACGGCCAGCAGACCGGTGCCGGCGCCGTCACCGGCGGCGTCGTCGGCGGCATTGCCGGCTCGTCGGTCGGCGGGTACCGCGAGAGCGCGGTGGTCGGCGTGATCGGCGCGGTGGCCGGCGCGGTGATCGGCAACGCGATCGAGCGCGACGCCACCCGCGAGCAGGCCTACGAGATCATCGTGCAGCTGCGCAACGGCGAGCGCCGCGCGATCGTCCAGGCCAGGGGCACCGAGCCGCTGAACCCCGGTGACCCGGTCATCCTGGTCAGCACCGGCGGCCGCACCCGCGTGATGCGCGCCCCGGCCGGCACGCAGCCTGTCTCGACCGCGCCGGCGCTGCCGCCGCCGGTGGCTTCGCCCACCCGGGCGGCGCCGCCGCCGGCGGAAGGCGCCTCGGCGCCCGTCTACACGCCGCGCTGACTGCGGGCCCCCACGCCCCCTTCCGGGGGCTGCCCCCCGGGGGGGCTCGCGCAGCGGACCGGCAGAGCCGGATCCGCGCACGCCACTTGTCTTCGGCGCCGCTTCGCGGCGGCCTATTTTGCGGTGCCGCTTCGCGGCGGCCTATGCTTGCTGACTCCGGGGCTGAGGGGAGCATGCGATGGCAGAAGCGACGGCGACGGCGACGGCGACGGAGCCTGCACCGGCCTCCGCGGGCGGTGGTGATGGCGGCCGCGAACGCGCCGCCACCTCGGGCGGCGGCGAACGCGGCCGCGACAGCGGCCGCTTCTCGATCACCCCGCTCGCCTGGCTTGCCGGCGGTGCCGGCGTCGTCGCGCTGGCGCTGTTCACGGCCCAGCTCGCGTTGCGACTGCCCTCGGGCCTGGGCATCGAGGACATGCTCGGCTGGTCGCGGCGCGACAGCGTCTCGGCGGCCGTCAACCTGTGGTGCCAGTTCGCCTTGCGTTGGCGCAGCGCAGCGGCCTACGTGCTGGCCGACAGCGCGCTGTTCGTGCCGCTGTATGCCGCGCTGCTGCTGGCCGCGCTGGAAGGGCTGACCGGCGCGCTGCGCACCGGGCCGGGGCTGCTCGCGCGCCTGATGGCGGCCGTGCTGCCGCGATTCGGCCTGGCCGCGATCGCCGCGCTGGTGCTGCTGGATCTGGCCGAGAACTTCCTGGGCGCGCTGCGCCTGGGCCTGTCACCCTGGGCCGCGGCCGCCGGCACCGTGGTCGGACTCGCGCTGTTCGCGCTGCTGTGGCGCTGGGCCAGCGCCCCGGCCGCACAACGCGACGCGATGCTGTGCCGCGGCCTCGCCGGGCTGGCCGCCACACTGGCCGGCGTGGTCGTGCTGGTCGCCGTGGCCGACGCCCCCACCGCCTGTGCCACCGCCGCGCGCGGCGCGCTGCCGGCGCCGGGCGCGTTCGTGCATGCCGCCAAGCCACTGCTGATCGGCCTGGCCGGCCTGCCGATCCTGGCGGCAGCGGTCGTGTGGTGGTTCGGGCTGGACCTGGATCTGTCGGATGGCGATCAGCGCGACGAGGCCAATTTCCGCGCCGCCTGGCGTGGGGGTGTGGCCGGTGTCGTCGGCCGCAGCCGCTACGTGCTGGTCGTGCTGGCGGTGTTCGGCCTGTTCACGCTGGTGCTGGACCAGTGCCGCGACGTGTTGCTGGGCCTGGCCTACCCCGACCCCGCCGCCACGCCGGGCGCGCTGTGGTGGCGGCGCGCGGTGCAAGGGCTGTGCGCGATCGCGGTCGGCATGCTGGCCTACTCCTGCTGGATGTGGACGCGCCTGGCCGGCATGGTCCAGCGCCCCGGCCTGACGCTGACCGCCGAGCCGCGGGTGGCCGAGTGCGTCGGCGAATTCGCCCGCGGCTGGGCGCGCGCGCTGGCGCTGGTGCCGCTCGCGCTGGTGGCGGCGCTGGTCGCCTACACGGTGGGCGACGCGGTCACCGCCGCGCTGCGCGCCGCCCGGCCCGACACCGTCGCTGGGCGCCTGGCCGGCACGCTGATCGGTCTGCTCGGCTTTGGCGCCGCGGCGATCGGCTTCGGCCTGTTCCTGCTGCAGTTGCGCCGCCACCTCGCGCTGGCCCGGGCCGCCGACTACTACAACAGCGAGCCCAACATCTACCAGCTGCTGTGGGGCGATTCGCCGATCTGGCAGCGGCGCGACGCGGCCGCGCAGGGCGGTGGCATCGGCGGCCCGGTGTTCGAGGGCGAGCCAGCCAGCCAGGCACCGTGCGTGGCCCGCGCGCGGGCCGGCCTGGCCTGGCTGGCGCCGGCCGGCCGCGTGCTCGGGCGCTGGTTGTGGCCGATGGCGCACCCGGTCTACTGGCCGCTCGCCGCCCTGGTGCTGATGGCGCTGCTGCGCCTGGCCATGGCCTGGCGGCCCGACGTCACGGCCCAGGCCCCCGCGACGATCGCGCTGCTGGCCCTGGCGCTGAACTGGTGGCTCGGCGCGTCGGGCCTGCTCGCGCTGGCCGAGCAGCGCCGCGCGGTCGCCTGGAGCCTGGCGCTGCTGCTGGCGATCGCGCTGATGGCAGGCCTCGGCTGGGTCGACAACCACCGGCTGCCGCTGACCGCGCCGCGCTGGGAGGCCCTGGCCCCGCTGCGCTGGCAGGGCCTCGCGGCGATGGCCATCCTCATCGTGCTCGCCGCCGGCCAGTGGCTGCTGTTCTGCTACCGCGACGACGACCGGCGCCCCATCCTGCGCAGCTGGAGCACCCCGCGCTTCAACCTGGCCCGCACGCTGCTCGCTTTCGCGCTGGCGATCGCCGCGACGCTGGCGATCAAGGAGGTTTCGCGCCTCGGCGCGCCGCTGCTGGCCCGCGCCGACACGCGCACGCCCGGCCCGCGCCAGCCACCGGGGCAATCACTGGCGAGCTGGGTGCTGCAACTGCCCAGCCCGCCGCCGGCCAACCCGAGCGTGCTGCTGATCGCCGCCGAGGGCGGCGGCATCCGCAGCGCCTACTGGACCGCCCAGGTCCTCGCCCGGCTGCACGACGCCGACCCCGGCGTCGACCGCCGCATCGCGGCGCTGAGCGGCGTGTCGGGCGGCGCGGTCGGCATCGCCGTCTACCGTGCCTGCCTGGCCCAGACGGCCGGCGGCGGATCCGTCCGCGCCTGCGTGGAGACAGGTTTCCGCCAGCTCGACAGTCTCTCGCCGCTGCTCGCCGGCCTGCTGTTCGAGGATGCCTTTGCCCGCGTTCTGCCGACCACGCTGAAGGCCGGCCCGATCGACCTGGCCTGCGCACAACCCGGCTGCACGCACCTGAGCCGCGCGCAGCCCTTCGAGCGCGAGTGGATTCGCCAGTTCGGCCACCTGGGCGATTCGCTGGGCGACCTGCCGGCCGGCGCTGGCCACCCGCTGCCGGTGCCGCCGCTGATGCTCAACAGCACCTGGGTGGAGTCGGGCAACCGCGCGGTGCTCGGCAGCTTCGATGCGCTGGCCATGCCGGCCAGCAACGACCTGGTCGCTGAGCTGGGCGCCTGGCCGCCGCTGATCACCGCCGCGCACGCGTCGGCGCGTTTTCCCTTCATCAACCCGCTGGCCGCCCTGCCGCCCGAACCGGGCGCACAGCGCACGCGCGGGCACCTCGCGGACGGCGGCTACCACGACAACAGCGGCACCGAGAGCCTGGCCGACCTGTGGCGCGGCCTGCAGTCGGCGCTGCCGGCGCCCTGGCGCGCCCGGCTCGTGCTGATCCGCAACGGCCAGCCCCGCATCGACTGCGAGCGCGCCCCGCGCGACGGCCCGCCGGTGGCCTGCCTGGACCCGCACGCCCGCCCGAGCGACGCCGAGCTGCGCGCCGATCTGCTGCGCCCGGCCGACCGCCCGCGCCTGGACCTGCTGGCCGACCTGTTCGGCCCGCCGGTTGCGCTGGTCAATGTCTCGGGCATCGGCGCACATGGCCGCCAGGCGCCGGCTGCGCTCGCCGCAGCGCTCGGCACCCAGCCGAACGCCGACCCGCCGCTGTTCTACGACCAGCTCGACAACGGCGACCTGGTGCCGCTGGGCTGGTACCTCTCGCCCGCCGCGCGCGAGGCGATCGAGGGCCAGGCCGCGCTGTACTTCGCGCCCGGCACGCCCCGGCCCTGAGGCCGCGGGCGCCGGCCTATCATGTCCGGCGCCCATGAACCTCAAGCAACTCGAATACTTCGTCAGCGTCGCCGAGCTGGGCAGCTTCAGCAAGGCAGCGATCGCGCTGGACATCGCGCAGCCCGCCTTGAGCCGCCAGGTGCGCGCGCTCGAGGTCGACCTGCGCGAGACCCTGCTGCTGCGCAACGGCCGCGGCGTCTCGCTGACCGAAGCGGGCCGGCGGCTGTTCGAGCACAGCGTCGCGATCCTGAACCAGGTCGCGCAGGCGCGCGAGGACATGGGCGCCCGGCGCGACGAGCCGGTCGGCCACATCACGATCGGCCTGCCGCCCAGCATCGGCCGCCAGCTCACGCTGCCCTTGATCGACGGCTTCCGCCGCCAGTTGCCGAAGGCGCGGCTGGCGATCGTCGAGGGGCTCTCGTCGCACATCGCCGAGTGGCTCGCCACCGGCCGGGTCGACCTGGGCCTGGTCTACAACCCCGAGGCCGCGCCGAACCTGACCATCAAGCCGCTGCTGCAGGAGCCGCTGTGCCTGGTCAGCGCCAGCCGCACGGCCGACAAGGCGCGCGGGCCCGTGCCGCTGAAGTCGCTCGGCCGCTATGCGCTCGTCGTGCCCGAGCGGCAGCATGTGATCCGCCGGCTGATCGAGTCGCAGGCCACGCTGGCCGGCCTGACGCTGGACATCGCGTGGGAGGTGTCGAGCATCGCCGCCATCATCGACCTCGTCTGTGCCGGCTACGGCCACGCGGTGCTGCACGCCAGCGCGGTGCTCGCCTCCGGCCGGGCCGACGAACTGGTCGCCCGGCCCATCGTCGAGCCGCAGATCACCAGCGTGCTGTGCCTGGCCACGTCGGCGCACAAGCGCGCCACGCCGCTGCAGCGCGCCGCGGCCCAGTTGCTGACCGACCTCGTGCACAGCCTGCCGCAGGGCAACGCGGCGCAGTCCAAGCCGGGCTGATCCCCCCGGCTCCCGGATACCCCGGGGGGCGTGCATTCCTGCCGGCGGTCTTTGCGCGTAACGCTCGGGTTCGCCCCATTGCCGTTCCTGCGCGACGCTTCGACAGTCAAGGCAGCGCCAAGGCCATCGCAAGCTCCGGCGCATCCCTTCGGTTCAGAAAGACCAGGAGACAGCCATGAGTGACAAGACCCCGGCCCCGGCGACCCGCCGGCGATTCCTGAGAAGCGCCGCCACCGGCACCGTCGCCGCCGGCGCGATGGCCGCGCCGATGATCTCGCGCGCGCAGACGGTGAGCCTTCGCTTCCAGTCCACGTGGCCAGCCAAGGACATCTTCCACGAGTACGCGCAGGACTTTGCCAAGAAGGTCAACGACATGGCCGGCGGCCGCCTCAAGATCGAGGTGCTGCCCTCGGGCTCGGTCGTGCCGGCCTTCCAGCTGCTCGAGGCCGTCAACAAGGGCACGCTCGACGGCGGCCACGGCGTCGTGGCCTACCACTACGGCAAGAACACGGCGCTCGCGCTGTGGGGCTCCGGCCCGGCCTTCGGCATGGACCCGAACATGGTGCTGGCCTGGCACTACTACGGCGGCGGCAAGCCGCTGCTCGAGGAGATCTACAAGGCCATCAACATGGACGTGGTGTCCTACCTGTACGGACCGATGCCGACACAGCCTCTGGGCTGGTTCAAGAAGCCGATCGCCAAGGCGGACGACCTGAAAGGGCTGAAGTACCGCACGGTCGGCCTGTCGGTGGACATCTTCACCGAGATGGGCGCCTCCGTGAACCCGCTGCCAGGCGGCGAGATCGTGCCGGCGCTCGACCGCGGGCTCATCGACGCGGCCGAGTTCAACAACGCCTCGAGCGACCTGGCGCTCGGCTTTCCCGATGTGTCGAAGAACTGCATGCTGCAAAGCTTCCATCAGAGCGGCGAGCAGTTCGAGATCCTGTTCAACAAGACCAAGTACAACGCGCTGCCGGCCGAGCTGAAGGCCATCATCGACTACGCGGTGCAGGCGGCCAGCGCCGACATGAGCTGGAAGGCCATCGATCGCAACACCAAGGACTACGAGACGATGAAGAAGGCAGGCGTGCGGTTCTACAAGACGCCTGACTCGATCCTTCGCGCGCAGCTCGACGCGTGGGACAAGATCACCGAGAAGAAGGCCGGCGAGAACCCGTTCTTCAAGAAGGTGCTCGAGTCCCAGAAGGAGTTCGCGCAACACGCCGGGCAGTGGCAGCGCGACTACATGGTCGACTTCAAGATGGCCTACGACCACTTCTTCGCCAGGAAGAAGACCTGAGCCCGGCCAGCGATGTCCACCGGCCGGAGCGCTGATCCGATGAACGTCCAGTCCCTGCTGCACGCCGCCGAACGCCTGAGCACCTGGGCGGGCAAGACCTTTGCATGGCTGATCGTCGTGCTGATGCTGGTGGTGTGCGCGGAGGTCTTCAAACGCTATGCGCTGAACGCGCCGACGGCCTGGATCTACGACGCCAACAACATGATGTACGGCACCTTGTTCATGATGTGCGGCGCCTACACGCTGTCCAAGGACGGCCACGTGCGCGGCGACTTCCTCTACGGCAGCATGCGGCCGCGCGTGCAGGCGGGCCTGGACCTGGTGCTGTACATCGTGTTCTTCCTGCCCGGCGTCGGCGCGCTGACGCTGGCCGGGTGGGACTACTTCCAGGACTCGCTGGCGATGCACGAGCAGACCTTCAATGCCACGCCGCTGCCGGTCTACCCGTTCAAGTTCGTGATCCCGGTGGCCGGCGCCATCGTGATGATGCAGGGGCTGGCCGAGATCCTGCGCAGCGCGGTGTGCCTGCGCACCGGAGTCTGGCCGCCGCGCCTGAAGGACGCGCAGGAGATGGACGTGGTCGAGCAGCAGCTCGCCAGCAGCACCCACGTGGACGAGGCCGTGCGCCATGAGGTGATCGAGAAGGCCCACGAGATCGACGAATCGGCGCGCCAGCGCAGCACCTGAGGGGAATGCGGATGTCGCATGAAGCGCTGGGCCTGACGATGCTGGGGCTGATCGTCGTCGTGATCCTGCTCGGCTTCCCGACGGCCTTCACGCTGATGGGCCTGGGCATGTTCTTCGGCTTCGTCGCGTTCTACGACCCGGCAGCGCCCTGGTTCGACAACCACGTGTTCGACCTGTTCGTGCAGCGGGCCTATGGCGCGATGACGAACGAGACGCTGCTGTCGATCCCGCTGTTCGTGCTGATGGGCTACGTGATGGAGCGTGGCGCGCTGGTCGACAAGATGTTCTTCGCGGTGCAACTGGCGTTTCGCCGCGTGCCGGGCTCGCTGGCGGTGGCCACCCTGATCATCTGCACCTTCTGGGGCATTGCGAGCGGGCTGGTCGGTGCGGTGGTCGTGCTGATGGGCGTGATCGCGATGCGGCCGATGCTCAACGCCGGCTACGACGTGCGGCTGGCCTCGGGCGTCATCACCGCCGGCGGCACCCTGGGGATCCTGATCCCGCCGTCGGTGATGATCATCGTCTATGCCGCGGTGGCCGGGCAGTCGGTCGTCAAGCTCTATGCCGCGGCGATGTTTCCCGGTTTCTTCCTCGCGTTCCTGTACCTCGTCTACGTGATCGGCTGGGCGATGATCCAGCCCAAGGTGGCGCCGCGGCTGCCGCCCGACAGGCAGCGCGCCGAGGTCACGCCCTGGGTCGCCCACCTCGCCGCCAGCTACACGCCGCGCATGCTGCCGGCCTTGCTGATGGCCTGGTTCTCGCCGGCGCGCGCCCGCGCGGCCCGCATCGACGGCGTCAAGCCCGGCCGCTGGCTGCTCACCGGCAACCTCGCCAGCGCGCTGTCGCCGCTGGTGCTCACCGCAGTGACGCTGGGCACGATCTGGTGGTACGTGACGATCTACTCGCAGCGCGACGAGAACCCCGCCCCCGCGCCGACGGCCGCCGCCGCGATGGCCGACGAGGCGCCGTCCGGCTCGGGCCCGGGCGGCTTGGCCGAGCCGCCGGGGGCCGAGGAGCCGGCCGCCGCGCGCAGCGACGGCCTGGCCGAGCCGCCGGGCGCCGAGGCACCCACGGCACCGCAGGCCGAGGGCCCGCTGCAGGCGCTGGGCGAGCCGATGGCCGCGGTGCAGGTCGCGCCGGTGCCCGACGTCTTCTACATCGGCTTCGCGATCACCTGCGCGATCTCGCTGGCCTTGCTGGCCTGGTACTACTGGCGCATGGACGCCGAGCAGTACGAGATCCTGCGCCTGCTGGTCAGCTCGGTCATGCCGCTGGGCATCCTGACCTTCGTCGTGCTGGGCGTGATCCTGTTCGGCATCACCACCGCCACCGAATCCGCGGCGGTAGGGGCGGCCGGCGCCTTCCTGATGGCCTGGCAGGCGCGCACCCTGACCTTCCAGCGCATCAAGGAAGCGGTGTTCCTGACCGCCAAGACCACCGCCATGGTCTGCTGGCTGTTCGTCGGCTCGGCGCTGTTCTCGGCGGTGTTCGCGCTGCTCGGCGGCCAGCGCATCATCGAGCAGTGGGTCCTCGGCATGAACCTGTCGGCGCTGCAGTTCCTGCTGCTGACGCAAGCCATCATCTTCGTGCTCGGCTGGCCGCTCGAATGGACCGAGATCATCGTGATCTTCGTGCCGATCTTCCTGCCGCTGCTGCAGCACTTCCAGATCGACCCGCTGCTGTTCGGCACGCTCGTGTTCGTGAACCTGCAGGCGGCGTTCCTGAGCCCGCCGGTGGCCATGTCGGCCTTCTACCTGAAGGGCGTTTCACCGTCGCACGTGACGTTGAACCAGATCTTCGCGGGGATGATGCCGTACATGCTCATCGTGATCCTGTGCATGGTGTTCATGTACCTGTGGCCCGGGCTCACGCTGTGGCTGCCGAACTGGTTGTATCACTGAGTCCCCACGCTCCCTCCGGTCGCCGCGCGGCGTATGCTGGCGGCTCGCGCGCTTACCGGCGCATTCGGCAACACCGCCCTCGGCTCACCGGCCGGCGGGCTTCGTGCTTTGTGGGAGAACCATGACGCCTGCCAACGCCTTGTCGGCCCGCCCGGCGGTGCTCGACCTGATCGGCAACACGCCGCTGCTCGAGGTCACGCAGTTCGACACCGGCCCTTGCCGGCTGTTCCTGAAGCTCGAATCGCAGAACCCGGGCGGCTCGATCAAGGACCGCATCGGCCTGGCGATGATCGAGGCCGCCGAGCGCGACGGCCGCCTGCGGCCGGGCGGCACGGTGATCGAGGCGACCGCCGGCAACACCGGCCTGGGCCTGGCGCTGGTCGCGCGGGCCAAGGGCTACAAGGTCTGCCTCGTCGTGCCCGACAAGATGAGCGCCGAGAAGGTGCTGCACCTGAAGGCGCTCGGCGCCGAGGTGCACATCACCCGCTCCGACGTCGGCAAGGGCCACCCGGCCTACTACCAGGACGTGGCCGCGCGGCTCGCGAAGGAGATCGCCGGCAGCTGGTACAGCGACCAGTTCAACAACCCGGCCAACCCGCTCGCGCACGAGACCACCACCGCGCCCGAGATCTGGCAGCAGATGGGCCACCGCGTCGATGCCGTCGTCTGCGGCGTCGGCTCGGGCGGCACGCTGACGGGCCTGAAGCACTACTTCAAGCGGGTCGACCCCCACACCGAGTTCGTGCTGGCCGACCCCAAGGGCTCGGTGCTGGCGGGCTACATCGCAACCGGCCAGGTCGGCGAAGCCGGCTCGTGGGCGGTCGAGGGCATCGGCGAAGACTTCGTCCCCTCGATTGCCGAGCTCGATGGCGTGCAGCACGCCTACACGATCGACGACGAGGAGAGTTTCACCACCGCACGCGAGCTGCTCAAGCGCGAGGGCATCGCCAGCGGCTCATCGACCGGTACGCTGCTCGCCGCGGCGCTGCGCCACTGCCGCGCGCAGACCGCACCGAAGCGGGTGGTGACCTTCGTCTGTGACACCGGCACGCGCTACCTGTCGAAGGTCTACAACGACGCCTGGATGTTCGACCAGGGCCTGCTGCACCGCACACCGGTGGGCGACCTGCGCGACCTCATCTCGCGCCGGGTGGAGGACGATGCCGTCGTCAGCGTGGCGCCCGACGACGTGCTGCTCACCGCCTTCCAGCGCATGCGCGCGGCCGACATCTCGCAGCTGCCCGTGCTCGACGGCGGCCGGCTCGTCGGCCTGCTCGACGAATCGGACCTGCTGCTGCGCATCCAGGGTGACGCGGCGCGCTACCGCGACACCGTCAAGTCGGCGATGAGCACCCACGTCGAGACGCTGGCGCCGACGGCCGGCTTCGCCGCGCTGACCGCCACGCTGAAGCAGGGCCTGGTCGCCGTGATCGCCGACCGCGAGCGCTTCTATGGGCTCATCACCCGCTTCGACCTGTTGAACCACCTGCGGAGGAATCTGGCGTGAGTGAGCACAACGATCAATCCTTGGGCTTCGCCACGCGGGTCATCCATGGCGGCCAGCACCCCGATCCGACGACCGGCGCGATCATGCCGCCGATCTACGCGACTTCGACCTATGTCCAGAGCAGCCCCGGCGTGCACAAGGGCTACGAATACTCGCGCTCGCAGAACCCGACGCGCGAGGCCTTCGAGCGCTGCGTCGCCAACCTCGAGAACGGCCAGCGCGGCTATGCCTTCGCCTCGGGCCTGGCCGCCATGTCGACCGTGCTCGAGCTGCTCGACAGCGGCGCGCACATCGTCGCCAGCGACGACCTCTACGGCGGCACCTTCCGCCTGTTCGAGCGGGTGCGCAAGCGCAGCGCCGGCCACCGGTTCAGCTTCATCGACATGACCGACCCGGCGGCACTGCGCGCGGCGATCCGCCCGGAGACGAAGATGGTGTGGGTCGAGACGCCATCGAACCCGCTGCTGAAACTCATCGACCTCGAGGCGGTCGCCGCCATCGCACGCGAGCGCGGTCTGATCGCCGTGGCCGACAACACCTTCGCCAGCCCCTGGGGCCAGCGCCCGCTGGAGCTGGGCTTCGACCTCGTCGTGCACTCGACGACCAAGTACCTCAACGGCCACTCGGACCTGGTCGGTGGTGTCGCGGTGGTCGGCCGCGAGCCGCGCCACGCCGCGATCGCCGAGCAGCTCGCCTTCCTGCACAACGCCGTCGGCGCGATCGCCGGACCCTTCGATGCCTTCCTCGCGCTGCGCGGCGTGAAGACGCTGGCGCTGCGCATGGAGCGGCACTCGAGCAATGCACTGCAGCTCGCGCGCTGGCTGCAGCAGCAGCCGAAGGTGGCGACAGTGCACTACCCCGGGCTGGAGAGCCACCCGCAGCACGCGCTGGCCAGGCGCCAGATGCGCGCCGGCTTCGGCGGCATGATCTCGATCGAGCTGGCCAGCGACCTGGCCGGCGCCCGCCGGTTTCTCGAGACCTGCGAGCTGTTCTCGCTGGCCGAGAGCCTGGGCGGCGTCGAGAGCCTGATCGAGCACCCGGCCATCATGACCCACGCATCCATTCCGGCCGAGCAGCGCGCGAGGCTGGGCATCGGCGACACGCTGATCCGGCTGTCGGTGGGGGTGGAAGACGTGAACGACCTGCGCGACGAGCTCACCCGCGCACTCGCCGCCGTCTGATGCCGGTGCCCGCCTTCACACTGCGCCCCGCGCAGGAAGAAGACGTGCCCTTCCTGCTGCGGCTGCGCGAGCTGGCGATGGACCCGCACCACCGCGCGGCCGGCATCGTGCAGACGCCGGCCGAAATGGTGCAGCGGGTGCGCAACTTCTTCGACGAGGCGCAGGTCGTCGAGGTCGGCGGCGCGCCGGTCGGGCTGTGGAAGCTGCACCGCGAGCCGGCGCAGTGGTGGGTCATCCAGGTCCAGCTGATGCCCGCTTTTCAGGGGCTGGGCATCGGCGCGTCACTGGTGCGCGGGCTGCTCGACGAGGCGCACGCCGCCGGCGTGCCCGTGAAGCTGAAGGTGCTGAAGTCGAACCCGGCGCGGCGGCTCTACGAGCGTCTCGGCTTCGTGATCGCAGCCGACGAGGGGCACGGTGACGAGATGGTGTGGCGCGGCCAGCCTAGGGCGCGGTAGTCATCTTCTCGGCATGCACGTGCACGTGCTCATGCCCGACCCCGTGCTCGGCGCAGGCCTCCTCGAACACCATCCGCGCGCAATCCATGCAATTGCCGCAGTTCGACGCGACGCGGGTCAGGTCCTGCAGCAGCTCGAAGTTGGTGACCCCTTCGCCGACGACACGGTGGATGTCGCGGTCGGACACGCGGTGGCAGAGGCAGACGATCATGGCGCAGCAAGTGGCATCCAGAAGACATCGCCAGTCTATCTCAAATAGGAATCCTTCTCATTCCGTTTATTGATCCCGCGCAAACCAGGGGACTTTTCTCACCCCCGGCCGGGCCCGCTCAGCCCTCGCCCACCGGGCCGGCGGCCGACTGCAGCCAGTTCTGCTCGCCCATCTGCGAGACGAGGCCAATCTGGGTCTCCAAGTGGTCGATGTGCTCCTCGGTGTCTTCGAGGATCTCCTCGAACAACTCGCGCGAAACGTAGTCACGCACCGATTCGCAGTAGGCGATCGCCTCCTTCAGATGCACCTGCGAGGCCAGCTCGAGCTTCAGGTCGCAGTGCAGCGTCTCGACCGCCGATTCGCCGATCAGCAGCTTGCCCAGGTCCTGCAGGTTGGGCAGGCCGTCGAGCACCAGCACACGCTCGACCAGCTTGTCGGCGTGCTTCATCTCCTCGATCGATTCCTCGTACTCGTGCTTGGCCAGGCGCGCGAGGCCCCAGTTCTTCTGCATGCGGGCATGCAGGAAATACTGGCTGATCGCGGTGAGCTCCATCTTCAGTTGGGCATTGAGGTACTGCAGCACCTGCGGGTCGCCTTGCATGGCCTTCTCCTTGTCGTTCGTGGGCAAGAGTGCGAGCCGGCATTTTGCGGCGCCGTGGCCGGCGCGGGCTCGAAACAATCGATGACCACGACATTCGGGTCGGAGCGCGAATCGATCGCATCGCCTGTACTACACTGCGTCTCGCTCCGGGGTGCGCGTTGACGCGCTGAGACGGCCAAATGGGATTGAAGGCCGAACCCGAGAACTTGATCCGGTTCGTACCGGCGGAAGAAGAGCGCAGGCCCCTTCAGCGGGCGTGCAGACGCGGTGGCGCCCCGAGTCCTCAATCGGGGCGGGCCCCATGCACGCCGACGGTGGCCGGTCTCCGGAGCAGCCCTTGGTTGATTGCACTGGAGACCGCGATGAAGACCCCCGACTCTGCCCCCGCCGCCGGCGCCGATCTGCTCGCCCAGGCGCGCGAACCCTTTCCCGCCTCGCGCAAGGTCCACCTGCCCGGCAGCCTGCCCGGCGTGGCCGCGCCGATGCGCGAGATCTCGCTGAGCAACGGCGACCGCCTCACCGTCTACGACACCTCGGGGCCCTACACCGACCCCGCCATCGAGATCGACGTGCGGCGCGGCCTGCCCGCGTTGCGCGCCGCCTGGGTCGATGCCCGCGGCGACACCGAGCCCTACGCCGGCCGCGCGCCCCTCGCGCGCGACGACGGCGCCCGGGCCGGCGCCCAGCTGGCCGCGCTGCACGCCAGTGCCGCGAGCCTGCAGCGCACGCCGCGGCGTGCCAAGGCCGGTGCCAACGTGACCCAGATGCACTACGCCCGCCGCGGCATCGTGACGCCCGAGATGGAGTTCGTCGCGCTGCGCGAGAACGCCGCCGGCATCACGCCCGAGTTCGTGCGCGATGAGGTGGCCCGGGGCCGCGCGATCATCCCGGCCAACATCAACCACCCCGAGCTGGAACCGATGGCCATCGGCCGGCGCTTCAAGGTCAAGGTCAACGCCAACATCGGCAACTCGGCCGTCAGCTCGGGCATCGACGAGGAGGTCGAAAAACTCGTCTGGTCGACGCGTTGGGGCGCCGACACGGTGATGGACCTGTCCACCGGTGAACACATCCACACCACGCGCGACTGGATCGTGCGCAACAGCCCGGTGCCGATCGGCACGGTGCCGATCTACCAGGCGCTGGAGAAGGTCGGCGGCGTGGCCGAGGAGCTGAGCTGGGCGATCTTTCGCGACACGCTGATCGAGCAGGCCGAGCAGGGCGTCGACTACTTCACCATCCACGCCGGGCTGCGCCTGCCCTTCATCCACCTCACCGCGGCGCGGCGCACCGGCATCGTCTCGCGCGGCGGCTCGATCCTGGCGAAGTGGTGCATCGCCCACCACCGCGAGAACTTCCTCTACACGCACTTCGAGGACATCTGCGACATCATGAAGGCCTACGACGTGGCCTTCTCGCTCGGTGACGGCCTGCGGCCCGGCTCGCTGTCCGACGCCAACGACGAGGCCCAGTTCGCCGAGCTGCGCACCCTCGGCGAGCTGACGCAGATCGCGTGGAAGCACGACGTGCAGACCATGATCGAAGGCCCGGGCCATGTGCCGATGCACCTGATCCAGGCCAACATGGACGAGCAGCTCAAGCACTGCCACGAGGCGCCGTTCTACACGCTGGGCCCGTTGACGATCGACATCTCGCCCGGCTACGACCACATCGCCAGCGCGATCGGCGCCGCGATGATCGGCTGGATGGGCACCGCGATGCTGTGCTACGTGACGCCCAAGGAACACCTGGGCCTGCCCGACCGCGAAGACGTCAAGCAGGGCCTGATCGCCTACCGCATCGCCGCCCACGCGGCCGACGTCGCCAAGGGCCACCCCGGCGCACGCGACCGCGACGACGCGCTGTCGACCGCGCGCTTCGAGTTCCGCTGGCAGGACCAGTTCAACCTCGGGCTGGATCCGGACACCGCGCGCAGCTTCCACGACGAGACGCTGCCCAAGGACAGCGCCAAGAGCGCGCACTTCTGCAGCATGTGCGGGCCGAAGTTCTGCTCGATGAAGATCACGCAGGAGGTGCGGGCCTTCGCCGAGGCCCAGGGTGTGAGCGAGGGTGATGCCCTGGCCCGCGGCATGTCCGCCAAGTCCGCCGAGTTCAAGGCGGGCGGCGGCGAGCTGTACATCCCGATCAGCCCCGCCGAGCAGGGGTGACGACCATGGCCGCACAGACGATCGCGATCGCCGGCGCCGGCGTGCTCGGCCGGCTGCTGGCCTGGACGCTAGCGCGCGCCGGCCACCACGTGCAGGTGGTGGACCCGGCGCCCGGCCCCGAGCCACGGCACGATGGCCAGGGCGCCGCCGGCTTCACGGCGGCCGGCATGCTGAGCCCGCTGGCCGAGAGCGAGAACGCCGGCCCCGAGATCGGCGCGCTCGGCTGGCGCGCGCTCGGGCGCTGGCAGGACATCGCCGCCGCGCTGGACCAGCCCGGTGGTGAACCGGCCCTGGTGCGCCGCGCCGGCAGCCTGCTGCTCGCCCACCCGGGCGACCGCGGCGCGGCGCAGCGGGTGCTGGCCCGGCTGGCAGAGGCCGCACCCCACGGCCAGCCGACGCCGCGCGCGCTGGCCGCCGGCGAGCTGGCCGCGCTCGAGCCGGCGCTGGCGCCGAACCTGCTGGGCTGGTCGCTCGACGGCGAGGGCCAGCTGCTGTCGCCAGCCATGATGCACGCGCTGTGCCGCGCCGCACCACAGGTGCAGTGGCATTGGGGCCGGCGCGCGTTGCGTGTCGAGCCGGGCCGCCTGCTGCTCGACGACGGCCAGGTGCTCGCGGCCGACTGGGCCATCGACGCCCGCGGCCTGGGCGCGAAGGATGTGCTGCCGCTGCGCGGCGTGCGCGGCGAGGTGCTGTGGTTGCACGCGCCGGGCGTGGTGCTGGCGCGCCCGCTGCGCCTGCTGCACCCGCGCCACCGCGTGTACCTGGTGCCGCGCCCGGGCGACCTGATCGTCGTCGGCGCGACCGAGGTCGAAAGCGAAGACCGCTCGCCGGTCAGCCTGGCCAGCGCGGTCGAGCTGCTGACGGCCGCGCACAGCGTGATCCCGGCGCTGGCCGAGGCGCGCATCGTCCACCTCGAAACGAACCTGCGCCCGGCCCTGCCCGACCACCGGCCGGTCGTCGAACACGAGGCGGGGCTGCTGCGCATCAACGGGCTGTTCCGCCATGGCTGGCTGCTCGCGCCGGCGCTGGTGGACGACGCGCTGCATCAGCTGGAGCTCGCATGAACGACCTCGCCGCCCCACCGTGCCTCTACGTCAACGGCGAGCCGCTGGCCGGTGCCGAGGGCCTGACGCTGGCCGGGCTGCTGGCACGCCTAGGCGAGCCGCCCGAGCAGGTCGCCACGGCCCTGAATGGCAGCTTCGTGCCACGCGATCAGCGCGAGGGCACGGCGCTCGCCGCGGGCGACCGCATCACCGTGTTCAAAGCCATTGTTGGAGGCTGACCCCATGTCCTCGTCCACCCCCGCGTCCAACCCCGCGTCCACCTGGACGCTCTACGGCACGCCGCTGGCCAGCCGCTTCCTGCTCGGCAGCGCGGGCTACCCCTCGCCCCAGGTCCTGCGCGAAGCCGTCGCCGCGGCCGGCACGCAGGTCGTCACCGTCGGCCTGAAGCGCGCGCTGGCCGGCGGCCACGCCGCCGACAACGGCTTCGTCGCGATCGTGCAGGCCAGCGGCGCGCGCCTGCTGCCCAACACCGCCGGCTGCCGCACGGCCCACGAAGCCATCACGCTGGCCCACATGGCGCGCGAGTTGTACGGCACACGCTGGATCAAGCTCGAGGTGACCGGCGACGAGCACACGCTGCAGCCCGACCCCTGGGCGCTGCTCGATGCCGCGACGCAACTCGTGCGCGACGGCTTCGCCGTGTTCCCCTACTGCACCGATGACCTGGTGGCCTGCCGCCGCCTGCTCGATGCCGGCTGCGAGCTGCTGATGCCCTGGGGCGCGCCGATCGGCTCGGGCCAGGGCCTGCTGAACCCTTTCGCGCTGCGCACGCTGCGCGAGCGCCTGCCCGGCGTGCCGTTGATCGTCGATGCCGGCATCGGCGCGCCGCACCA
>DATFAY010000531.1:0-4768 GCA_035254085.1 Piscinibacter sp.
GCTGTTGGCCTTGACCCAGCTGGTGCGCGGCTCCTTCTCGACGAAGCGGATCCTGACGATCGACTTGCCGCTCTTGAAGCCGTATTTCCAGGGCACCACGGCGCGCACCGGCGCTCCGTTCTGGTTGGGCAGCACCTCGCCGTACAGGCCGAAGGCGAGCAGCGCAAGCGGGTGCATGGCCTCGTCCATGCGCAGGCCTTCCACGTAGGGCCAGTCGAGCACCCGCGAGCCGACGTAGGGCATGGTCTTCGTGTCCGCGAGGGTGACGAACTCGACGTATTTCGCGTTGCCCGTCGGCTCCACGCGCTTGATGAGTTCCGCCAGCGAATAGCCCACCCACGGGATCACCATCGACCAGCCCTCCACGCAGCGCAGCCGGTAGACGCGCTCCTCGAGCGGGGCGAGCTTGAGCAGTTCGTCGATGTCGAAGGTCCGGGGTTTCTTGACCTCGCCCTCGATCGCCACCGTCCAGGGGCGTGTCTTGAGGGTGTGGGCGTTGCGCGCCGGGTCCGACTTGTCGGTGCCGAACTCGTAGAAATTGTTGTAGCCGGTGACGTCGTCGTAGGGCGTGAGCTTTTCCATCGTCATGCCGCCGGCCACCGCGGTGCGACCGCCTGCGAGCGCGGCCAGCTTGCCCGGCCGCGGGGCCTGCGCCCGCGCCTCGCGTGCGGCCCAGCCGGCCAGCGCCGCGCCGGCGGCGCCTGCGAGCGTCAGCCGCAGCAGCTCGCGCCGGCCTTCGTAGATGCGGCGCGGCGTGATCTCGGCGGACGGCAATGCGAAGCCGCGGTCTTTCAAAGGGTGCATGGGGACTCCTGCGACGCGCCCGGTGCGCGCCTGACCGTTGGTCTGGTTTCGATCGCCGACCTTACAGGCGGTTCCGGCCGGCTCAGGGCAGGCCGCCGAAGTTGGTGTCGTCGATGACGGTGTTGAACTCGGTGTCGGAATACAGGCGCAGCGAGTTCTTCGACACGCGCTCGCGAAAGCTCTTGCGCGCGAAGAGCTTGGCCTGCGCCTCGCCCGGCAGGTCGGTGATGTTGATGATGTTCTTGACGATCAGCGTGTCGATCACGTCCTCGATCACGCGCACGAAGTCCGCGTCGAGGCGGCTGAACTCGGCCGTGCCGCTCGGGCTCGCGCCGTGCCCGACGAAGGCCTGCAGCTCGGCGTGGCCGGTGGGCAGGAACTCCATTCCCTGCTCGCCATGGCGGTGCAGGCTCTCGATCTGGCCGTCGGGGCCGCGGCGGATGTAGGGCATGGCGGTGAAGGCAGTGATGCTGCACCCACTATAGCCAAGCGCGCGGCCGGCGTGGGCCGCAGGGCCGACGCGCGTCGAACGCCGCGCGGCCCCGGAATGAAGAAGGCCGGCGCTGGGCCGGCCTCGTCGCCTGCGCGAGAACGGTTCAGCGCAAGCCGGCGATGTAGTCGGCGACCGCCTTGATTTCCTTGTCGGTCATCTGCAGCGCCACACCCGCCATCTGCGGGCTGTTGGCGCGCGCGCCGCTGCGGAAGGCCACCAGCTGCGCCTCGGTGTACTCGGCGTGCTGGCCGGACAGGCGCGGGTACTGTGCCGGGATGCCGGCGCCGCTGGGGCCATGGCAGCCGGCGCACGCCGCGATGTGGCGATCGGCCAGGCCGCCGCGGTAGATCTTCTCGCCCAGGATCGCCAGGTCCTTGCTCTTGGCGAATCCCGGCTTGGCCTGCTTGGTGGCGTAGAACGCCGCCACGTCCTTCATGTCCTGTTCGGACAGCATCGAGGCCATGCCCTTCATGATCGGGTTCTGGCGCTTGTCGGCCTTGAACTCGGTCAACTGCTTGACCAGGTACTCGGGATGCTGGCCTTGCAGGATGGGGTTGGCGGGGATGCCGCGCGAGCCGTCGTTGGTGTGGCAGGCGCCGCAGACCTGCGCCGACTTGGCCTGGCCCTTGGCCAGGTCCGGCTTGGTCGCCGGGGCCGGTGCGGCCGCGGCCGGGGCCGAGGCTGCCGCGGGGGCGGCCGGGGCGGAAGCAGCGTCTGCGGCCGTGGCCGCCAACGGCGCGAGCAGGAGGCCGCTCAACAGGAAAGGACCCAAGAAGGCAGGCAAGGACGCAGCAGACTTCATGTCGGTGGTGGGCTTGTGAGGTGCAAAACCCGCGGATTTTACAATGATGGCTTTGGGCGCCTTCATGACCGATCAGAACCCGACCTCGAACCCGCCCGGCAGCGGGGCCGGCGCATCGGCCGAAGACAAGCTGGCGCTGGCCTGGACCCACACCGCGCGCTTCCTCACCACGGCCAGCCGGCTCGACCAGTTGCCGCCCACCGAGCTGCCCGAGATCGCCTTCGTCGGCCGCTCCAATGCGGGCAAGTCGACGGCCATCAACACGCTCACGCAGCAAAAGCGCCTCGCCTTCGCCTCCAAGACGCCGGGGCGCACGCAGCACATCAATCTGTTCGAGCTGGGCCCTCGCACCGCGCCCGACGCGCTCTTCGCCGATCTGCCGGGCTACGGCTACGCCGCGGTGGCGCGCGGCGCGAAGCTGCGCTGGCAGCAGGTGATGGCCGAATACCTCGAGGTGCGGCGCAGCCTGGCGGGCGTGGTACTGATGGTGGACGCGCGCCTGGGCTTCACCGACCTGGACCGCCGCCTGCTGGAGTTCGTGGCGCCGCGCGTGGGCAACGGCTCGGTGCGACTGCTGGTGCTGCTGACCAAGGCCGACAAGCTCAACCGCAAGGAAGCCCGCGAGGCGTTGTCGCAGGCGCAGGCGGCACTCGGCGAGATGACGACCGACGAGGCCGACGTGGGCGTGACGCTCTTCTCCGCGCTGAACAAGACCGGGGTCGCCGACGCGGCTGTCGTGCTGCACGGCTGGGCGCATTGAGCGGCTCGCGGGCGACCCGCGCGCGCTGTCCCTGCTGCTGTCGCTGGCATGACAACCGGCGCTCGGCGCGCCGCCGATACTTGCCCCGATGATCGAACGCTTCTCCATCGAACTGCCGCACGGCATCACCTTGTCGTGCCGCGCCGCGGGGCCCGAAGGTGCGCCAGTGCTGCTGTTCCTGCACGGCTTTCCCGAAGCGGCCTTCGCGTGGGACGCATTGCTCGCGCACTTCGGCGGCCGCTATCGCTGCGTGGCGCCCAACCTGCGCGGCTACGAGCGCTCGTCGGCGCCGCCGGAGATCGAGGCCTACCGCGCGAAGCACCTGGTGGCCGACATCGCTGCGCTGGTCGACCAGCTCGGCGGCTGCGTCGAGGCGCTGGTCGCGCACGACTGGGGCGGCGCCGTGGCGTGGAACTTCGCGGCCCTGCATCCGAAGCGGCTCAAGCGCCTGGTGATCGTCAACTCGCCGCATCCGGCCACCTTCTTGCGCGATCTGCAGCACGACCCCGCCCAGCAGGCCGCGAGCGCCTACATGAACTTTCTGTGCCGGCCCGATGCTGAACGCCTGCTCGAGGAAAACGACTATGCGAGGCTGTGGCCCTTCTTCGGCGCGCACGACGATCCCGACTCGACCCGGCCGGGTGCGCACTGGCTGACCGAGGCGGTCAAGAACCAGTACCGCGGCGTGTGGCGGCAAGGCCTTCGCGGGCCGCTGAACTTCTATCGCGCCTCGCCGCTGCGCCCGCCGACGGCCGAGGACGCGTCGGTCATGAAGGTGCAGCTGCCCGCCGAGCTGGTGACCGTGCACGTGCCGACCCATGTCGTCTGGGCCGAGGGCGATCACGCGCTGCTGCCGTCCCTGGTCGACGGCATGGAGGCCTACGTGCCGCAGCTCACCGTGACGCGCATTCCGCGGGCGACGCACTGGGTGCTCCACGAGCAGCCGCAGCGCATCGCCGACGAGATCGAGGCCGCGCTGGTCACGGCCGGCCGATGAACAGGTACAGGCCGGCCGCGCCGCGCGGCGCATAGGTCAGGCCCAGGTACAAGGGCCCCAAGCCGGTGTCGGAGCCGACGAACAGGCTCATGCCGCTGCGCAGGTCGGCCAGCGAGACATCGCGCCAGCGGCCCCAGGCGTTGCCGGCCTCCAGCGTGCCGCCGACGAAGAAGCCGCGGGTCAGCAGCGGCGCCGGCGTGGGGTGCAGGTAGTAGGTCAGGCGGCCGAACAGCACGCTGTTGCCGTCGATCTGGCCCGGGCGGTAGCCCGAGAGTTCGTGAAAGCCGCCCAGGGTGTAGCGGCCCAGGCCGGTGAGCGCGCTGGAGCCTGCGCTTTGCACGCGCGCGTAGGCGTTCAGCGTGTGCGGCCCCCAGCTGCTCACCGTGCTGGCCTGAGCCTCCAGGCGCGTGAAGCGGCTGCTCCCCGGGGCCAGCGTGTCCTCGTGTCGGCCGGTGACCGTTTCGGCCTCGACCCGGTAGCCCCGCCGCGGGAAGTTGGCGAAATCGAGCTGGTCCAGCACCACGCCCATCCGCAGGCCGGTTTCGCGCACCGTCTGGCTTTCGCGCGGGCCGGTGTACTCGAGCGCCAGGATGTCCGGGCTGCTGCGCTCGACCTCGTGCACGAGGCCGATGCGCACCTCGCCGAACGCCGCCCAGGGCTGGCCCAGGTCGATGCCGATGCGACCCAGGCCGCGATCGAAGCGGCCGCGCTCGGCGCCGCTGTCGTTGTTGTAGACGGCGACCTGGCGCCGCTCGACCAGGCCGTAGCCGGCGAGGAACCAGTCGTTGCTGGCTCCCATCGTCCAGTTCAGCGGGTGGTACAGCTCGGTGAACCAGCGCGGCACCTGCCCGATCTGCAGCTGGTTGCGCCATTCGCTGCCGTTGGCGTCGAGCCAGTGGCGGTTGTGGCTGA
>DATFAY010000532.1:0-2995 GCA_035254085.1 Piscinibacter sp.
CTGCCGGCCATCTGCACCCGCTGGACCGACGTGCTGGAGCGCAAGCTGCAGCCGGGCCCGCACACCGCGCAGCCCGACGATCTCGCGCTGCTGCCCTACACCTCGGGCACCACCGGCAACCCCAAGGGCTGCATGCACACCCACCGCACGCTGATGGTCAACGCCATCGGCGGCGGCGTGTGGGGCTCGGCCGGCGCCGAGGCGGTGAGCCTGGGCGTGGTGCCGATGTTCCACATCACCGGGATGATGTACGGCGTGCTGGGGCCAGTCTATGGCGGCAGCACCGTGGTGCTGATGCCGCGCTGGGATCGCGAGCTCGCCGGCCGGCTGATCTCGAGATACCAGGTCAGCCACTGGACCTGCATCCCGACGATGATCATCGACCTGTTCGGCAGCCCCAACTACGCGAGCTTCGACCTGAAGAGCCTGCGCTACCTGAGCGGCGGCGGGGCGGCCATGCCGCAGGCCGTGGCCGAGCGGCTGCGCGACGAGTTCGGCCTGCTCTTCGCCGAAGGCTACGGCTTGACCGAAACCGCCGCGCCCAGCCACGCGAATCCGCCGGAGTCGCCCAAGCTGCAGTGCCTGGGCATGCCGATCTTCGGCGTGGACTCGCGCGTGGTCGACCCGATCACGCTGCAGGAGATGCCGGTCGGCGAAGTGGGCGAGATCATCACCCGCGGCCCGATGGTGTTCAAGGGCTACTGGCGGCATCCCGATGCCACCAAGGCCGCCTTCGTCGAGTTCGAGGGCAAGAGCTTCTTTCGCACCGGCGACCTCGGGCGCATGGACGAGGACGGCTACTTCTTCATCACCGATCGCCTGAAGCGAATGATCAACGCGAGCGGGTTCAAGGTGTGGCCGGCCGAAGTGGAGATGCTGCTGTACAAGCATCCGGCCGTGCAGGAGGCCTGCATCATCGCCGCGCGCGACGCCTACCGCGGCGAGACGGTCAAGGCGGTGGTCGTGCTGCGCGCGGCCGCACAGGGCAAGACCGCGCCCGAAGACATCATCGGCTGGGCACGCGAGCACATGGCCGCGTACAAGGTGCCGCGCATCGTCGAGTTCGTCGATGCGCTGCCCAAGTCGGGCTCGGGCAAGGTCATGTGGCGCATGCTGCAGGACCAGCAGTCGCAGAAGGACGCCGGCTGACCAGTGGCGCAAGGCGCCGCCTGGGCGCCGCTCAGCCCTTGGGCGGCGTGGCCGCCTCGGCCGGCACGGCGCCCGCCCAGGCCCGCTTGAGCGCCTCGAAATCGGCGTCGGCGTCCTCGTTCACCTCCGGGGCGCCGGCGGGAGCCTGCTCTTCCTTGTCGGCGATCACCATGGTCAGCTGCAGCCGCAGCTGCGCCAGCCCCGGCGAGGACCAGTCGCTCACCAGCCCCTCGAGCTGCGCCAGCGCCTTTTGCAGCACGTCCAGGGGCAAGCCGCCGAGCCCATCGGGGCCGGCCAGCTTGAGCGTGCGCTCGAGGTAGGCCAGGTGTCGCATCAACTGGCGCGCCGCACTGTGTTGGGCCAGCAACTGGCGCAATTCCAGGTGCATGGGGTCGGGCTCGTCGGTGGCGCTCGCGGCGGGCTCCGCGGCCTTCGCAGCCACGGTCGCGCTCGCGGCCGGGGTGGCGCCATCGGCGCGTGAAGGCTTGCGGGACGCCTTGCGGCCGACGGGCGCCGCCGGGGTCTCGGCGACCGCCGGGCTGTTGTCGAGCACCACGCGCCAGCGGCCCTCGACGCGCTTGACGCGCACCTGCGACCCCAGCAGCCGCTTCAGCATCGTGAAGGGCCACAGGAGCAGGGCGACGACGGACAGCTTGGCTTTCATGGCGTGCAAGGTCGTTATCGACGCTGCAGTGTGGAACTGGAGCGGGGCTTTCCGAAGCGGCGCATGAGCCGTGCCGGGCTTGCGCGAGAACTAGTTCACGACCGATGTCGCGGGTACATCGCTTGCCGCACTTCGACCAGGCCGCGCCCCAGGGCGGCCACGACCCAAGGAGCCCGCATGGACCCGACCTGGATTGTTCTTGCAGATGAAGGGCGTGCGCGCATTCTGGCGATGCGCGACGCGGGAGGCGATCTCGCCGACGTTGAAGAAATGACAGATGCCGCGGCGCACGCCGACAACGCGGACCTGCGGCGCGATGCCTACGGCCGGCGCGGTGGCGGAGGCGACGCACGCATGGGCGGCAGCACCACCACCTCGGCCGGCGAGGACAAGCTCGATCACGAGGCCGAGCTGTTCGCGCGACGCGTCGCCGAGCGGCTCGCGCAGGCGCATGCGCAGGGCCGCTTCGAACGGCTGCGCATCGCCGCGGCGCCTCGTTTCCTGGGGCGCCTGCGCAAGGCGCTGGACGCCGAGACCGCGAAGACGGTGGTGGACGAGCTCGACAAGGACCTGCTGCAGCTCAATCGCCGCGAGCTGACGCGCAAGCTCTTCCCGCCCGAGGCGTGAGACGCCACGGCGGCACGAGCCGGCGGGACGAGCGGCGTCGGTAAGATCGCGCCGATGCGGAAGATCCCCTCGATGCTGGCCCCTGCGCTGTGCGCCGCGTGCTTGTCGCTGCTGCCGTGGCCGGCTGCCCTCGCGCAGGGCGGGCAGGCGCAGCACGGCGTCTATCTCGAAGACATGACCTGGACCGAGCTGCGCGACGCGGTGCGTGCCGGCGCGACGACGGCGCTGGTGCCCATCGGCGGCACCGAGCAGAGCGGACCGGCCATGGTGCTGGGCAAGCACAACGTGCGGGCCCGGCTGCTGGCTGGCCGCATTGCGCAGCGCCTGGGCCAGGCGGTGGTTGCCCCGGTCATCGCGTACGTGCCCGAAGGCGCGATCAACCCGCCCACGGCGCACATGCGCTTCGCGGGCACGCTCACGATCCCCGATGCCGCCTTCGAGGCGACGCTGGAGTACACGGCGCGCAGCCTGCGCCAGCACGGCTTTCGCGACATCGTGTTTCTCGGCGACCACGGGGGTTACCAGAAGAACATGAAGCGCGTGGCCGACAAGCTC
>DATFAY010000533.1:0-2087 GCA_035254085.1 Piscinibacter sp.
CCGGCCATCGGCTGGTCACCATCTGTTCAGGCACCTTGCTGGCGGCGCGTGCCGGCCTGCTCGGCACGCGCCGCTGCACCACGCACCATGAAATGCTCGAGGAGCTCGCCCGCCTGGCGCCGCAGGCCCAGGTCGTCTCCAACCGGGTGTTCGTGCTGGACGGGCCGCTCGCGTCCAGCGCCGGCGTGACCGCGGGCATCGACCTGTCGCTGCACCTGATCGCGCAGGAGTGCGGCGACGCGACGGCAGCCGCCGTCGCCACCGACATGGTCGTGTATCTGCGGCGCACCCCGAACGACCCCGAGCTCTCGCCGATGCTCATGCACCGGCGCCACCTGCACCCCGCGGTGCACCGGGTGCAGGACGCGGTGAGCGCGGATCCGCGGCAGGCCTGGGACATGCCGGGACTCGCATCGCTGGCGCACGTCACCGAGCGGCACCTGCTGCGCCTGTTCAACGAGCACGCGGGCGTGTCGCCGCTGCACTACCTGGAGAAGATCCGCCTCGAGCATGCGCGGCAGGCGTTGCAGCACGGCGCCACGGTGACGCGCGCGGCCGAGGCAGCCGGCTTCAACTCGGACCTGCAGCTGCGCCGCGCCTGGACGCGCCAACTCGGCGGGTCGCCGCGCGATGCGCTGCCGCTCAGAGCAGGCCGCGCGCGGCCAGCGCCGCTTCGCACTGCGCCGCGCTGAGGAAGTGGATGCCGTCCCAGCCGAGTGCCCGAGCGGCCTTCACGTTGAGCGCAAAGTCATCGATGAACACGCTCTCGCGCGGCGCGATGCCGAACTGGCTCGCCGCGTGATGGAAGATCGCCGGCTCGGGCTTGAGCAGCCCGACCCGCGACGAGAACACGCCGCCCTCGAACCATTCGTCCAGGCCGTGCGCGGCTTCGAGGTGCGCGGCGAACGGCGCCGGCATGTTCGACAGGAAGAACAGGCGATGCCCGCGCTGGCGCAGCCGCCGCAGCAGCGGCATGGCGTGGGGCAGCGGCTGCAGTTCGCCGGGGATCGCGTCGATGACCTTGCGCACGTCGGCCAGCGCCATGCCGGTGCGCCAGGCGATGCGCTGGGCCACGCGTGCCTCGTCGATCTGCCCGCGATCGAACTCGCCCCAATCGCCGCCGTAGCCCTGGAAGAAGTCGGTCACCAGCGCGGCGGCGGCCGACTCGCCGGTCGCCAGATGCGGCAGCAGGCGCGGCATGAACTCGTGCGGCTGCCAGCGGAACAGCACCCCGCCGAAGTCGAAAACGAGGTTGCTGCGCCGGCTCATCGCACCAGTCGCTTGAGAAGGCCGGCAGTCGACGCGTCCAGGCCTTCGGTGTCGCCGCTGGCCAGCCGCGGAAGCAGCTCGTTGCACAGGGCCTTGCCGAGCTCGACGCCCCACTGGTCGAAGCTGTTGATGCCCCACAGCGCACCCATCACGAACACACGGTGCTCGTAGAGCGCGATCAGGGCGCCGAGGCTGGCGGGGGTGAGCTGCTCCAGCAGCAGCGTCGTGCTGGGCCGGTTGCCGGGGAAGGTCCGGTGGCGCGCGATGGTGGCGGCGTCCAGCGCCTTCGACGCCGTCGGCGCCTTCTCGCCCAGGGCCTGCCCGGTCGACTTGCCCAGCATCAGTGCCTGCGCCTGAGCCAGCCCGTTGGCCAGCAGCTTGGTGTGCAGGTCGGTCCAGGCATGCATCGGCCGGCGCACCAGGATGAACTCGACCGGGATCACGTCGGTGCCCTGGTGCAGCATCTGGAAATAGGCATGCTGGCCGTTGGTGCCGGGCTCGCCCCACACCACCGGGCTGGTGGCGAACGGCAACTGCTCGCCGTCGAGATCGACCCGCTTGCCGTTGCTTTCCATCTCCAGCTGCTGGAGGTAGGCCGGCAAGCGCCTCAGCCCCTGGTGGTAGGGCGCCACGCTGCGGCTCGTGAAGCCGTGGAAGTTGCGATACCACAGGTCGATGAGCGCCAGCAGCACCGGCAGGTTCTTCTCGAGCGGCGCCTCGGCGAAGTGCCGGTCCATCGCATGCGCGCCGGCCAGCAGCTCGCGGAAATGCTCTGCGCCGATCGCCAGCGCGATCGGCAGCCCGATCGCCGACCACAG
>DATFAY010000534.1:0-4264 GCA_035254085.1 Piscinibacter sp.
CAGCATCATGGGCAGCGCCTCGCACGACCACACCATCACCTTGTCGGCGGCGATGCTGGCGCAGCTGAAGGCGGGGATGTCGGTGACGACCACCTCGACCACCACCTTGTCGCACAACCACGACGTGACGGTGAGCTGCGCGTGAGGCGTGCGTGGATGCCGGCTTTCGCGGGGATGACTCTCGCCCTCCGGGCGAGAGTCACTTGCGCATCAAGGTGCTCTTGCCGAACAGGCTCTCGATCAGGTCGACCGCCACCTCGGCGGTGGCGTTGCGCACGTCGAGCGCAGGGTTGAGCTCCATCACGTCAAGCGAGGCGAGCCGGCCGGTGTCGGCGATCATCTCCATGCACAGCTGCGCCTCGCGGTAGGTCGGGCCGCCGCGCACGGTGGTGCCCACGCCCGGGGCCACGTCGGGATCGAGGAAATCGACGTCGAAGCTCACGTGCAGGTGCGTGTTGGCATCGAGCGTGGCGAGCGCGAGCTCCATCGCGTGGCGCATGCCCATCTCGTCGATGTAGCGCATGTCGAAGACCTCGAGGTCCATCTCGTGCACGAAGCGCTTCTCGCCCTCGTCGACGCTTCGGATGCCGATCTGGCGGATCCACTTCGGGCTGATGGCGGGCACCTTGCCGCCGATCTCGATCAGCTCCTGCGGGCCGTGGCCGCACAGGCATGCCACGGGCATGCCGTGCAGGTTGCCGCTGGGGGTGAGGATGTTGGTGTTGAAGTCGGCGTGGGCATCGAGCCACAGGATGCGCAGCTTCCTGTTGTGCTCGCGGCAATGGCGCGCCACGGCGCTGATCGAGCCCAGCCCGAGGCAATGGTCGCCGCCCAGCAGGATGGGCAGCCGCCCGAGCGTGAGCTCGGCATGCACGGCGGCATGCACGGCCTGGTTCCAGGCCACCACTTCGGCCAGGTGGCGGTAGCCTCCGGCGGGCGGCAACCACGGGTTGGCGGGGCCGGCGAGGTTGCCGCGGTCCACCACCTCGAGGCCGTGGCTTTGCAGCACCGGCACGATGTTGGCCACCCGCAGCGCCTCCGGCCCCATGCTGGCGCCGCGGCTGCCCGCGCCGATGTCGGTCGGCGCGCCGATGATGCTGATGTGCTGGTTCATGTGCTGTCGGGCCATCGAGAAGGTCAAACGTTGTCGGCGTAATCGCCCTTCGCGTCGACGCGCGGGCCGAAGCCGTAGTACGCCTCCAGCACGCTCCATGCCTCCTCGGCCGTCTCGACGAAGCGAAACAGGTGCAGGTCCATGGGGCTGATCATCCCTGTCTCGACCAGCAGCTCGAAGTTGATGAGGCGCGTCCAGAAATCGCGGCCGAACAGTAGCACCGGACGACGCCGACATTTGCCTGTTTGGATGAGCGTCAACGCCTCGAACAGTTCGTCCAGGGTGCCGAATCCGCCCGGAAAGCTCACCAATGCGATCGAGCGCATCAGGAAGTGCATCTTGCGCAGCCCGAAGTAGTGGAACTGGAAGCACAGTTCGGGCGTGATGTAGGGGTTGGGCGCCTGCTCGTGCGGCAGCACGATGTTCAGGCCGATGCTCTTGCCGCCGACCTCGTGCGCGCCGCGGTTGCCCGCTTCCATGATGCCGGGGCCGCCGCCGGTGACCACGTAGATCGGCGTGGCGAGGTCGCGCGACTTCTCGGTGATGAGCGCGGCGAAGCGGCGCGCCTGCTCGTAGTAGCGCGACATGGCGACGTGAGTCTGGGCCATGCGAAGGGCCGTCTCGTCGCCCGCCGAGGCGGCGTCTTCCACCAGTCGCTCGGCGACGTCGGTGGGCACGATGCGCGCGCTGCCGAAGATGACGATCGTCGATTCGATCGCCTGCTCCTGCTGGATCATCTCGGGCTTGAGCAGCTCGAGCTGCATGCGCACCGGGCGCAGTTCCTCGCGCAGCAGGAACTCCGTGTCGGTGAAGGCGAGGCGGTACGAGCTTTCGGGACCGTCGTAGCGCGACGGCGGCGGGCGGATCTCCGCTTCCTGCTGTGCCGTCGGGAAGTTGCGCGCTCGCAGTTCGCCCGGCGTGGGCGCCGGCGTGTTCTTGTCTTTGGCCATGGGCGGCAGCTTAAACCCTGCCGGTGCCCATGAGGTGGGGGTGGCGACTGGGCGACGCCTCAGCCGCGCGCCCGGGCGCACACCGGGCACTGCGCCTGGCGCGCGAGCCGGATCTCGCTCCATTCCATGCTGCGTGCGTCGAGCATCAGCAGGCGCCCGGCCAGCGAGGTGCCGACGCCCGCCAGCAGCTTCAGCGCCTCGGCGGCCTGCATCGCGCCGACGATGCCCACCAGCGGCGCGAACACGCCCATGGTGGCGCAGCGCACCTCCTCGACCGCAGCCTCGGGCGGAAAGACGCAGGCATAGCAGGGGGCCGCCGGTGCGCGGGTGTCGTAGACCGAGATCTGCGCATCGAAGCCGATTGCCGCGCCCGACACCAGCGGCTTGCGATGCGCGACGCAGGCGGCGTTGACCGCCTGGCGGGTGGCGAAGTTGTCGCTGCAGTCGAGCACGACGTCGGCGTCGGCCACCAGTGCGTCCAGGCGCGATGCGTCGGCGCGCTCGTGCAGCGCCACGACCCGCACCTCCGGGTTGATGGCCGCGATGGTCTGCGCCGCGGACGCTGCCTTCGGCTGGCCCACGCGCGACAGGTTGTGGACGATCTGTCGCTGCAGGTTGGTCAGGTCGACGCTGTCGTGGTCGACGATGGTGATCGTGCCCACCCCGGCCGTGCCCAGGTAAAGCACCACCGGCGAGCCGAGCCCGCCGGCGCCGATCACCAGCGCGTGGGCCGCCAGCAGCCGCTGCTGGCCCTCGACGCCGAGCTCGTCGAGCAGGATGTGGCGCGAATAGCGCAGCAACTGGTCGTCGTTCATGGCGTCAGCATACAAGCCGCCGCCTCGGTGCGTCTTGCAGGCGGGCCCCTGCGTCCCCAGATGAGTGGGCATGGGGCCGACGGCCCCGCCGGTGGCATGAAGAGGAATTTCATGAACGCGACCTCACCGAACACGCTTCCCGACCGCCTGAAGGTGGTGCTGACGCTCGCCCATGTGCTGCAGCGCCTGGAGCGCGGCGCCGGCCCGGTCGGGGCCGACCAGTACCGCTCGGTCGCCGTGCGCCTGAGCGAGGAACTGGGCCGGCAGCCCGCCGACGCGGCGCTGCAGGCCATCCTGGACGCGCATCCGGCGGCGGCCGAGGTGTACGAGAACCTCAACTACCGCCACGCCGGCCTGTGCCGCGCGCCGCTGGAGCGGGCATTGACGGCGGAGCTGCGGGCGCGCGAGGCGATCCAGCGGGCGGCACGGCGCGAGAGCGATCGATCGCCCGGCTGACGCCGCCGGCGGCGCGCCCCGACCCGCCACCGCAAAGAAAAACGCCCGCATCCGCGGGCGTTTTGCATGGGCGCGTGGCCGGCTCAGTGGGTTTCCACCTCGGCCTCGGCCTTGCGCTCGGTGGCCGTCTTGCTGGCCAGAACCGTCTTGCCCTTGAGGCGGTTGAGCGCCTGGGCCAGCTGGAAGTCGTCCGCACTGCCGAATTCGGGCAGCGGCTTCGGCGGCGCGCTCGACTTGGCGCTTTCCTCTTCGAGCTTCTTGCGGGCTTCCTCGCGTGCCTTCTCGCGCGCGACGTCCTTCTGCTCCGCGCCCTGGCCGCTTTGCAGGTGCTTGTCGAGATCGGCCTCGCGGATGCGCAGCGCGGCGAAGAGGTTGCCGTCGGCGGTCTCGTCCAGCATCACGTCGGGGACGATGCCCTTGGCCTGGATCGAGCGGCCGCTCGGGGTGTAGTAGCGAGCCGTGGTGATCTTGAGCGCCGTGTCCGGCGACAGCTGGCGCACCGTCTGGACCGAACCCTTGCCGAAGGTCTGCGCGCCCATGATGGTCGCGCGGTGGTGGTCTTGCAGGGCGCCGGCCACGATCTCGCTGGCCGACGCCGAGCCTTCGTTCACCAGCACCACCAGCGGCACGGACTTGAGCGTCTGGGGCAGCTTGGCCAGCGGGTCCGAGCCGCCGCGACGCAGGTAGTAGTCGGGCGATGCCTTGAACGTGGCCTTGGACTCGGCGATCTGGCCGTTGGTCGTGACCACGATGGAATCCGGCTGCAAGAAGGTGGAGGCCACCGCGACCGACGCCTCGAGCAGGCCGCCCGGGTCGTTGCGCAGGTCGAGCACCAGGCCCTTCATGTGGGGCTCCTGCTTGGTCATGTCCTCGAGCTTGCGCGCGAAGTCGTCGACCGTGCGGTCCTGGAACTGGCTCACGCGGATCCA
>DATFAY010000535.1:0-3120 GCA_035254085.1 Piscinibacter sp.
GAAGGCCTCGGTCGCGCGCTGGCTGAGGGTGTGCACGCCGCGGTGGATGTTGGCGCGCTCGTGCTGCTCGAAGGCATTCATGGCGGCCAGCACCGGCAGCGGCGTCTGCGTGGTCGCGGCGTTGTCCAGGTACGCCAGCGCAGCGCCGTTCATCCGCTGGTCCAGCACCGGAAAGTGCGCGCGCAGGCCGCGCCGGGCATCGTCGTGCACGCTCTCGATGCGCGCTTCGCGCATGGCCAGCAGGTCACCCATGGATCGCCTCCTCGGTGGCAGCGAGATGGCGCGCCACGCTGCGCGCCAGCAGCGGCTCGACGTCCAGCATCTGCAGCAGGCCAGGGTCGTCGAAGCAGCGATCGAGCAGCGCGCTCACCATGCCTTCGACGATGAGCGCGCGCGCGGTGCGCTCGTCCAGCCCGCGCTGCTGCGCATAGAACAGCGCCTCCTCGGGCAGCGAACCCCAGGTCGCGCCGTGAGCCGCCTGCACTGCGTCGTGGTGGATCTCGAGTTGCGGGCGCAGCACCAGCTTGGGCTGGCCACCGGTGGGAATGCCGGCCAGGCGCTGGCGCACCGACGCATCGTCCGATCCAGGCGCGATGCGGGTGTAGGCGTTGACCACCGCGCGCGCCGTGCCGCTGGCCAGCACCAGCGCCTCGACCGCGCTGTGCGTGTGGGCGCCGGCATGCGAGGTCTGCACCTGCTGCTCCAGCGCCGCGCCGGCCGCGAACAGCGCGCCCGCGGTGCGCGCCGAGGCCTGCGGCGCATGCAGGTCGAGTTCGGTGCGCTGCAGGTGGTAGGCGCAATCGGAGGCGACGAGCGCCTGCCGGTAGTCCGCCCCGCGGCCCAGGCGCCCGTGCACGTGGTGGGCGATGCGGTCCTGCGCACCGGGTGCGGCCACGCGCAGGTGCGCGAGCGTGGCGCCCTCGGCCAGCGTGATGTGGACCTGCAGGTTCTGCACGATCGCGTGGCCGCACGCCGAGGCCTCGCGCTCGTGGGTTTCGATCAGCACGCAGCGCAGCCCGGCCGCCACCTCGATCACCAGCAGCGGCGCTTCCACCACTGCTCGCGGCTGCCTGCGCAGCTGCAGCCACACCGTGGGCGCCTCGCGCGCATCGCTGCCATCGGGTGCGCCGATGCGCAGGCGCAGCCCCTGGCGGCACAGCGCCCGGTGCGCCCAGGCGAAGGGCGCCGCGTCGCCCTCGCCCGGCGGGGGCACGCCGGCGAAGAGCTCGGCACGCTGCGCGGGATCGGCGGCATCGAGCCAGCGTGCATCGACGCGGCCCTGCGGCGCGTGGCCCACCGGATGCAGCGTCCAGCCGGCACCGGCCAGCGGCGAGGCTTCGCAGTCGGCGGCACCGGTGGTGTCGCCCAGCCAGACTTCGGCCGCCGGCGGCGGCAGATGCCGGAAGAACTCCGCCTGCCGCGGGATCCAGCCGCCCGAGGCGAGCCGGCTGCGAGCGGCCAGGACATCGGCGCGTGCGCTGTCCATGCTCACACCTCCACGGCTTCTTCGGATCGCGGCGCGCTCGCCCGCGCGAAGCCGGTGCGCGCGATCTCGCGCGCCAGCTCCACGCCGCCGCTTTCCACGATGCAGCCTTGGTCCAGCCGCAGTACCGCGTCGGGCGCCAGCGACTCGATCAGCTGCAGGTAGTGCGACACGACGACGAAGGCCGTGCCGCGCGCGCGCAGTTCCTGCACCAGGTCCACCACCGCGCGCACGCCGTCGACGTCCAGGCCGGAGTCGATCTCGTCGAGCAGCGCCAGGCGCGGCGCGAGCAGCGCCAGTTGCAGCAGTTCGTTGCGCTTGCGCTCGCCGCCGGAGAAGCCGTCGTTGACCGGGCGGTTGAGCATCGCCTCGGGCAGACCCAGGCGGGCCGCGGCCGCGCGTGCGCTGCCCAGAAAGTCGAAGGCATCCAGCGCCGACTCGCCGCGCGACTCGCGCACCGCGTTGAGCGCCGTGCGGATGAAGAGGTTGTTCTTGACGCCGGGAATGTCGGGCGGCGACTGGAACGACACGAAAAGGCCCGCGCGGGCGCGCTGCTGCGCGCTCATGGCGAGCAGGTCCTCGCCGCCGAAGCGTGCCGAGCCGCCCGCCACGCGGTACGACGGATGGCCGGCGAGCGTGAGGCCCAGGGTGCTCTTGCCGCTGCCGTTGGCGCCCATCAGCACCACCAGCGCGCCGGCGGGCACGTCAAGCGAAGCCGACTTGAGCACGTTGCGCTCGCCGATGTCGACGCGCAGGTCGCGCACGCGCAGCAGGGGTTCGGTGGATGTCATGTGTGCTTGTCCTTGGATGAATGGGGATGCGCTCAGCCCACCGCGCCTTCGAGCGACACGGCCAGCAGCGCCTTGGCCTCGAGCGCGAACTCCATCGGCAGCTCCTCGAGCACCGCCTGGCAGAAGCCGCCGACGATGAGCGCGGTGGCTTCCTGAGGGTCGATGCCGCGCTGCTGGCAGTAGAAGAGCCGCTCCTCGGAGATGCGCGTGGTGGTGGCCTCGTGCTCGACCACCGCGTCGCTGCGCGCGGCGTCGATCGTCGGATAGGTGTGAGCGCCGCAGTGCGATCCGATCAGCAGCGAGTCGCACTGGGTGTGGTTGCGCGCACCGGCCGCGGTGGGCGCCACGCGCACCAGGCCACGGTAGGCGTTGTGCGCGCGACCCGCGCTGATCCCCTTGGAGACGATGCGGCTTCGGGTGTTGCGCCCGAGGTGGATCATCTTGGTGCCGGTGTCGGCCTGCTGGAGGTGGTTGGACACCGCGATCGAATGGAACTCGCCGCTGGAGTCGTCGCCGCGCAGCACCACGCTCGGGTACTTCCACGTAATGGCCGAGCCGGTCTCGATCTGCGTCCAGGCGATGCGCGAGCGCTTGCCGGCGCAGAGGCCCCGCTTGGTCACGAAGTTGTAGATGCCCCCGCGGCCGCGCTCGTCGCCCGGGTACCAGTTCTGCACGGTCGAATACTTGATGTTGGCGTCGTCGTGCGCGATGAGTTCCACCACGGCCGCATGCAACTGGTGCTCGTCGCGCTGAGGTGCAGTGCAGCCTTCGAGGTAGCTCACCTGGCTGCCGGCCTCCGCGATGATCAGGGTGCGCTCGAACTGGCCGGTGTTGCGCGCGTTGATG
>DATFAY010000536.1:0-2003 GCA_035254085.1 Piscinibacter sp.
AGGCGGCGGCCAGCGCCGCGACCACCAGCACGCACGCCGCCGCGTGCGCGCGCAGCCCGCGCAGCTCGGCGCGAAACAGCCACAGCGCCCACAACGCCACGCCGGCATTGAGCAGGCCGAAGAACACGCCCGTGCGGATCAGCCCGAGCTGCGGCACCAGCAGCAGCGGGAAGGCGATCGCCACGGCGAGCGCGCCCAGGTAGTCGAAGGTGAGCACCTGCGAGACGAGGTCCTTGAGCGCGTAGCGGTGGCGGAAGTGGCGCTTGAGGATGCGCATCACCAGCGGGATCTCCAGGCCCACCAGCACCCCCACCGCCAGCACCAGCGCGTACAGCGCGAAGCGAAACGAGGGCGCGGCCAGCGTGTGCAGGGCGAACAGCGCGGCCGGCATCAGCCCGCCGACGACGCCCACCAGCAGCTCGATGCGCAGGAAGTGCGCCACCAGCTGGCGCTCGAAGAAGCGCGACAGGTACGAGCCGACGCCCATCGCGAACAGGTAGGTGCCGATGACGGTGGAGAACTGCAGGATGGAGTCGCCCAGCAGCACGCTGGCGAGCGCGCCGGCGGCCAGCTCGTAGACCAGGCCGCAGGCGGCGACGACGAACACCGAGGCGAGCAGCGCGATCTCGGCCGGGCGCACCCGCGCCTCGTCGGCCGGCGACTCGGTGATGGCGGACACGCTCCGCTCAGCCGTGGATCGCCGCCGACACGATCATCGCCAGCGCGATCGCCATGGCGCCGACGACGATCGCCAGCGCGACGTTCTTCTTCTCGACGATCTCGGCCCACAGGTCGTAGGGGGTGATCTTGTCGACGATGACGAAGGCGATCCAGAACACGAACACGCCGATCAAGGCGAACAGGATCGAGCCGACGAAGACGCCGGGTTTCATCCATTCGATGCCCATCATGAGTCACTCTCCTTTGAATGAGGACGGCTACTTGTGGCCGCCGCCGCTGGAAAATCCGCCGAACGAGCCGCCGCCGGTGCGAAAGCCGCTGCCGCTGCTGCGCTGGCTGGCCAGGCACTTCTGGTATTCGAGCGAGGCCTCGCCGTAGGTGCTGCGCAGCGAGTCGCAGTCGTCGCGGCTGCAGCGTGCGATCAGCATCACCAGCACGATCACCGCGATCACGATGCCCAGCTTGACCAGCGGCGACACGCTGGTGAACGAGGTGGGCAGGGCGTCGCACTGCAGTGCGGCGCGCTGGCCGGCGTCGAGGCGAAAGGCCTGCATCACCTGGTCGGCGCTCAAGGTCTCGCCGGCCGACCAGACGATCTCGCGGGTGTCGCCGCTGCCGGTCTGCTCGCGGTTGAGGCGCTTGCGGCTGGCGCTGCCGGTGCCGACGTAATCGGTGTTGAAGGTCCGCTCGTGGCGCCGCAGCCGCCAGTAGAACTCGCCCAGCACGTAGGTCACCTGACCGGTGTAGTCGTAGAGCTTGCGGTAGCTCGCGCCCTGGTAGCTGACCGTGTTGCCCGCCTGCTGCGGCACGCCGGTGATGGGCGCGCTCCAGCTCCAGCCGTCCTCGGCATCGACCAGGAAGGCGAAGCCCTCGGTACGGTGGTACAGCAGGTACTCGCGCCAGAAGGATTGCTCCTGCTCCTCGCCGGCGTCGACCTCGCAGCGCTCGACATAACCCACCACCTGCCACGGCAGCGGTTGCCCGCGCGTGAGCGCCAGCGTGCCCACCCGCCCGAGCGGGATCTGCGGCTCGCGGCCCTGGTCCTGCGCGTAGTGGGCGAGGTCGGCGCCGACACCCTTGGACACGTCGACGACGGCATGGCACTGGCCGCAGACGATGGTCTGCGTGCTGTCGAGCTTGACCTCCAGCGCCGCGCCGCATTGGGGGCAGGGCACGCCGCGCGCGGACAGCGTCTTCTCGGCGTTGTCGGCCAGGCCGCTCATCGCCAGCTCGCTGATCGCCACCGGGCGGCCGACCGACCAGCCGGGCGCCGCCGGGTCGCTGTAGTCGAGCGTGCCGACCTCGTCGCGCGGGCTGCGCAG
>DATFAY010000537.1:0-3494 GCA_035254085.1 Piscinibacter sp.
CGGTCGGTGGCGACGTGCAGCGCAAGGCGGTAGCTCATCATGCGCAGCCGCCCGGCCTCGTTGACCGCCGCCGCGCCGCCTTCGAGCTGCCAGGTGACCCACAGCGTCAACGCGATCGACGCAAGCGCTGCCGCGAGCACACCGATGCCGGTGACCACGAGCTTGAAGGCGAGAGTCTGGCGGGGGCGCATGCCGCACTCTATTCAGGCCGTGCCTGAACGGACTTGACGGCGGTCATGGCGAGAGGGGTGACGAGCCTTACCCCGGCACTGGTCGCAACGGTTGGGGCTGCTTCGTTCCCGACCTGACCCGGTTGGCCGCGCTTCCATGCGGGGAGGCCCGTCGAGGCGCATTGTATGAGACGGCGGATGGCCTTTCGGCCGAGGGCTCTTCGAGGGTCGCGCCGGCCGCGTCGCGCGCCGGCGCCAGCCTCAGCGCAACTGCAGGGCGTCGTCGGCGAATTCGATGTTCAGCGGCTCGATCAGCAGCCGCTTCGGCCCCGCTTCGACCCGTCCCGCCACGAGGGCCTCGATGCCCTGCGCTCGCGCGACCTCGACGGTGCGCTGCGCGTCCTCTGGCCTCACGAAGAGCGCGAAGCCCGCGCCCATGTTGAGCGTGCTGTAGGCCTCGCGGTCGTCCTGGTGCGCGTGCTGCTGGATGAAGGCGAGCACCGGCGTGACCGCCGGTACGCGGTCGATGCGGTAGGTGTGCGTTGCCGGATGGCGCAGCAGCTTGCGCCAGCCATGGCCGGTGATGTTGGCGCAGTAGTGCGGTGTGATGCCGGCCCTGTACAGCGCTTCGGTCACCGGCGAATACAGCACCGTGGGGGCGAGCAGGGCATCGCCGTAGCTCAGGCCCGGCTGCACCGGGGTCAGGTAGCCTTGGGGCAGGCGCTCGACCAGCTTGCGCGCGAGGCTCAGGCCATTGGCGTGGATGCCGCTGGAGGCCAGCAGCACGATCGCGTCGCCCGGCGCCAGCCGGTCGCCCACCGACAGGCGCTCCTTAGGGTTGATGATGCCGGTGCACGATGCCGCCAGGTCGATGCGGCCCTCGGCCACGATGCCGGCCAGCGCCGGCGTCTCGCCGCCGCCCCAGGCGACCTGGCAGACGTCGCAGGCGCGCTTCCAGCCGGCCACCAGCGCCTGCGCACGCTGGGCGTCGGCGAACCAGTCGCTGCCGCCCGCGGCCCAGTAGGCCTGCACCACCAGCGGCGTCGCGCCGACGGTGATGAGGTCGTTGATCGCCATCGCGATCGTGTCCTGCGCGATGCCGTCGTAGTAGCTCTTGCCGGTGAGCTGGCGCATCTCGTCGGCGACCAGTGCCTTGGAACCCAGGCACTCCACGATGCTCGCGAGGTAGAACGGCCCCACGTCGACCACGTAGGCAGATTCGCCGCGCGAGGCGGTGACTTCATGAAAGCCATGTGCCGCGAGGTGTGCGCCGGTGGCCGCCGCGGCGCGCTGCGCCGCCACCTTCAGCGGGTCGATCAGGTCGTAGTTGACGCCGGCTTGTTCATAGCTGAGCGTGGCGGATTCTTCGTGCGGCGCGACGGGCTTCATGGGCCGTGATTATCGGTCACCTGCCCGGCGCGGCCGTAGGGGCCGGAACCTTAGAATGCACGAATGAGCTATCAGGTTCTCGCACGCAAGTACCGGCCGCGCAGCTTCGAGGAACTGCGCGGGCAGGAGCATGTCGTGCAGGCCCTGGCCAATGCGCTGACGCAGCAGCGGCTGCACCACGCCTACCTCTTCACCGGCACGCGCGGCGTGGGCAAGACGACGGTGTCGCGCATCCTCGCCAAGTCGCTCAACTGCACCGGCGCCGACGGGCAGGGCGGCATCACGGCGCATCCCTGCGGCGTGTGCGACGCCTGCCGCGACATCGACGCCGGGCGCTTCGTCGACTACGTGGAGCTCGATGCGGCGTCCAACCGCGGCGTCGAAGAGATCTCCTTGCTGCTGGACCAGGCGGTCTACAAGCCGGTGGTCGGGCGCTTCAAGGTCTACATGATCGACGAAGTGCACATGCTTTCGAACACCGCGTTCAACGCGATGCTCAAGACCCTGGAGGAGCCGCCCGACTATCTCAAGTTCGTGCTGGCGACCACCGACCCGCAGAAGGTACCCCCGACGGTGCTGTCGCGCTGCCTGCAGTTCAACCTGCGGCCGATGGCGCCGCAGACGGTGCACGAGCACCTGGCGCGGGTGCTCGCGGACGAAGGCCTTGCCGCGGAGCCGGGCGCGCTGCGCCTGCTGGCTCGCGCCGCGCGCGGTTCGATGCGCGATGCGCTCTCGCTCACCGATCAGGCGATCGCGTTCGGCGCCGGCTCGCTCAGCGAGGCTGGCGTGCGCCAGATGCTCGGCGCCGTCGATCGCGGCCATGCGGTGCGCATCATCGAGGCGCTCGCGGCCGGCGACGGCGCGGGCCTGGTGGCGGCCGCCGACGCCCTGCGCGGCCTGGGCCTTTCCGCCGCCGGCACGCTCGAAGAACTGGCCGACCTGCTGCAGCAGATGGCGGTGGCGCAAGCCGTGCCGCAGGCGCTCGACGCCGACGATCCCGACAGCGCCGTCGCGGCCCGCCTGGCGACCCTGCTGCCGGCCGACGAGACGCAACTCATCTACAGCATGGCGTTGCACGGCCGCGCCGAATTGGGGCTCGCGCCCGATGAATACAGCGGCCTGGTGATGGTGCTGCTGCGCATGCTCGCCTTCCGTCCGAAGGGCGGTGGTGTCGCGGCGACCATGCCTTCGCGCGGTGCAGCGGCGCCGGCCGCCGTGTCGGTGCCGGTCGCGGCCGCCTCACCCGCCAGGCCGGCGGCGGCCGCTGCGTCGGCGCCGCGCCAGCCGGCGATGCCGGTGGCTGCCGCGGCGGCGCCCGCATTGCGGGTGCGCCCGCCGGCGGAGGAACCGCCCCCCTGGATGGACGCGCCGTTCGAGATGGACGAGCCTGGCGGTAGCGCCGATGGGGCTTCGCCGCCGCCGGCACCGGCGCCCGCGCGTGCGTCGCGCCCGCAGGAGCCCGCGCGAGTGTCCGAGGCGGCCGCTCGACCCGCTGTCGCGGTCGTGCGCACCGAGCTCGGCGATCGCTGGAACGATCTCGTGCTGCAGATGGTCGGGCAGGGCAGCATCGCCGCCCTGGTGCGCGAGCTGGCGCTGCAGTCGCAGTGCCTCGCGGTGGTGAACGAGGGCGGCACCGCGGTCTGGCGGCTGCGCACCGAGCGTGAAACCCTGCGGGCGCCGGCGCAGCGCGACAAGCTGCAAGCGGCACTGTCGCAAGTGCTCGACCAGCCGGTGCGACTGGAGGTGGAGGCGGGTGCCGCCGAGGACTCGCCGGCGCTGCGTGCCGCGGCCGAGCGCGAGCGCCGCCAGCGCGAGGCCGAGCAGATCATCCACGACGACCCGCTGGTCCAGGCTCTGATGTCGCAGTACAAGAGCGCGCGCATCGTGCCGGGCTCCATCAAACCGCACTGATTCCCCGGCCCCGCGAGGGCCTCA
>DATFAY010000538.1:0-12130 GCA_035254085.1 Piscinibacter sp.
CGCGAGCGCCGCCAGCGCGAGGCCGAGCAGATCATCCACGACGACCCGCTGGTCCAGGCTCTGATGTCGCAGTACAAGAGCGCGCGCATCGTGCCGGGCTCCATCAAACCGCACTGATTCCCCGGCCCCGCGAGGGCCTCAACGAGTTTTCCGGAGAATCCACCATGATGAAGAACCAACTCGCCGGCCTGATGAAGCAAGCCCAGGCGATGCAGGACAACCTGAAGAAGGCGCAGGAAGAGCTGGCGACGATCGAGGTCGAAGGCCAGTCCGGCGCCGGGCTGGTGAAGGTCACCATGACCTGCAAGCACGACGTGAAGCGCGTGGTCATCGACCCCAGCCTGCTCGCCGACGACAAGGACATGCTCGAGGACCTGGTCGCCGCCGCGTTCAACGACGGCATCCGCCGCGCCGAGGAGGTGTCGCAGGAGAAGATGGGCAAGCTCACGGCCGGCATGCCGCTGCCGCCGGGCATGAAGTTCCCGTTCTGACGCGATGAGCACCTTGCGGTTCGCCGCGGTCCTGCTGCGCTGACGCCCCGCCGATGGCCGAGCCGTCGCTCGAAGCGCTGATCGAGGCGCTGCGCCGCCTGCCGGGCGTGGGCGTGAAGTCCGCGCAGCGCATGGCCTTCCACCTGCTCCAGCACGACCGCGACGGCGCGCAGCGCCTGGCGGCCTCGCTGCAGGCGGCGGTGAAGAACATCCGCCATTGCGAGCGCTGCCACACCTTCACCGAGGGGCCGGTGTGCAGCACCTGCCTCGACGCCTCGCGCGACCGGCGCATGCTGTGCGTGGTCGAGTCGCCGGCCGACCAGGCGGCGCTCGAGCGCACCGGCAGCTACCGCGGGCTCTACTTCGTGCTGATGGGGCGGCTGAGCCCGCTCGACGGCATCGGCGCGCGCGACATCGGGCTGCGCGAGCTGATCGACCGTGCCGCCGACGGCACCGTCGAGGAAGTGATCGTCGCGACCAACTTCACCGCCGAGGGCGAGGCGACCGCGCACGTGATCTCGGAGGCGATGAAGTCGCGCGGCCTGCGGGTCACGCGGCTGGCCCGCGGCGTGCCGATCGGCAGCGAACTGGAGTACGTCGACCTGGGCACCATCGCCCACGCCCTGGTCGACCGGCGCTGAATCGGCCCCGGCTGTGCCCGCACCGAGCCGCGGTCTCAGTCGGCGGCGCGTGCGCGCAGGCTGATCTTGTCTTCCTTGGCGGCGCGTGCCGCAGACTTGGTGCTCACCGCCCGCACCGTCTTCACAGCGGGCTTGTGGCTGCGTACCGCCACGTTGCGCAGCGAGCTCGCCGCCTTGCGGTTCGGCAGAAAGACGACGATGGTCTGGCCGGGCTTGAAGCGGGCGGAGGCGTCCACGCGGTTCCATTGCGCCACCTGGGCGGCGCCGACGCGGTAGCGGCGCGCGACGCTGGCGACGCTGTCGCGCTTGCCGGCCCGAAGCGCCACGCGGCGCATCGTGGGCCCATCGGAGACGAGCGACATCATCGCGTTGTCGGCGATCTGCACCGACACGTCGTCGCTGCGCTTGGCGGTGCGCGGCACCAGCAGCGTCGAGCCGGCGCGCACCAGCATGCGCGGCGGGATGTGGTTGACCTCGCGCAGCTGCGCCTCGGTCATGCCCACGCGCTTGGCGGCGTCGGCCGGACGCAGCGTCTTGGGCGCCACCCAGGCCGTCCAGCTGGCCATCGCGCCGTGGTGCTCCGCCAGCGCATGCACGAACTCGTCGGCGTTGTCGTAAGGCAGGAGCACGTAGGGCGTGCCGGCGGCGAGGATCACCGGCTTGTTCATCTGCGGATTGAGGTTCTTGAACTCCTCCACCGTCAGGCCCGCGAAGCGTGCCGCGAGGTCGACATCGATGTCGCGGGTGATGGGCACGCTCAGGAAATAGGGGTGGTTGTCCACCGGCGGCAACGTGAGCGAGAAGGCGTCCGGGTGGGCGATGATGTTCTTCACCGCCTGCAGCTTGGGCACGTAGTACTGCGTCTCGCTCGGCATGCGCAGGCTCGCATAGTCGGTCGGCCGGCCTGCGCGCTGGTTGCGCGCGATGGCGCGCTGCACGTTGCCCTCGCCCCAGTTGTAGGCGGCCAGCGCCAGGTGCCAGTCGCCGAAGGTGTCGTGCAGGCGCTGCAGGTAGTCGAGCGCGGCGCGCGTCGAGGCCAGCACGTCGCGGCGGTCGTCGCGGAAGACGTTCTGCTTGAGTGCGAAGTCGCGGCCCGTGCCGGGCATGAACTGCCACATCCCCGAGGCCTTGGCGGTGGACAGCGCCTGCGGATTGAAGGCGCTCTCGATGAAGGGAAGCAGCGCCAGCTCGGTGGGCATGCCGCGGCGTTCCACTTCCTCGACGATGTGGAACAGGTAGCGGCTGCCGCGCTCGGTCATGCGCTGCACGTAATCGGGGCGCGAGGCGTACCACTGCTCGCGGTCGCGCACGAGCTCGTTGTCGAGATCGGGCATGGCGAAGCCGCTGCGCACGCGCGCCCACAGGTCGGCGTGGGCCTTGGCGTCGTTCAGGTCGACCGTGGTGTCCGGCCGCAGCGGGTCGACCGGCACCGTGGCGACGGCGTCGTCGTCGCTCGGCGCCGAGGCCGCATCGGCGGGCGCGGACGCGGCCTGTGCCGGCGCCTGGGCCACTTCGACGGGCGCCGAGGCGGCCGCGGCAGGCGGCTCGACCGCGGCAGGTGGCGGCACCGTGGCGCACGCCCCGAGCAAGGCGGCTACGGCCAGCAGACCGGCCATGGAGCGCAAACGCAGCAGTTGCATCATCGGAAATCGTTCTTCCATTGTCGAAGGGCGGCGAACACGTCGGTGGGCGTCGTGCTCGTCGCGCCATGCTGCTGCGCAGCGCGAATCACCGCCGGCTCGGTGCAGCGCAGGAACGGGTTGATGAGCCGTTCCTGCGCGATCGAGCTCGGCAGTGTCGGTTGGCCCTGCGCGCGCTGCTGCTCGCACCAGCGCGCATAGGTGGCGAGATTGTCGTTGGCCGGCTCGACGGCGTGGGCGAATCGCAGGTTGGCCAGCGTGTATTCGTGCGCACAGCACACCCGTGTGTCGCCCGGCAATGCAACCAGGCGTGACAGGGAGCGATGCATCTGCGCGGCGGTGCCCTCGAACAGCCTGCCGCAGCCGCCGGAGAACAGGGTATCCCCGCAGAAGAGCAGAGGCCTGCCGTCGACATCCGGGTGGTAGTAGGCGATGTGGCCGGCGGTGTGGCCGGGCACGTCGATCACCGTGAAGCGCAGGCCCAGCAGTTCGGCGTGCTCGCCGTCGTTCAGTGGCGTGAATGGCTGCGGGATGTCCTCGTGGGCCGGACCGAACACGGGGCCCTTCAGAAACGGCAAGAGGCCCTGAAGGCCTCCGACATGATCGCCGTGGTGGTGGGTCACTAGAATCCCAGCCAGCGTCAGTCGCTGCGACGCGAGCGCCTCCAGCACCGGCGCCGAATCCCCCGGATCGATCACGATGGCGTCGACGCCATCGTGAAGCATCCAGATGTAGTTGTCGGCGAAGGCAGGCAGTGCGATCAGTGTCATGACGAAAAGCCCCGCGATTATAGGTTTGGCAGAGTGGCTGCGCACCCCCGCCGGCCGCTACCTGCTCGAGTGGGAACAGGCCCATCTGGACCGCGCGGTGGCGGACATCTTCGGCTTTCACGCGCTGCAACTCGGCCTGCCCGAACTGGACGGCCTGCGCGCGAACCGCATGCCGCATCGCTGGGTCAGCGGCGACGGCAGCGCGGCCCACGCGCAGGCGCAGGTGCTGCGTGACGACGAGCCCACGCCGCGCGCCGCCGTCGCGCTGCATTGCGACTTCGACGCATTGCCTTTCGACGCGCAGAGCCTCGATCTCCTGCTGCTGCCGCACGCACTCGAATTGGCGCGCGACCCGCACCAGACCCTGCGCGAAGTCGAGCGGGTGCTGCGGCCGGAGGGGCGCGTGGTGATCCTCGGCTTCAACCCCGCAAGCCTGTGGGGCCTGCGCCAGCGCATGGGCCACATGCGCCGGCGCCTGGGCTTGGGTGGCCACGGCCATCTCTTCCTGCCCAGCGAGGGCGACTTCATCGGCTACCGGCGGCTGCGCGACTGGCTCCGGCTGCTGAGCTTCGAGGTGGAAGCCGGGCGCTTCGGCTGCTATCGCCCGCCGGTGCGCACCGAGCGCTGGCTGACGCGCTACGACTGGATCGAGTCCCTGGGCGACCGCTGGTGGCCGGTGCTCGGCGCGGTGTACTCGCTGACCGCGGTGAAGCGCGTGCGCGGGATGCGCCTGGTCGGCCTGGTGCGCAAGGAACGGGTCAAGGGCAAGGCCGCGCCGGCGGTGGTCGCGCAGCATCATCATCACCGCGGCCTCGCGCCCACGAACGACAACGAATGCTCATGACGACAACCACGAAGAGTCACACCCCCGCGATCCAGCGGCCTGCCGTCACCATCTACACCGACGGCGCCTGCAAGGGCAACCCGGGGCGCGGCGGCTGGGGCGCGTGGCTGTCGTCGGGCGGCCACGAGAAGGAGCTGTTCGGCGGCGAGGCGGTGACCACCAACAATCGCATGGAGCTCACCGCCGTGATCGAGGCGCTGGGCTCGCTCAAGCGCACCTGCGACGTGGTGATCTACACCGACAGCGAGTACGTGCGCAAGGGCATCACCGAGTGGATCCACGGCTGGAAGCAGCGCGGCTGGAAGACGGCCGACAAGAAGCCCGTGAAGAACGCCGACCTGTGGCAGCGGCTCGATGCGCTGCGCACGCTGCACCATGTCGACTGGCGCTGGGTGCGCGGCCACGCCGGCGACCCGGGCAACGAGCGCGCGGACGCGCTGGCCAACCGGGGCTGTGCGGACGCGCGCTGAGGTACCGCGCGCTCGGATCACCACCTATCGAAAGCCCCTAGCCGAACACGCCGGATGCGCGCCGGCCTTGGGGGAAAATCGCGCATCGGCACGTCGCTCGGGCCAAGGGGGACGAAGCGGCGTATGACCGCCCAGCACATGACCGAGTCCGCAGCCTGCATTCCGTGGCCGCGCGCCCCACGCACGAGCGCGCCGGCGCGGATCGCGCCTTCTTGCCCCCGCGATGAGCGCTGAAAAGCGCCGCGCCGGCGACCTCGCGCCGCGACAGGCGGCGACGCTGTTCCGTCGCCGGCTCGGGCGCATCTACTCGTGGTACGCGCTGGGCTTCGTGCTGTTCACCGCGGCGCTGGCGGTGTTCGAGCAGATGGGCATGTCCAAGCGCTGGATCGGCATCACCTTCTTGCTGGCCACGGTCGTGCTTTATGCGTGCATCGGCATCATCAGCCGGACCACCGACGCCGACGAGTACTACGTCGCGGGCCGGCGCGTTCCGGCGCTGTTCAACGGCATGGCCACCGGCGCGGACTGGATGTCGGCGGCATCCTTCATCGGGCTGGCCGGCACGCTCTACCTGCAAGGCTACGCGGGGCTGGCCTTCATCACCGGCTGGACCGGCGGCTACTGCCTGGTGGCGCTGCTGATTGCACCCTACCTGCGCAAGTTCGGCCAGTACACCATCCCCGATTTCCTCGGCGCGCGCTACGCGAGCAACCTGCCGCGCTTCGTCGGGCTGGTGGCCGCGATCCTGTGTTCCTTCATCTACGTCGTCGCGCAGATCTACGGCGTGGGGCTCATCACCACGCGGCTGACGGGCGTGGACTTCGTGATCGGCATCTTCCTGGGCCTGGGCGGCATCCTCGTGTGCTCGTTCCTCGGCGGCATGCGGGCGGTGACCTGGACCCAGGTGGCCCAGTACATCGTCATCATCATCGCCTTCCTGGTGCCGGTGATGTGGCTGTCGGTCAAGCAGACCGGCGTGCCGGTGCCGCAGGCGGTGTACGGCACCCAGCTCGAGAAGGTGACCGAGCGCGAGAAGCAGTTGCTCAACGACCCGAAGGAGCTGGAAGTCATCGCTGCCTTCAAGGCGCGGGCGGCCTCGTACCGCAGCAAGCTCGACGACGTGCCCCGCGCGCTGGCGCAGGAGCGGCGCATCGCGCAGGACCGGGTGGACGACCTGAAGGCCTTGAACGCGCCGCTGGGCGACATCCAGGCCGCCGAGAAGGCGCTGGCGGCGGTGCCCAAGAACGAAGCGGCGGCGCGCACGCAATGGTCGCGCGCGGCCGCGGCCGACGAGGCGCGTGCCAAGCCGCTGGCCGGCATGCCGCCCCACGGCCAGCAATTCGCGGGCGATCCCGACGGTGATGCCGCCGAACGTCGGGCCTACGACGAATCGCGTCGCAATTTCCTGGCGCTGGTGTTCTGCCTGATGGTCGGCACCGCCGGCCTGCCGCACATCCTCGTGCGCAGCTACACCACGCGCACGGTCAAGGAAGCACGCGAGTCGGTAGCCTGGTCGCTGCTGTTCATCTTCATCCTCTACGTCACCGCGCCGGCGCTGGCGGTGCTGGTGAAGTTCGAGGTGTTCAACGTGCTCGTCGGCACGCCGTTCGACCGGCTGCCGGCCTGGATCTCGAACTGGGCGCGGGTCGATCCGTCCCTGCTCTCGGTGGTCGACATGAACCGCGACGGCGTGCTGCAACTGGGCGAGATGAAGATCGGCGCCGACATCGTCGTGCTCGCCTCGCCCGAGATCGGCGGGCTGCCCTATGTGATGTCCGGCATGGTGGCCGCCGGCGGCCTGGCCGCGGCGCTGTCGACCGCCGACGGCCTGCTGCTCACCATCGCCAACGCGCTGTCGCACGACCTGTACTACAAGATGGTGAACCGCGACGCCACCACGGCGCAGCGCGTCACCGTCTCCAAGGTCACGCTGCTGGTCGTCGCCTTGGCGGCGTCGGCGGTCGCGGCGTCCAAGCCGGTGGACATCGTCTTCCTGGTGTCGGCGGCGTTCTCGGTGGCGGCATCGGCCTTCTTTCCGGCGTTGGCGCTGGGCGTGTTCTGGAAGCGCGCCAACCGCTACGGCGCGGCCGCCGGCATGGCCGCAGGCCTGGCCATGGCCCTGTACTACATGGCCCGCAACGACCCCTGGGTGCGCGGCCTGTTCGGGGTGAGCGCCCCGGTGGACCTGTGGTTCGGCATCCAGCCGATCTCCGCCGCCGTGTTCGGCGTGCCGGCCGGCCTGCTGGTGATCGTCGTGGTGAGCCTGCTCACACCCGCCCCCGAGGCCGGCACGCGGGCGTTCGTGGACGGCATCCGCCATCCCAGGGCGGACTGAAGCGCATCGGGCTATAATCGCAGGCTTTCCCTTGCCACACCCGGGTCAGAACCGACGCAAATTCGGCTTCGGGGTGGCTTCATCGCCGCAGGCGGAGCCACCGCGCCGCCCGGCTGAAACCAGAAGGAGTTCCAATGCGTCATTACGAAATCGTGCTGCTGATCCATCCGGATCAAAGCGAACAGGTTCCGGCCATGCTGGAGCGCTACAAGGGCATCGTCACCGCCGGCGGCGGCAAGGTGCACCGGGTGGAGGACTGGGGCCGTCGCCAGATGGCCTACATGATCCAGAAGCTCGCCAAGGCGCACTACCTGTGCATCAACATCGAGTGCGGCAAGGAAGTGCTCGAGGAGCTCGAGACCGGCTTCCGCTTCAACGACGCCGTGCTGCGCCACCTGACCGTGGTCAAGAGCAAGGCCGAGACGACGCCTTCGGTCATGATGAAGATGGTCGAGAAGGAAGAGGCCCGCAAGGCCCCGCAACAACAGCAGGAGGCTGCGGCCTGAAGACGACGGCTGCGTCCGGCTGCACCGAGCGCTGAATGAACCGGCTGGTTCTGAAGGCACAACTGGTGGAGCGAGGCGCCGTGCGATACACCCCCGCCGGCCTGCCGGCCCTGGACATGAGCTTGAAGCACGAGTCCGAGGTCACGCAAGACGGCCAGCCGCGCAAGGTCTCCATGGAGATCCGGGCGCGGGCGATCGGGGAGATCACGCACCGCCTGCTGGGACTCGAGATCGGAAGCACCCACGGCTTTGCCGGCTTCCTGGGCTCCCAGCGCAACGGCCGCGGCATCGTGTTTCATGTGACCGAGCTCGACTGACTCGACCCAAACCGACACTGTTCGCAAGATTCCAAAGAGGTGAGATATGCCCCCGCCACGTGGTAAAGGTAAGTTTTCCAAGGACCGCAAGCCCAAGCGCAACCAGCAGTCGCTGCTGTTCAGGCGCAAGCGCTTCTGCCGCTTCACCGTCACCGGTGTGACCGAGATCGACTACAAGGACGTCGACACCCTGCGCGACTTCATCAGCGAGAACGGCAAGATCACGCCGGCCCGCCTGACCGGCACGCGCGCGTTCTTCCAGCGCCAGCTCACCACCGCCATCAAGCGCGCGCGCTTCCTGGCCATGCTGCCGTACACCGACCAGCACCGGGTCTGAGGAGCGACGACATGCAAGTGATCCTGCTTGAAAAAGTGGCCAACCTCGGCAACCTGGGCGACGTCGTCAAGGTCAAGGACGGTTATGCCCGCAACTTCCTGATCCCGACCCGTGCCGCGCGCCGTGCGACCGAAGCCGCGATCAAGGAGTTCGAACAGAAGCGCGCCGAACTCGAGAAGGCCGCCGCCGACAAGCTCGCCGCCGCACAGGCGCTGGGCGAGAAGATGAGCGGCCGCACCGTGCACATCACGCAGAAGGCGGGTGTGGACGGACGCCTGTTCGGCTCGGTGACCAACAACGACATCGCCGAAGCGCTCACCCGCATCGATTTCAAGGTGCAGAAGTCGCAGGTGCGCATGCCCAATGGTCCGCTCAAGACCGTCGGCGAGCACACCGTGACGGTGGCCCCGCACAGCGATGTGGTGGTGGAAGTCAAGGTCGTCGTGATCGGCGAGACCGACTGACGCGATTCGCGTCGATCTGCGAAGGCCGGCCTTGCGCCGGCCTTTTGTTTTGCCTTCTCCGGCGCTGCGGCGTGCTCGAGAATCAGGTACCGTCGCACAAGCGATGCCAGGTTCCAAGGTCCTCCCCGCCGATTCCGCCATGCCGCCCGCGCAGGACCCCGCGCTCCTGCGCCGCCTGCTGCGCGCCAAGGACCGCATGGATGCCGCATCGCACGAGGAGTGGCCGGTGTCGCGGCTGGCCGTGGTGAGCGGCGTGTCCGAGGCGCATTTCGCGCGATCGTTCAAGCAGGCCTTCGGGGTACCGCCGCACCGCTACCTGCTCACGCGGCGCATCGAGCGCGCGACCGCGCTGCTGCGCGACACCGAGCTGCCGATCACCGAGATCGCCTTCCAGACCGGCTGGGCCAGCCTGGGCACCTTCGGGCGCACCTTTCGCGACGTGACGGGCGAGAGCCCGGGTACGGTCCGCGCGCGCGCCAGGGGGCCGTCCGGCGAGCTTCATCGCGTGCCCGCCTGCCATGTCAGCGCGGCGCAGCGGCCCGACCTCAGGATCGCAGTTTCGGAGAAGCGGCGGCGCACGGCGCTCGGTATAAACGGGACCCTCGACAAGGAGGTCCCATGACTCAAGGTATCCAGGTGGTTGGTCTGTACGTGCGCGATCAGGACGAGGCGCTCGCGTTCTATGTCGACAAGCTGGGCTTTCGCGTCCACACCGACGTGAAGAACGGCGACTATCGCTGGCTGACGGTGCAGCACCCGGAGCAGCCCTCGTTCCAGCTCGGACTGTTCAGGCCGGGCCCGCCGGTGCTCGATCCGGCCACCGCGCAGGCAGCGCAGGCGATCGTGGCCAAGGGCGCCATGCCCCCGCTCGTGCTGGCGGTGGACGACTGCCGAGCGGCCTGGGAGCGGCTGCGCGGGCGCGGCGTGGAGTTCACGCAGGAGCCGGTCGAGCGCTTCGGCGCGGTGGACGCGGGCTTTCGCGACCCGTCGGGCAACGGCTGGAAGATGATCGAGGCGCGCCGCTGAGTCCGGCTGGGAGGCGAACATGACGAAGAGCCTGTCGGCACCGGCCGAGTCGGCCGCCGAACTCATCGATGCGCGGATCGCGCAGCTGGGCGATTGGCGCGGCGCGGTGCTGGCGCGCCTGCGCGCCCTCATCAAGGAGGCGGAGCCCGACGTGACCGAGGAATGGAAGTGGTCGAATCCCGTGTGGTCGCACCACGGGCTCATCTGCACCGGCGAGACCTACAAGAACGCCGTGAAGACGACGTTCGCCAGGGGCGCCTTCCTGCCGGACCCCTTGCGCCTGTTCAATTCGAGCCTCGACGGGAACCTGCGGCGCGCGATCGATTTCCATGAAGGCGATGACGTGGACGAGAAGGCGCTGAAGGCGTTGATTCGTGCCGCCGTGGCGTTGAACAAATCGTCCGGCGCCGGCGCATCCGCACGCCCAAGCCGGCGAAAATGACGCCCGGCGGGCGGCCCGGGCCGTGACCGGGCGAGTTGTCACCGGCTTGTGCACATCTCATCCCCAGGTTTGTTCCTTGCCGGGACCGCTTCGCGCCGCTAACGTCTCGCCCTCACGCCATGTCCACGACCGCCTACTCCGCTCCTGATCTTTCCGGCGCACGCCCCGACGACGAAGTCGCGCGGCTGCGCATCCCGCCGCATTCGATCGAGGCCGAGCAGAGCGTGCTCGGGGGGCTGCTGCTCGACAACAGCGCCTGGGACCGCGCCGGCGACCTGCTCGTGGACAGCGACTTCTACCGCTTCGAGCACCGCCTGATCTACGCGGCGATCGGCTCGATGATCAACGCCACCAAGCCGGCCGACGTGATCACGGTGTTCGAGCACCTGCAAAGCCTGGGCAAGGCCGAGGAATGCGGCGGGCTCGTGTATCTCAACGCGCTCGCGCAAAGCGTGCCGAGCGCGGCCAATCTGCGCCGCTACGCGGAGATCGTGCGCGAGCGCGCGGTGCTGCGCAAGCTGGTGGCGGCGAGCGACACGATCGCCACCAACGCCTTCAACCCGCAGGGCCGCGCCGTCTCGCAGATCCTCGACGAAGCCGAGGGCATGATCTTCAAGATCGGCGAGGAGGGCTCGAAGTCCAAGCAGGGCTTCCAGAGCATGGACCAGCTGGTGGTGCAACTGATCGACCGCGTCAACGAGCTGCATGAAAGCGGCGCCGAGGACGTGACCGGCGTGCGCACCGGCTTCTTCGACCTCGATCGCATGACCGCCGGCCTGCAGCCGGGCGACCTGATCATCCTGGCGGCACGCCCGTCGATGGGCAAGACCGCGTTCGCGCTGAACATCGGCGAGTACGTGGCCGTGAACGAAGGCCTGCCCGTGGCGGTGTTCTCGATGGAAATGGGCGCTGCGCAGCTGGCGCTTCGCATGGTCGGCTCGCTCGGGCGCATCGACCAGTCCAACCTGCGCACCGGACGGCTGCGCGACGACGAATGGGGCCGGCTGTCCGAGGCCGTGGAGAAGCTCGGCAAGGTGAGCATGTTCATCGACGAGAGCCCCGCGCTCACGCCCAGCGAAGTGCGCGCGCGGGCGCGGCGCCAGGCGCGCCAATGCGGGCAGCTGGGCCTCATCATCGTCGACTACCTGCAGCTCATGAGCGGCAGCGGCGGCGGCGGCGACGAGAACCGCGCGACCGAGATCGGCGAGATCTCGCGCGGCCTGAAGTCGCTCGCCAAGGAGCTGAAGTGCCCGGTGATCGCGCTGTCGCAGCTCAATCGCAGCGTCGAGACGCGCACCGACAAGCGTCCGATGATGAGCGACCTTCGCGAGTCGGGCGCCATCGAGCAGGACGCGGACGTGATCATGTTCATCTACCGCGACGAGTACTACACGAAGGAAGCCTGCAAGGAGCCGGGCATCGCCGAGATCATCATCGGCAAGCAGCGCAACGGCCCGACCGGCACGTGCAAGCTGACCTTCCTGAAGCCGCTCACCAAGTTCGACAACCTCGCGCCTGGCAGTGGCGGCGGCGGCGACTACTGAGCCGTACCGCCCACCTCCGGGTGGACGAGGCGGGGGGGTGATTTCCGGTTGCTTGCCTGCGCCAGGTCAATGCGGGCCGCTGCACGGCGCCTAGTGTTGTTCGGCGATGCCCGGTTTCGCGGGCTCGGTGTCGACATGGCGTTGTCTCAGGAGATCAGGCATGAATGCAAATCTGCTCGCCCTCGTCCAGGACAGCCTCGGTGGTGACTTCTCGAAGCTCGCCGGACCGTTCCTCGGTGAATCGCAAGACGCAACCGGCCGCGCGCTCGGCGCACTCGTCCCTGCCGTGCTCGGCACGGTCGC
>DATFAY010000539.1:0-7683 GCA_035254085.1 Piscinibacter sp.
GAACCGCGCCTACGAGGGCCCGCTCGCCGAAGGCATCCAGTTCGAGCGCCGCATGTTCCATTCGCTGTTCGCGACCGACGACCAGAAGGAAGGCATGGACGCGTTCGTGAACAAGCGCAAGGCGGCGTTCAGGCATCGCTAACCGCCAGGGCGCGAGACCGACCAGCGCCGGTCTCCGTCAGTTCAGCAATGAACATTGCCCGGACTCGACGGCCTGGACAATGGAATGGCGCCACTGGTTGATGAAGGCGAGCTCATCCCTCGGCGTGGCAGCCACATCGAAAACGAGATACCCCACGGGATCCGGTGCGCCACACCTGCCGACGTACGCGCAAACCTGCAGGGCTCTCAGCGAATCGGAGCCACAGTCCGCGCCGAGATCGCAGGCTGCCACCTCCATCGCTGTGCGCAATAGGCGGCGCGACGCAGGCTCGTTCAGCCCTGCACTGACCAAGGCGGCATTCATCTTCGCCGTCGCAGCGATGAGCGGTACCGGGGCGAGCTCAATGAGGGCGTTGGGGTCGCTCTGGGCGCCACGCAGCACGGCACAGAACTCCGCCTGACGCGCGGCGGACAATTCGGCCGATCCGGACCGCTTGTCCCGCAAGACGCTTGCGAACAGCTGCCTTGCGCGGGCTCCAGGGTTTCCTCCGTCCGCAGCCTTCTTTGTGAGCGCTTCGACCTCATCAGCCGAGATGGGCTGATTCTCGAATCCGGAACATCGCTCGACCATTCTTCGAGCGGCCTCCACTCGGATGCTCTGGTGAGGATCATTCGCGGACATGGCGGCGACTTCGGGCTCTACGGACGCCAGACCGGCCAAGCGGTATTCCATGCATTCGTCCAATGCACGAAGCCCGCGATAGATTTCGTCTGGCCGCTCGCTGGTGCGAGCCTTTGAAAATTGGAGCCACGCGGATCGTCCGATCGGCGAGCTCGCCCTTGGAGATGCGGACGATGGTGACGCTGCGGCCACTCGCTCTGTCGGCTTCGCTGACGGAACCGGCGATGAACCGGGATAGGAAGCGGCACGGTCCATCTTGGCACTTTCCGAATCGCCGGTTCGCCCGCCGAGTAGCGCAACGGACCCGCTCCCGACGAGCACTGCCAATGCAGCAGCGGCCATCAACCCGCGCCTTCCCCCGTTTGCCATGGTGCTTTTTGTCGGACTTTGAAGAGCTGCTCAGCGAGCAAGTCGAAGCTCCACTCTATCGCCCTTCACGCTCGGCACCATCGCCCCGATTTGAAGGAAGCGAGAAGGGCGATGACCAAACCGGGATGCGCCCCACAGCCTGGGAAGCCGGTGATCGCCGCGGTGATGGTTCAGATCGCCACCACCACCTCGATCTCCCCCTGCTTGCGCGTCACCTCGATGCCCACGTTGTTCTCGTAGCGCTGCAGCAGCAGGTCCACGCTGTGTTCGCGCACCGACAGGTTGCTCACGCGCATCCACTGGATGAAGGCGGGCAGGCGCGGTGCGCGCAGGGTCACTTCCGGCTTGCCGGGATGGAAGTCCAGGCCCAGGCAGGCCTGAAGCATGCCGAACACCGCCGCCGCGGCCCAGGCTTGCGGCGAGCAGGCGACCGGGTACAGGGTCGGCCCCTCGGATGCGCGGCGCGGGAAGCCGCAGAACAGTTCCGGCAAGCGGTGGCGGTCGAAGAACACGCTGGCGTCGAACAGCGCCGAGAGCACGCGCATCGCCTCCTCGGTGTGGCCGTAACGCGCCATGCCGGCCGCGATCAGCGCGTTGTCGTGCGGCCAGACCGAGCCGTTGTGGTAGGACATGGGGTTGTAGCGCGCGGCCTTGCAGGGGATGGTGCGGATGCCCCAGCCGCAGAAGAAGTCGTCGCTCATCAGCCCTTGGACCACGCGGCGCGCGTGCGCGGGCGTGGCGATGCCGGTCCACAGCGCATGGCCGGCGTTCGATGACGCGACCTTGCACTGCTGCTTGTCGCCGTCGAGCGCGATCGCGTAAGTGCCGATCTCCTCGCACCAGAAGGCCTCGGCGAAGCGCTGCTTGAGCGCGTGCGTCTCCTCGCGCAGCCGCTTGGCCAGCGCCTCGTCGCCCAGGTGGCGCGCCAGCTCGGCGGCCATGAGCTTGGCCTCGTAGACGTAGGCCTGCACCTCGCACAAGGCGATGGGTGCCTCCGCCAGGCGGCCGTCGGCATGGAAGATCGAATCGTGCGAGTCCTTCCAGCCCTGCTGCACCAGGCCTTCCTTGCTGCGCCGCGCGTACTCGACGAAGCCGTCGCCGTCGACGTCGCCGTACTTGTCGATCCAATCCAGCGCCAGCATCACGTTGGGCCAGATGCTGCGCACGAAGTCGAGGTCGCCGGTGCGGCGGTGGTAGGCGCCGGCCAGGGCCACGAACAGCGGCGTCGCATCCACCGTGCCGTAGTAGCGGCCGAAGGGGATCTCGCGCGTGTAGGCCATCTCGCTGCGCCGCGCCTCGTGCAGGATCTTGCCGGGGTCGGCGTCGCGCTCGGGGTCGCTCTCGGTGGCCTGCGTGGCCGCCAGGAAGGCCAGCACGCCGCGAGCGAGCGAGGGGTCCACCCAGAGGCATTCGCGCGCGGTGAGGATGCCGTCGCGCCCGAAGGTGGTCGAGTACCAGGGCACGCCGGCGTACGGGTAGGGGCCGGTGGGCAGCGTGGTGGTGAGCATGGCCAGGTCCGACACCGAACGGTCCAGCCACAGGTTGACCAGCGGGTTCGAGGTGTCGAGCACGCAGCGGTCGCGCAGGGCCGCGCCGCGCGCGGCGTTGTTGCGGCGCAGGGCCTCCGCATAGTCGACCGCGGGGTCCGCGCTGCGGCTGCCTTCGCACAGGCACGACACTGTGCAGTACAGGTGCTCCTCGTCGCCCGGTTCCAGGTGCACCCTGAAGCTCGCCTGCTGGTCGCTCAAGGCGTGCGGCGTCGGCGAGAAGCGCAGCAGCGTGCGGCGCAGGCGCTTGTCGCGGCCGAGGTAGCCGAGCTCGACCTCGCTGTCGCGCACCTTGCCGGGCTGGCGCTCGCCGCGCTGCTCGCGCGTCATGCCGCGCACCTCGAACAGGTCGATGAAGTCCGCCTCGAAGGCGAGCGCGAGCGTCATGTCGACCGCCTCGCGGCCGTGGTTGGTGAGCCGGATGTGCTCGTAGCAGCTGCCCTGCCACAGCAGCTTCGCGCGGAAGATGTGCACCGTGCCCTTGCCGACCTCGACCGCGCCGTTGCGGGTGAGGTCGGGGTTCATCAGCTCGATGATGAGCAGGCTGTTGTTCTCCTTCACCGTCGAGCCCAGGTACAGCGGGCGCACGCCGTCGATCAGCAACTCCTGGTAGGACAGGTAGCGGGTGTCCTCGTGGTACAGGCCCTGCTCGCCGGGCCCCAGGACCTGCACGTCGCCGAAGCGGTCGAACATGACGAAGGTCTCGTCGTTCTTCAGCGTCTGCGGGCTCTCCTCGGTGCGTGCCGAGGTGGCGGCGACATACCACTTGTTGCCGATCTGGATCTTGTCTGCCATGTCAGGCTCCCTGCAGTTGGCGCGACGCGACCGTGGGCTGCATGAGGCGCCGATAGACCTCGAGGTAGCGCTCGGCCATCACGGTGGCGGTGAAGCGCTGCTCGAACGCCTGGCGGCAGCGGCGGCGGTCGATGCGGTCGATGCGCCGTGCCGCGGCGATCGCCTGCTGCTGGTCGTTGACGATGTAGCCGGTGACGCCATGCTCCAGCACCTCGGGCACCGAGCCGCAGGGATAGCCCACGACCGGCGTGCCGCAGGCCATGGCCTCGATCATCACGAGGCCGAAGGGCTCGGGCCAGTCGATCGGGAAGAGCAGCGCGCGGGCGTTGCCGATGAACTCGTTCTTGTCGCGCTCCTCGATCTCGCCGACGTAGTCCACCAGCGGATGCGCCAGCAGCGGGCGCACCTGCGACTCGAAGTACGCGCGGTCGGCCGCGTCCACCTTGGCCGCGATGCGCAGGGGCACGCCGCAGCCGATGGCGATCTGGATGGCGCGGTCGACGCGCTTTTCCGGCGACAGCCGGCCCACGAAGGCGAAGTAATCCTCGGGCACCGGATGGAAGCTGTACAGGTCGACCGGCAGGCCGTGGTGCACGGTCGCGCACCAGTTGGCCCACGGCAGCGGCTCGCGCTGGCTGTCGGAGATCGACACCACCGGCTGCTCGCTGAAGTGCCGGTACATCGGGTCCAGGTCCGGCAGGTCCTGCCGCCCGTGCAAGGTGGTGACGGCCGGCGTCTTGCAGCGGCGCATCAGCGGAAAGTGCAGGTAGTCGATGTGGAAGTGCAGCACGTCGAAGCGGCTGGCGGACTCCACCACCTGGTCGATCATGAGCGTGGTCCAGGCCAGCCAGTCGGGCCGGGCCGGGTCCAGGCGCACCGCGCGCTCGACGATCGGCACCAGCCGCGCCTGCGTCACGGAGTCGCCGCTGGCATACAGCGTCACGTCGTGGCCCATCGCCACCAGCGCTTCGGTGAGGTAGGACACGACGCGCTCGGTGCCGCCATAGGCACGCGGCGGAACGCTTTCGATCAGCGGGGCAATCTGGGCGATCTTCATGGGCATGCAGCTCCTGACAACGGGCGGGGCAAACGTCGTTCCCCGAACCGCAACAAGCGGCAAACGCCGTGCCCGCAGCGGGCAGTCGTGGCTAAGGCTGCAGCCAGTGTGCTCGCCCCGCCGAGAAGGAGGCCCGGCGATGCCCATCGGCATGCAGCTCCAGCCAGTCGATCATGGTGACACGGGCGGTGACGACTGCAAAGTGCTCGCGCGCGAGCGGCTCGGCGGGGATGGTGTCGAGCCGGGCGCCGGGAGGCAAGGGCGACAGGTAATCCTGCGCAGCCGGCGTGCGGGCCAGCCGCGCCCAGCGTGCAGCGACCTCGGGCCCTTCGGTCTGGATGCTCAGGATGACGCGGCAGCGCAGCTGCCAGCCCAGCGCCGGCGACCACATCACCAGCGTGCCGTGCGGGGCGGCGCGCAGCTGATCCACCTTGGCGGCGCGGGCATCGCCGTACAGGCGCAGCTCGCGGCGGGCGGCGTCCAGCTCGCGCAACACCACGGTGCGCGCGTCGGCGCGCGCGTGCGCGCCGTGGCCGTCCACGGTGGCCAGCACCGGCGTGCGCCAGGGATGCGATTTGTCGGCGATGCAGCCGGCGAGTTCGTCCCACACGGCGGCCTCGATCGTCTCGAGCGTCGCCAGCCGTGCGCGGCGCACGGCGCTCAGCCTTCCTTGCGCAGCGACGGGAAGAGGATCACGTCGCGGATGCTCGGGCTGTCGGTGAGCAGCATGATGAGCCGGTCGATGCCGATGCCGCAGCCGCCGGTGGGCGGCATGCCGTATTCGAGCGCGCGGATGAAGTCGGCGTCGTAGTACATCGCCTCCTCGTCGCCCGCTTCCTTGGCGGTGGCTTGTGCCTGGAAGCGCCGCGCCTGGTCCTCGGCATCGTTCAGCTCGGAGAAGCCGTTGGCGTATTCGCGGCCGGTGATGAACAGCTCGAAGCGCTCGGTGACCGAGGGGTCGGTGTCGGAGGCACGCGCCAGCGGCGAGACCTCCACCGGGTAGTCGATGATGAAGGTCGGCTGCCAGAGCTTTTCCTCGACCGCGGCCTCGAACAGCCCGAACTGCAGCTCGGGCAGGTTCCAGTGCGCCGGGGCTTCCTCGCCGAGGTGCTTGAGCTTGTCGCGCAGCACCTTGGCGTCGCCCGCCTCGGCTTGCGTGAGGCCGGCGTGCACCACCAGCGAGTCGCGTACCGACAGCCGCGCGAAGGGCTGGTCCAGGTCGACCGGCTTGCCGCCGTAGCTGAGCACCGCGGAGCCGGTGGCCATGCGCGCCGCGTGGCGCAGCACGCCCTCGGTGAAGTCCATCAGGTCGTGGTGGTTCCAGTACGCCGCATAGAACTCCATCATCGTGAATTCGGGGTTGTGCCGAACCGAGATGCCTTCGTTGCGGAAATTGCGGTTGATCTCGAACACCCGCTCGAAGCCGCCGACCACCAGCCGCTTCAGGTAGAGCTCGGGCGCGATGCGCAGGAACATGTCCTGGTCGAGCGCGTTGTGATACGTGACGAAGGGCTTGGCGTTGGCGCCGCCGGGGATCGGGTGCAGCATCGGCGTCTCGACTTCGAGGAAGCCGTGCTCGACCATGAACGCGCGGATGGAGCTCACCGCCTTGCTGCGCGCCACGAAGCGCAAGCGCGCGTGCTCGTCGGTGATGAGGTCGACATAGCGCTGGCGGTACTTCTGCTCCTGGTCGGCCATGCCGTGGAACTTGTCGGGCAGCGGCCGCAGGCTCTTGGTGAGCAGGCGCAGCGCGGTCACCCGCACCGACAGCTCGCCGGTCTTCGTCTTGAACAGCGTGCCCTCGGCGCCGAGGATGTCGCCCAGGTCCCAGCGCTTGAAGGCGTCGTAGAGCTCGTCGCCCAGCGCGTCCTTGGTGACGAAGAGCTGGATGCGCCCGGTGCCGTCCTGCAGCGTGCCGAAGCTCGCCTTGCCCATCAGCCGCTTGAGCATCATCCGGCCGGCGACCTTGACGCCCACCGCCAGCGGCTCGAGCTCTTCGTTGGCCTGCGCGCCGTGCTTGCGGATCAGGTCGGCCGCCTGGTGGGTGGGCTTGAAGTCGTTGGGAAAGGCGATGCCTTGCTGGCGGATCGCGGCGAGCTTTTCTCGGCGCTCGGCGATGAGCTGGTTGTCGTCGTCGGTGTCGGACATGAATGGGCGCGATGGAAGGATTGATGCAATTTTAGGCGCTCGCCCCGGCCGGGCCTGCGGGACACGGCGGGCCACCGCTAAAATTGCCTGTTTTCCGCCCGCACGGCCCAAGCGATTTCCGCTGCATCGGGCGCGCTGCCGCCACCATCCATGAACGCCCAGATCGCCCGTGCCCCCTGGCCCATCACCGGCCGCAAGATCCGTTTCGCGCTGGTTGGCTGCGGGCGCATCTCCAAGAACCACTTCGAGGCCATCGCCAAGCACGGCGAACGTGCCGAACTGGTGGCGGTGTGCGACAGCGACCCCGCGGCGCTCGAGCGTGCGACGCAGGCCACCGGCGCGGCCGGACACGCCTCGCTGGCCGACCTGCTCGAGCACAGCGACGCCGACATCGTGGTGCTGGCCACTCCCAGCGGCCTGCACTCGCAGCAGGCGATCGCCTGCGCGCAGGCGGGCCGCCACGTGCTCAGCGAGAAGCCCATGGCCACCAAGTTCGAGGACGGGCAGGCCATGGTGCGTGCCTGCCGCGACGCGGGCGTGAAGCTCTTCGTGGTCAAGCAGAACCGGCTGAACGCCACGGTGCAACTGGTCAAGCGCGCGATCGACCAGGGCCGCTTCGGGCGCATCTACCTGGCCACGGTCAACGTCTTCTGGACACGGCCGCAGAGCTACTACGACGCCGCCAAGTGGCGCGGCCGCTGGGACCTCGACGGCGGCGCCTTCATGAACCAGGCGAGCCACTACGTCGACCTGCTCGACTGGCTGGTCGGCCCGGTCGACAGCGTGCACGCCTACACCGCCACGCTGGCGCGCGACATCGAGGCCGAGGACACCGGCGTCATGAGCGTGCGCCTGCGCCACGGCGGCGTGGGCTCGATCAACGTCACCATGCTCACCTACCCCAAGAACCTCGAGGGCAGCGTGACGCTGCTGGGCGAGCGCGGCACGGTGCGCATCGGCGGCACCGCGGTCAACAAGATCGA
>DATFAY010000540.1:0-5028 GCA_035254085.1 Piscinibacter sp.
TGCGGCGATGCCGCTTTCCTCGGCCTTCTTGCACCAGGCCTGCAGATCGACCACCAGCTGCTCGGCCGACACGTTGGTGCGGGTCCAGAGCTGGCGCAGTTCCTCGCGCATCGCCACCAGCTTGGCCAGCGCGGCGTTCTGAGCGCAGGCGTTGGCCACCTGCGGCCTCACGTCCTGGGGGATCTTGTCTTCGTCACGGTGCAGCCAGCGCTTGGCCAGGCGCATCTCTTTCCATTTCGCGGTGTTCTGCGCACCCTCGGCCTTGAGGCGCTCGAGCTCGGCGCGGCAGGCGCCGCGCAGGTGCTTGGCGTACTTGGCCATCACCTCGTAACGGTTGGCGATGACGGCTTCGAGCGTCTTGGAGTCGGCCACCGGCTTGATCTTGCCCAGCTTGAGCATCGGCGGCGTCTTGCGGACCTTGGCCCAGCCGAGCATCTCGAGGCCGCGGATGTAGGCCCAGCCGATGTCGAACTCGTAGGGCTTGACCGAGAGCTTGGCCGAGGTCGGGTAGGTGTGGTGGTTGTTGTGCAGTTCTTCGCCGCCGATGATGATGCCCCAGGGCGACACGTTGGTCGACGCGTCCGGCGCCTCGAAGTTGCGGTAGCCCCACCAGTGGCCGATGCCATTGATGATGCCGGCCGCGGTGATCGGGATCCACAGCATCTGCACCGCCCACACCGCCAGGCCGATGGCGCCGAACAGCATCAGGTCGACGATCAGCGTGAGGCCCACGCCTTGCCAGGTGTAGCGGCTGTACAGGTTGCGCTCGAGCCAGTCGTCCGGCGTGCCGTGGCCGAACTTGGCCAGCGTCTGCTGGTTCTTGGCTTCGGTGCGATAGAGCTCGCTGCCGGTCAGCAGCACCGTCTTGATGCCGCGCGTCTGCGGGCTGTGCGGGTCGTCCTCGGTCTCGCACTTGGCGTGGTGCTTGCGATGGATGGCGACCCATTCCTTGGTCACCATGCCCGTGGTCAGCCACAGCCAGAGGCGGAAGAAATGCGAGGGCACGGGGCCCAGGTCCAGCGCGCGGTGCGCCTGGGCGCGGTGCAGGAAGATCGTGACTGCCGCGATCGTGATGTGAGTGGTGACCAGCGTGAACAGCAGGACCTGCCACCAGCTCGTCTCCACCAGGCCATAGGCCAGCCAGTTCAACAGGCCATCCCAGACCGTCATCAGAAAATTCATTGATTTGCCTTCAAACCGTGGTCCACGGTAACCGCCTATTGTAGGTGAGCGAGTCCAGAATGCCCCTCGAAAACGCCGGGATTCGGGCCCGGCAGCTCGCGCGCCTTGACGTTGATCAACGAACGGTCAGCGGCGTTCCCAGGCGGCGGCAAAGAATCCGTCGGTGCCGTGACGGTGGGGCCACAAGCGAAGGAATTCGTCACGAACCAGCGTCCCGGCGGCGCCGACGTGGGCCTTTTCCAGCGCCTGCAGTGCAGGCAGCACCGCGAACTCGCGCGCATGCGCCTCGGTGAAGGCGCGGGCGATGGCCTCGTCCTCTTCTTCGAGCAGGCTGCAGGTCGCGTAGACGAGCCGCCCGCCCGGCTTCACGAGCCGCGCCGCGCTGGCGAGGATCGCCGCCTGCTTGTCCTTCAGTTCGGCGATCGACTGGGGCGACTGGCGCCATTTCATGTCGGGGTTGCGCCGCAGGGTGCCCAGGCCCGAGCATGGCGCATCCACCAGCACCCGGTCGATCTTGCCGGCCAGCCGCTTGATGCGGTCGTCGCGCTCGTGGGCGATCTGCACCGGGTACACGTTGGACAGGCCGCTGCGCGCCAGCCGCGGCTTGAGCGCGGCCAGCCGGTGGCCGGAGGTATCGAAGGCGTACAGCCGCCCGGTGTTGCGCATGGCCGCGCCCAGTGCCAGCGTCTTGCCGCCGGCGCCCGCGCAGAAGTCGACCACCATCTCGCCGCGCTTGGGGTCGGTGATGAGCGCCAGCAACTGGCTGCCTTCGTCCTGCACTTCGACATCGCCGCGGGTGAAGACCTCGAGCTTGTTGAGCGCGGGCTTGCCCTGGACGCGCAGGCCCCAGGGTGAATAGGGCGTGGGCTGGGCGTCGATGTTCGCCTCGGCGAGCGCGGCCTGCACCTCGTCGCGCTTGGCCTTGAGGGTGTTCACGCGCAGATCGAGCGCGGCCGGCTCGTTCAGGCTTTGCACCAGCGGCCAGAATTCGTCCCCAAGCGATCGCTGCAGCGGCTCGGCCAGCCACTCCGGGAGGTTGTGGCGCAGCTTCTCGGGCAGGGCGCTGCGGTCGACCGCCTTCACCTTCTCCAGCCACTGCTGTTCCTGCTCGCTCAACGCGGCGCGCAGGAAGCCCTCGTTGCCCTGCCAGCCGAGGAGGGCCAGGCGCCGCTCCATCTCGCCCTTGCCGGACTGCGCCAGGTGCTGGTAGAGCGAGCGCCGGCGCAGCACGTCGTAGGTCGTCTCGGCCAGCGTGTGGCGTTCGCGCGCGCCCAGCGCGCGGTGCTGCCGGAAGAAGTCGGAGACGATGCCGTCGGCCGGCGCATCGAAGCGCAGGACCTTGTGCAAGAGATCGGTGGCGAGCTCGAGAAGCGCATTCGGATGCATCGGGCGATTATCCTTGGCGACCATGGCCAATCACCTGCGCGCCCGCCCCCGCATGGTCATCGCCGCCCTCGTCGGCGCGGCGGCCGGAGCGGGCTATCCGGCGGCGAGCCTCGTCACGCGGACCCTGGTCGGCTGGAACGTGGGCGTGTGGCTGTACCTCCTGCTGATCGCGATGTCGATGTTCCGGGCCGATCACGCCCGGCTGCGCAAGGCGGCGCTGGCGCACGCGGAGGGCGCGCTCACGGTGTCGGTGGTCGTCATCGCCGCGGCGCTGGCGAGCCTGGCCGCGATCGTGCTCGAACTGGCGGCCGCCAAGGCCGCGCGGGCCGCGGGCGCGCCGCACGCGGCGCCGCAGATCGCGCTCACCCTGGTCACCGTGACCGGCTCGTGGCTGGTGATGCCGGTGCTCTTCATGCTGAACTACGCGACCGTCTATTACAGCGACGATCGCGGCCAGGGCCTGCGCTTTCCGCCCGACACCGATGCCGAGCCGCGGCCCAGCTACGCGGACTTCGCGTACTTCTCGTTCACCATCGCGGTCGCGCTGCAGACCGCCGACGTGGCGATCACCACCACCCGCATGCGGCAACTGGTGCTGGCGCAGTCGGTGCTGTCCTTCGTCTTCAACACGGCCATCCTGGCGTTCCTGGTCAACATCGCAGCCAGCCTGTTCTAGCGCCGCGCGCCGTCTCAGAGCACGAGCTGCGACTCGCCGCCGGTGTGCGTCACCACGCCGGCCTCCTCGCGCAACGCCCCCTCCACTACCCAGCGCACCGCGCGCGGGTAGATGACGTGCTCGCGCGCCAGCACCCGCGACGACAGCGTCGCCTCGGTGTCGCCCGGCAGCACCGGCACCACCGCCTGGATGATGATCGGCCCGTGGTCGAGCTCGGCGGTCACGAAGTGCACCGTGGCGCCCGCCAGCTTGCACCCCGCCTCGATCGCCCGGCGATGGGTATGCAGCCCGGTGAAGGCCGGCAGCAGCGACGGATGGACGTTGACGATGCGGCCCTCGAAGCGCTTGACGAAAGCCGGCGTGAGGATGCGCATGAAGCCGGCCAGCACGATCACGTCCGGCGCGAAGGCCTGAACCACCCGCGCGAGCTCGTCGTCGAAGCGGTCGCGCTCGGCGAATGCCTTGTGGTCGACCACCGCGGTGGCGATGCCGCGCGCCTGCGCGAAGGCCAGCCCCGCGGCGTCCGGCCGGTTGCTGACCACCGCCGCGACGCGCGCGTTCCAGCCTTCGCTGGCGCAGGCCCGCACGATCGCTTCCATGTTGGAGCCGCGGCCGGAGATCAGGATCACGATGTTCTTCATGGCGGCGAAAGTGTAGCGGCCACCTACAATCGGCCCCTCTCCAGCGAGTCCCACGATGAACCAGCGAGTCTCCCCTGGCGCCCGCCAGAACGAACGTGTGTTGTCCGGCATGCGGCCGACCGGCGCCCTGCACCTCGGCCACTACCACGGTGCCTTGAAGAACTGGGTGCGCCTGCAGGCCGACTACGAGTGCTTCTATTTCGTGGCCGACTGGCACGCGCTCACCACCCACTACCAGGACCGCGAGGTCATCGAGCGCAACGTCTACGACATGGTGATCGACTGGCTGGCCGCCGGCATCGATCCCGAGAAGGCGACGATCTTCATCCAGAGCCGCCTGCCCGAGCACGCGGAGCTGTTCACGCTGCTGGCCATGGGCACGCCGCTGGGCTGGCTGGAGCGCGTGCCGACCTACAAGGACCAGATCGACAAGCTCAAGGACCGCGACCTCGCGACCTACGGCTTCCTCGGCTATCCCTTGCTGCAGGCAGCCGACATCCTCATCTACAAGGCCGCCTACGTGCCTGTGGGCGAAGACCAGGCCTCGCACGTCGAGCTGACGCGCGAGGTGGCGCGCCGCTTCAACCACCTGTACGGCCGCGCCGCCGACTTCGACACCAAGGTCGCCGCGGCGCTTGCCAAGCTGTCGAAGGACGACGCCCGCTACTTCGAGAAGCAGCGCCGCGATCACCAGGAAAGCGGCAAGCCGGAGGCGCTGGCCAAGGGCGAGGCGATCGTCGCGCGGGCTGCCGCCAACCTCGCCGGCTTCACCGCCGAGGACAGCGAGTTGCTGCTCGGTCACCTCAAGGGCACCGGCAAGACGGTGCTGCCCGAGCCGCAGGCGCTGCACACCGAGGTCGCCAAGCTGCCGGGCCTGGACGGCGGCAAGATGAGCAAGAGCTACGGCAACACGATCGCCATGCGCGAGGAGCCGGCCGAGGTCGAGCGCAAGATCAAGCGCATGCCCACCGATCCGGCGCGCGTGCACCGCAGCGACCCCGGCAACCCCGAGCGCTGCCCGGTGTGGCAGTTCCACCAGGTCTATTCGGACGCCCCCACCCGCGATTGGGTCTGGCAGGGCTGCACGACCGCGGGCATCGGCTGCCTCGACTGCAAGCAGCCCGTGATCGACGCGATCAAGAA
>DATFAY010000541.1:0-2089 GCA_035254085.1 Piscinibacter sp.
GTGGCGCTGGCCGCCGGCAGCGTGGCGCCCGAGGAATTGCTCGACCGCATCGATCTCGAGCGCCAGGCGGTGCAGCGCAGCGGCGAGATCGTTTCGCCGGTCGAGGCGCATCGCATCGCCGACAAGGTGCAGCGCTGGTTCGACGCCGCGCCGAGCGAATGGGCTTCGCGGCCCGATCTCCTCAGCAGCGCCGCCGAGCTCTACACCGACCTCGGACCGGGCTTCTTCGACCGCGCCTGCGATCTCTTCGGCCGCGCGATCGCGGCGGCCGACCGCGACGGCAAGGTGCCCATCCGCGCGATCGAGCGGCTGGGCAACGTGGAGTCGCGCCTGGGCGAAGACCGCGACGACGCCAAGCTGGTCTCGCGCGGCATCACCCGCCTTGCGGATCTGGTGCGCCTGACCGGCGGCAAGGTGCCGGGCGATGCGGGCGCCGCACCCGGCGAGATGGGCAGCGGCGAACGTCTCGCGCTGCTGGGCAGCGCCTGGAAGCGCAAGGCCGGGGTGCATGCGCGGGCCTACCTGCGCGACGGCAAGGCAGCGGAATTCGCGCACATGCGCGAGGCGATCGCCCATAGCCAGGCCTGCTACCAGGTGATGGCGAGCGCGCTGGGCGCGGCGCAGCTCAAGCCCTACCAGACCCTGAACTGGCTGTTCCTGTGGTCGCTCACCGCGAACGCCGAGCAACGGCACGCCTACCTGCCGCACGCACTGCGCTGCGCCGCCGCGGCGAACGCGGCCTTTGCCGAAGACCCCGCCGGCTACAACGCGTCGATGGTGGCCGACGCACAGCTCATCTCGGCCCTGCTCGACGATTCGCTGGACGCGCCCGCCCGGGGCAGCGATGCCGCGGTCGAACGACTGGCCGCCGGCTACGAAGACGCGCTGCAGACCGCGCGCGTGACCCCCAAGGAACGCGACACGGTGATCCGGCAGATCCGCTTCATGGCGCTCTTCCATCGCGCCTACGAGAAGCACCGGCATCACCAGGGGCCGGACTCCGTGGGCGCACGGCTGGACCGGCTGGCCGATCGGCTGGAAGGGGCCGTCGGGCAGACTCGGACCGCACCGGCCGGATCGACGCCGCGGCGGAGCCGCCGCAGCACGACGGCCAAGCGCGACGCGACGCGACGCAGCAAGTCGACGTCGAGCTGACAAAAAAAGACCCCGGCGCACTCGCCGGGGTCTGCCCTGTCTGCAGTCTCTGCGCGAGTCGCTTCAGCTGCGGCGGCGACGCGCCACGAAGCCGATCGCGCCCAGGCCCGCCAGCATCAGCGCATAGGTCTGAGGCTCGGGGACCGCGCCCACCACGCCGCGGATGTCGGCGCTGCCAGCCACGCACTCCATGCCGCTTGGGCATTCTTCCGGGTGCGGCAGCAGCTGCGCGCTGAACGACGAACCGAGCTGGAAGTCGGCCGGTCCACCGTTGGCGGCGGTGATGCCGTTGGTGTCGAAGAACGCATTCGCGATCGCGCCTGCACCGGCCGTGTTGCCGTTCGCGGTGCCGCTCATGTCGACGTCCGCCAGGCCTGCGCCGAAGCCCACCGGCGCGGTCGTGCCGATGTCGGCGCCGTGACCCGAGAAGGTGTTGCCGGCCGCGTCGATCGGATGGCCCGCCAGCGTCATGAACAAGGTGCCGTTGGTGGCTGCCGCCAGGTCAGCCGCCGAGTTGGCGCTCGCGAACGGGTTGAAGTCGTTGGTCGCGCCGGTGCCCAGGTAGAAGTTGACCCAGCCGCCGGAGAACGTGATGTCCGAGGAAGTGAGACTCGTCACCGTGTAGCCGCCAAACTGGTAGGTCAGCTCGCAGCCGCTGCACAGGCTGGAGATCGGCACGCCGTTGATCTGCGTGATCTCGCCGAAGCCGGCGAGCGTATCCCCTGGCGCAGTGACCACATTCTCGTAGATCGACGCCACCGAGAAGATCGGCCCGGTGTTGACGTCGAGGCCGCCGATGTTCACTGTCGCCGCCATGGAATAACTGGCGGTACTCAGTAGAACAGCGGAAGCCAAGACTTGAAGGTTTCTCTTCATGATTGGATTCCTTGTTGAGAGGTAGAGACGAGTCCCGTCATTGGCCTGTTTCCAGGGT
>DATFAY010000542.1:0-7602 GCA_035254085.1 Piscinibacter sp.
ACCGTCGCGCGGGAACATGGCGATGCCCACGCTCGCGGTGACGAAGCATTCCTGGCCGCCGACGAAGATCGGCTCGCGCATCAGGTCGAGGATGCGCACCGCCACGCGTTCGGCGTCGCGCTCGTCGACCACCTCGGGCAGCAGCGCCACGAATTCGTCGCCGCCGTAGCGGCCCACGGCCTCCAGGGTGCGGTGCGAGCGCGAGCCCATGGCTTCGAGCGAGCTTTCCATCACCTGGTCGGAGTGGCGCACGCACGAGCGCAGCCGCCGCGCCACCTCCATCAGCAGTTCGTCGCCGGCGCCGTGGCCCAGGGTGTCGTTGATCACCTTGAAGCGGTCCAGGTCGATCAGCAGCACGCCGACCTGGTGATTGAGCCGGCGCGCGTACTCGAGCGCGCGCTCGGTGCGCCAGATGAGCTGGCGCCGATTGGGCAGGCCGGTGAGCGCATCGAAGTTGGCCAGGTGGCGGATCTTGTCTTCCGCCATGCGCCGATCGGTCACGTCCTGCACGATGCCGGTGTACCCGACCAGGTTGCCGTGCTCGTTGAACTCGGGCTCGGCCTCGGTGTGGATGATGCGCTGGCGGCCGTCGGCCAGCGTCACCGGGATGTCAGTGGCCAGCACCGAGCTGTGGTTGAGCACGTCGTGCAGCACGTTGAGGAAGCCCGCGCGGTCTTCCGGCGGCAGCATGCGCAGCAACTGGCGGAACTCGAGCTTGACGCCCGGCCCGTGGCCGAACACGCGCAGGCCCTCGACCGACAAGGTCGGGCTGCCCTGGTCGCGCCGCCAGTCGAAGCTGCCCATGCGGGCGAGGTCCTGCGCGCGCGCGAGCTTGGATTTGCTGCGTTCCAGCTCCAGCCGCGTGCGCGAGCTGCGCAGCAGGTAGCGCAGCCGCCCCGCCAGCAGGCTCCAGTGGGTGGACTTGACGAAGAAGTCGGTGGCGCCGGCCTCGTAGGCCCGGTTGATGGACGCGTCGTCGTCCAGGCCGGTGAGCATGAGCACCGGCAGCGACTCGAAGCCGGGCAGCGCCCGCAGCTCGCGGCAGGTCTGGAAGCCGTCCATGCCGGGCATCATGGCGTCGAGAACGACCACGTCGGGCAGCCAGTCGGCCAGGATCTGGATGGCGCGTTCGCCGCTGGTCGCCTCGGTGATCGCAAAGCCGCGCTCGCGCAAGGCGATCGAGGTCAGCAGCAGGTTCACCTCGTCGTCGTCGACGAGGAGCACCCTCGGCTGTCCCAGCGGATCGTCTTCGCCCAGCGCAACGCTAGCGTTCATGGTCATTTGTCGGCAGACCCCAGCAACCGCTTCAAGGCTTGTAACACGATCTCGGCCTCGGCGCACAAGGCGGCGACGCGATCGTCCAAGTTTTGCTCAGGGTCCGTGCGGATGATCGTCTCGATTTCGGCACATTGCTGCGACAACTTCATGGCGCCGATGCTGGCGGACGACGATTTCAGCGTGTGCGCCACATGCCGCACCCCGGCATGGTCGCCGGCGCGCTGCGCGTCCTGCAGTTGCGGCAGCAGGCGGCCGGCCGAGGTCTCGAAGGCCTTGGCCACGCGCTCGAGCAACTGGTTCTCGCCCTTGGGGTCGAGCTCGCGCAGGCGCTCCAGCGCAGCGGCATCGAGCACCGCATCCGCCGCGGGCGCGGCGCCGGGGGCCAGCGGCGCGTCCCCGCCGGGCACCGGGCGGTCGTCCGACGCGGCGCTGCTTCTCGGGCTCAGGCGTTTGGTCAGCATGGCAAGCAACTGGCTTTGGCGAAACGGTTTGGACAGATAGTCATCGAAGCCGAGCGCGAGGAAACGGTCCTGGTCGCCGCCCAGCGCGTTGGCCGTGACGGCGATCACCGGAGTATGGCTCGGCGTGACGAACTCGAATCGGCCGCCCGTCCCGCGGCGAAACCAGCCGAGCGCCTCCACGCCATCCATGCCGGGCATCTGGATGTCCATCAGCACCAGGTCGAAGTGTGCCTCACACAAGGCCCGAAGCCCCTGCAGGGCGCCGGCCGCCACACGCACCCGCAGGCCGAGGTGGCGCAGCATCTGCCCGATCACCTCCTGGTTGACCGGATTGTCCTCCACCACCAGCACGTGGCCCTGCAGCCGGGCCGGCACGGGTGCGAGGCCGTCGCGCCGGGGCGCGCACACGCCGACGATGGCCTGGCGCAGCTCGGCCTTGCGCACCGGCTTGGCGACGAAGCGATGAAAGCCCGCCAGCTGAGCCGAGCGCACGTCGTCGGGCGAGGACACCGACGACAGCAGGATCATCTTGAGTTCCGGATGGCTGCCGTCGCCCTTGATCGCGCGGCCGAAGGACACGCCGTCCAGCCGCGGCATGTGCATGTCGACGAGCGCGAGGTCGTAGTGGCTGTCGAACACCGTCTTGCCGCGCAGGATGTCCAGCGCCTGCTGGCCGTCCTCGGCCAGCGTCACGTCCATGCCCCAGGCGCCCAGCATGTTCTCCAGCACCGTGCGGTTGGTCTCATGGTCCTCGACGACGAGCACGCGCAGGCTGGCGAAGTCCATGCCGTCGTGCTCGTCACCCGGGGCGTCGCTGGTGGCGCGCTGGAGGGGAAGCTCGAAGCTGAATTGCGATCCCACGCCGGGCCGGCTGTCGACCTGGATCGTGCCGCCCATCAGTTCGACCAGCTGGCGCGAGATCGCCAGGCCGAGCCCCGTGCCGCCATAGCGCCGGGACATGCCGCCGCTGGCCTGGGTGAAGGCGCTGAACAGCCGCGGCAGCACCGCAGCCTCGATGCCGATGCCGGTGTCGCGCACCGTGAAGCGAAGGCGCGAAATGCCGCCCTCGCCCGCCGCGGAGTCGGCCTCGGCGGTACCGGCGCGCACGTCGACCACCACTTCGCCGCGCTCGGTGAACTTGATCGCGTTGGCGATCAGGTTGGTGAGCACCTGGCGCAGGCGCAGCGGATCGCCGTGCACCGCGGCCGGCAGGCCGCTCGCCTCGTGAAAGCTGAGCTCCAGCCCCTTCTCGTGCGCGCGCGGCGCGAGCAGCTCCAGCGTGTCCTCCACCACGCCGCGCAGCGAGAAATCCATCGAGGCCAGCTCCAGCTTGCCGGCCTCGATGTTCGAGAAGTCGAGGATGTCGTTGATGATCTCCAGCAGCGACTCGCCCGAGCGGTACACCGCCTTGGCGAAGCGGCGCTGGCGGTCGTCGAGCGGCGTGCCCAGCAGCAGTTCGGTCATGCCGAGGATGCCGTTCATCGGGGTGCGGATCTCGTGGCTCATGTTGGCCATGAACTGGCTCTTGGCCAGGCTCGCGGCTTCGGCCTGGTCGCGCGCACGCTCCATCTCGACCTCGTGCTCGCGGTCGCGCGTCACGTCCGACACCAGGCCGAACACCCGCAGCGTGCCATCCGGCAGCACGCGGGTGCGCGAGCGGGCACGGATCCAGCGCAGGCCCTTGCGCGGATGGCGGATGCGATAGGTGATGTCGGTCGCCTCGCCGCGACGCTCCTTGTCCCGCCGCGCCTGCAGCAGCGGCCGGTCTTCTTCGACCAGGTGATCGAGGATCGCGCCGTGCCGCTGGTCGAACTGCTCGCGGCTGATGCCGTAGGTCTCGAAGGCGCCGGCGGCGAGGAACTCGAAGCGGCTGCGCTCGGGATTGGCGACGAAGAAGGCGTCGTCCATGGTCTCGGCAAGCTCGGCGTAGAGGCCCGTGGGCTCCTCCGTGCCGGGGCCGGGCGCCGGCGCCGGGTCGCGCTGCGCCATCGCGTCCAGCTGCGGCTTGAGCAGGTCCAGCAGTTGCAAGAGCGCGGGCGGCTCGACCTGCAAGGCGGTGCCCGTGAACTCCAGCATGGCGACGACCTCGTCGCCGCGACTCACGGGCAGCGCGTAGCCGGCCTCGGCGCTGCCCACCACCAGCCCGGTACGCCGCGCCTCGCCGAGCGGAAAGCGATCGGCCACGACCAGCCGCGACGGCGGCGTGCCGGCGGGCTCGTGCAGCGTGACGTCGTAGGCGCCCAGCTCGTGGACCAGCTTGTCGCGCAGCGCGTGCAGCGCCGCGGCCAAGGAAGGCGCGTCGGCGATGCAGCCGCTCAGGACGGTGGCGACCTCCAGCATCGAAGCTTCATCCAGCGGGCGGGTGTGATCGATGTCGGGCACCGCGGGCAGGCGGCTCTTGAGCTCGAAGCGCCGCAGCACCAGCGCCCCGATCAGCGCCACCATGGCGATCGACGCGAGCAGCGCGCCCTGCCGTCCGGACGTGAACAATGACGCGCCGGCAGCGAGTGCGGCGAGCCAGAGCGAAACGCGGGACAGATAAGGCAGCATGCTGTGAGACGATCGAATGCATCCCGCCGCGGCGAACGCCGATGCGCGCGGGCCCGACGCGATCGAGCAGACCCTCCGCCCGGCCACGCCCTCTCGATTTCGGCCTCCGTGCGGTGAACTTGAATCGCGCCGGATCGCGCCTCCTACAATCGCTTACATGTCACGCCTGTCGCCCTCCTTTGCCCGCCGCACGGGTGCCTGGCTGGCAGCCGGCGCCACGGCGGCATCGGCCGGGGCGGGTCTGGTCGAGATGAATCCAGGCAGCGACGCCGGCTGGTGGCTGGCCGCGTTGGCGGCCCTCGTCGTCATGGTCGTCGTCGTGGTCGCGCTGCGGCGCGAACGCCGCCTGGCCGCACGACTCCAAGCGGCGCGCGTCGAGGCGCAAGGACTGGCCGACGTGCTCGACGTCTGGCAGTGGCGCAGCGACGGCGCCCACCGGCTCGTCCAGTGGCGCCCACCGCGCGGAGCGCCTGCCGGCGCCTGGTCGGCCGAGGGTGCGCCGCAGCCGCTGTGGGCGCGCTTTCGCTGCGAGGGCGACTCGGCCTTGCGCAGCGTGGCCGAGGCCCACGCGCCGATCGAGGACCTGGACGTCCAGGTGCAACTGCCCGATGGCACGACAGTGCACTGCCAGTTGCGCGGCACCGCCCTCACCGACACGCAGGGCCGCTTCAGCGGCTACATCGGCACCGCCCGCGTGACGGGCACCGTGGTGCCCGCCCAGGCGCCGGCCCCGGCCCCGGCGCCCGCGCCGGCGCGCGCCGAGGTCCAATTGCCGGACAGCGAGCAAGAGTCCTTCAGCTACACCGTGTCGCACGACCTGCGCGCGCCGATCCGCGTGGTCGAGGGCTTCACCAAGATCCTCAAGGAAGACTACGGCCGGCTGCTCGACCGCATCGGCAACGACCATCTCGATCGCGTGCTCGGGGCGGCCGCGCGCATGAACAGCATGATCGACGCGCTGCTGGCACTGTCGCAGCTGTCGACGCAGCCGATCGCGCGCCAGCCGGTGAACCTGTCGCAGCTGGCCCGCTACGTGGCCGATGACCTGCATCGGCAGTCGCCCGATCGGCAGGCGCACATCGTCATCGAGCCCGACCTGCAGGTGCAAGGCGATCCGACGCTGTTGCGCGTGGTGCTGGAAAACCTGCTGGGCAACGCCTGGAAGTACACCGGAAAGTGCCGCCAGCCGCAGATCTGGTTCGGCCACGACCCCGGGCAGCCCGCCGGCACCTTCACCGTGCGCGACAACGGCGCCGGTTTCGACATGCGCTTCGCCGACCGCCTCTTCGGCGTGTTCCAGCGCCTGCACAGCGCGGCGGACTTCCAGGGCACCGGCATCGGCCTCGCCTCGGTGCGCCGCATCGTGCGCCGCCACGGCGGCGACATCTGGGCCGAGGCGGAAGTCGACCGCGGCGCCAGCTTCCACTTCACTCTGCGCTGAGCGGCCGCGCCGGCAAGGCGCAAGCCAATCAACTGCTCACCGCGCTTGCACCTTGACACGCCGCGCGGCACCCGGTTTGCCTGCTCGCAGGACACCCAAGCCGATCGTTCGGACCCGGCCCAGCGCCGGGCCGCACCTCGGCTCGGTCCACCAATGCGTTGCCTCAACAGGAGATTCGAGCCATGAGTGAACTGAGAACGCCCTTGAGCCTGGCCGCCGCCGTGGCCGCGGCCCTGTCGCTGGCCGGCTGTGCCCACCACAGCGCCGACACCATGTCGAGCACGTCCAGCACCTCGAGCATGTCGAGCACGCCGAGCGCGACCACAAGCTCGAGCGGCACGAGCTACGACACCACCGCGAGCAGCTCGACGCCGAGCAGCACGCCGCCGGCCGACACGACGGCGGCCGCCACCAGCCCGAGCGCCACGACCAGTGCCACCACGAGCGGCACCACCAGCAGCCCGAGCTACAGCAGCAGCACCGGCACGACCACCAGCCCGAGCTACAGCAGCTCCAGCAGCACGCCGAGCGACTCGAGCAGCAGCAGCACGGCCACGTCGCCGAGCTATGGCACCTCGAGGGCCGGCACGACGAGCAGCAGCTCGAGCACCGACACGACCGGCAGCAGCTATGGCAACACCGGCGCCTCGAGCACCTCCGGCACCACGAGCAGCGACACGATGGGCACGAGCAGCAGCGACAACAAGACGCCCGCCACCAAGCGCCGCGCCGCGCGTTCCGACCGCGGCTGACGCGCGCGGGCGCCGCGCGCCGGGCACGGCCCGGCTCAGCGCCCCTTGTTGGCGGCGGCCTCTTCGGCCAGCCGCTTCTTCGCGCGCAGGCGCGCCAGCTCTTCTTCCTCGAAGCGGCGGCGCGTCTCCTGCTGCCTGAGCATTTCCTGGTGGCGCTGCTCGGCCAGCTCCTCGGGCGTCGGACCCTGGTCGATGGTCAGCGACATGAAGCCCGAGGGCGGCGGCTCGCCGCGCTTGCTCTTGAGCTTGATGTTCAGGCGCAGCTCGTTGGCGGAGTCGGCGTTGCGGATGGCTTCCTCGAAGCTGATCACGCCCTCGTTGTAGAGCTCGAACAGCGCCCAGTCGAAGGTGCGCATGCCCAGCTCGCGCGACTTGTCCATGATCGCCTTGATCTCGTGGAACTGGCCCTGGAAGATGCGCTCGGCGATCGTGGGCGTGTTCAAGAGGATCTCGATGGCGGCCGAGCGGCCGTTGCCGTCCTCGCGCCGCACCAGGCGCTGCGAGACGATGGCGCGCAGGTTGGCCGACAAGTCCATCAGCAGCTGCGTGCGCCGCTCCTCGGGGAAGAAGTTGATGATGCGCTCGATGGTCTGGCTGGCGCTGTTGGCGTGCAGCGTGCCCAGGCACAGGTGGCCGGTCTCGGCAAAGGCGATCGCATGCTCCATCGTCTCGGCATCGCGGATCTCACCGATCAGGATCACGTCAGGCGCCTGGCGCAGCGTGTTCTTCAGCGCGTGATGCCACGACTTCGTGTCCACGCCCACCTCGCGGTGCGTCACCAGCGACTTCTGCGATGGGTGCACATACTCGACCGGGTCTTCCACCGTGATGATGTGGCCGGCCGAATTTCGGTTGCGGTGATCGATCATCGCCGCCAGCGAGGTCGACTTGCCGGAGCCGGTGGCGCCCACGACCAGCACCAGCCCGCGCTTGCTCATCACCACGTCCTTCAGCACCTCGGGCAGCTTGAGCTTCTCGAAGCTCGGAATCTCCGAGGCGATGGTGCGGATCACCATGCTCACGCACTGCTGCTGCACGTAGACGTTCACGCGAAAGCGCGAGACGCCCGGCACGGTGATGGCGAAGTTGCACTCCATCTCCTTGGCGAACTCCTCGCGCT
>DATFAY010000543.1:0-3267 GCA_035254085.1 Piscinibacter sp.
TAGCCGCAGGTGATCTGGTCGTCGTGCAGCCGGCCCATCGACAGCGGCAGCAGCCGGTGCCAGCAGGCATCTTCCAATGCCGCCACCGAGCCGTCGCGCCGCCGAAAGAGCACCATCTTCTGGCCGCACACCGTGCGCGCCAGCATGGCGGCCTTGACCTCGACGTCCCAGGCGGCGGCATACCAGGCATTCAGCGGAAAGCTCTTCATCGCGAACTCCTTTGCATACGCACTGTATACAACGATAAGCGATCCTCCCAGCGGCTTTGCTCATTCCAAGGGTTTACACGGATCACTTTCGCGCACGCTGTATGCAAATCTGTTCGCGAATATCGACCGGAGCACCGTATGACCGCCCGCACCACGCCCCCGTTCCGCGCCGACCACGTCGGCAGCTTCCTGCGCCCCAGGTACCTGCTCGAGGCGCGCGAGCAGCGCCAAAAGGGCGAGATCAGCGCCGAGCAGTTGCGCCGGGTCGAGGACCGGGCGATCACCGAGATCGTGAAGTTCCAGGAAGACTGCGGCCTCGCGAGCATCACCGACGGCGAGTTCCGCCGCACCTACTTCCACATCGACTTCCTCGACCAGCTCGGCGGCGTGAAGACCGACGTGCCGGTGACCGTGCGCAAGCCCGACGGTACCGAGGAGCTCGCCCCGCCGGTGATGCGCGTGGTCGACAAGGTGCGCCACGTGAAGGACATCCAGCGCGCCGACTTCGAATACCTGAAGAGCCAGCTGTCGCCGGGCAGCACGCCCAAGGTCTCGATCCCGTCGCCGACCATGCTGCACTTTCGTGGCGGGCGCGCCGGCATCAGCCGCGAGGCCTATCCCGAGCTCGAGCCGTTCTACCAGGACGTGGCCGACGCCTACGGCGACGAGCTGCGCTCGCTGGCGGCCGCCGGCTCGACGTACGTGCAGATGGACGACACCAACCTCGCGTACCTGTGCGACGAGCACATGCGCGAAGGAGCCCGCGCGCGCGGGGACGACCCCAACGAGTTGCCGCACCGCTATGCGGGCTTCATCAACCGCGTGGTGGCGCAAAAGCCCGCCGGCATGACGCTCGCCGTGCACCTGTGCCGCGGCAACTTCAAGAGCCACTGGGCCGCCGAGGGCGGCTACGAGCCGGTCGCCGAAGCCTTGCTGCAGGAGATGAAGGTCGACGCCTACTTCCTCGAGTACGACGACCAGCGCAGCGGTGACTTCCGGCCCTTGCGCTTCCTGCCCAAAGGCAAGATCGTGGTGCTCGGCCTGGTCACCACCAAGCTCGGCCAGCTGGAGAACAAGGACGATCTCAAGCGCCGCATCGACGAGGCCGCCAGGTACGTGCCGCTGGAGCAGCTGTGCCTGTCGCCGCAATGCGGCTTCTCCAGCACCGTGCACGGCAACGACATCGCGGTCGAAGCCCAGCGCGCCAAGCTGCGCCTGGTGGTGGAGGTGGCGCGCGAAGTCTGGGGTTAGCTCACACGTCGAGCAGGTAGACCTCGGCCTGCGCGCGCTCGCTGGCGCTGTGCCCGCCGAGCGCGGCGTCCCACGCGGGATCATCCGCGCCGCGTTGCGGCACGAGGCCTTGCGTCATGACCGCGACTTCCGACGAAGACGCGTCGAAGTCGGCGATGAGCTTGCGCTGGGCGTCGAACATGCGGGCGAGCATCTCGCCGGCGGCGTCGATCACGACCAGGTATTTCGCCGGCGCCTGCATCGCGTGGGTGCTCATGTCGCGCTGAGGTCGGACTCGCTGCCCTCGACGCCGGCCTCGGGCTGCGCCGTCTCCTGCGGGCGCACGATCATCACGGCGATCGGCGAATGGCGCAGCACGGCTTGCGCCACCGTGCCCAGCGCGGCATTGCTGCGGCCCTCGCCGTGCGCGCCCATGATCATCGCGTCGCACTGGAAGTTCTCGGCGATGTCGATCAGCATGTGCGCCGGCTCGCCCGAGGCGATTTCGACCTCGTGCTCGATGCCCGCCTCGTCGAGCAGGCGTGCGGCCTCGGCGACCTGGTGCTGGCCGGCTTCCAGCGCCACGCGCTGCAGCGCGTCGGGGTCGTGCACCACCATCATTTCGTAGAGCGAGCTGGGCTCCTGCACGTTGGCCAGCACGAAGCTCGCCTTCAGGCCGTCGCGCACCAGCCGGATCGCGTGGTGCACCGCTTCGAGCGACAGCGGCGAGCCGTCGACGGGCAGCAGGATCTTCATCGTTCAGCCTCCGCTCTCGCTCGCGGGGATCGCTGCCGCCTGGCGACAGGCCGGCCCCGACGAGGCTTCAAGCTTGTGCGTGGCGGCGCCGCGAAGTCAAGTCGCGGCCTTGCGCGATGTCAGGCGTCGCGCTTGCATCCAGTCGTGCGCCGGCTGCGTATCGACGGCCTGTGCGGCATCGGCCGCGCATCGCCCCTTCAACCCGATGGAGAACACCATGTCGTCGACTTCCACCCCTTCGCTCGCCCTCGCCCGCGGCCGCCGCGGCTTCCTGGGCGCCAGCGGCCTCACGCTGTCCGCCGGCGCGATCGCGCTGCTCGGCGGCACGCCGCGGCTGGCGCGCGCCGTGGCCGCCGACTCCGCCAAGGACGTCGGCATCCTCAACGTCGCGCTCGCGCTCGAGCACGAGGCGATCAACGCCTATCAACTGGGCGCCGCCAGCGGCCTGCTGCAAAAGCCAGTGCTCGACGTGGCCGTGCTGTTCCAGTCGCATCACAAGGCGCACCGCCAGGCGCTGGTCGCGACGATCGAGAAGCTGGGCGGGCGGCCGGTGCCCGAGAGGCCGCTCGCCGACTACGCCAAGGCGCTGCATGCGGACGGGCTGAAGAGCCAGGCGGACGTGCTGGACCTGGCCGCGCGGCTGGAGCTCGGCGCGACCAACGCCTACCTGGGCGTGATCCCCTCGTTCAGCGACAGCGCGCTGGCCAAGGTGGCGGCTCGCCTGGCGGCGGACGAGACCATGCACTGGACGGCCCTCACGGGTGCGCTCGGCCGCGCCTTGCCGCCGGCCGCGCTGGCCTTCGGCGTGTGAAGCACCCGCTCAGCCTTCGAGGTCGGCGCGGCGCTCCAGCCGGTCGGCCCAGCAGCGCTGCTGCAGCCAAGGGCTGACCCGGTAGCGCTCGCTGCGGGTGGCCTCGTGCAGGTGGTCGAGCACCGCGACGACCTGCTCGACGCCGATCCAGCGCAGCCACTCGAACGGACCGAGCGGCCAGCCGGTGCCCAGCTTCATCGCGAGGTCGGCGCCGGCTTCGTCGCACACGCCCTGGTGCACCGCATCGGCCGCCTCGTTGAT
>DATFAY010000544.1:0-13999 GCA_035254085.1 Piscinibacter sp.
GTTCGCCACCCGGCAATTCCCGCAGGCCAGCTTCCAGTCCACCGCCGTGCAGCCGCGCGGCGCTGGCAAATACGAGGTCGCCGGCAAGTTGAGCCTCAAGGGCGTGAGCCGCGACATCGTCGTGCCCGTCACGCTGGTGCAGGCCGGCGCGACCACCACCGCGAGCGGCAGCTTCGTGCTCAAGCGCCTGGACTTCAAGGTCGGCGACGGCGACTGGAAGGACACGTCGATGGTCGCCAACGATGTCCAGGTCAAGTTCAAGCTGGCGCTGGCCGGCGTCCCGGCCCTGTGAATACGCCTCGCCGCGCCGCCGCGGGCCGCCCCATTCCCCTCCCTCCCTTCGTTGCACTCCCGAGAACCATGAACCACAAGACCCTCGTCGCCCTGGCCGCACTGGCCGCCGCCGGCATCGCCCAAGCACAGACCGCCACCTACGCCATCGATCCGTCGCACACCGCCGTCACCTTCGAGGCGATGCACTTCAACACCTCCACCCTGCGCGGCCGCTTCGACCGCAAGGAGGGGCAGGTGCAGATCGACCGCCAGGCCAAGACGGGCAAGGCCGAGATCAGCTTCGACGCCAACTCGGTGAGCACCGGCGTGCCGGCGCTCGACACGCACCTCAAGAGCAAGGACTTCTTCAATGCGGCGGAGTCGCCCAGCGTGAAGTTCTCGGGCGACAAGTTCGAGTTCGAGGGCGACAAGGTGAGCGCGGTCAACGGCACGCTCACGCTGCTGGGCAAGACGCTGCCGGTGAGCCTGAAGGCGCAGCGCTTCAACTGCTACATCAACCCGCTGCTCAAGCGCGAGGTCTGCGGCGGCGACTTCGAGACCACCATCGCGCGCAGCCAGTGGGGCATGGGCTACGGGCTCAACTTCGGCCTGCCCGACACCATCCACCTGCTGATCCAGGTGGAGGCGATCAAGCAGTAGGCGCGAGGACGAGCGCCATGAGGTTGGCTGCGCTCGCCGCCTGGCTCGCCCCGCTGCTGGCGGCGCCGGCCTGGGGGCAGCCGGTCACCTATGTCGTCGACGCGGCGCACACCAAGGTGTACTGGGAGGTGCGCCACTTCGGCACCTCGACGCAGCGCGGACGTTTCGATCGCGCCAGAGGCAGCATCGTCATCGACCGCCAAGCCGGTCGCGGCGAGGTCTCGATCAGCATCGACACCGCCTCGGTCTCCAGCGGCGTGCCCGCGCTCGACGCGATCCTGCGCGGCGCCAGCTTCCTGGCCACCGAGGAGCACCCGACGGCCTACTTCGTGACGCGCCAGCTGCACTTCGCCGGCGACCGGCCGGAAGAACTGCGCGGCGAGTTCACGCTGCGCGGCGTGTCGCGCCCCTTGTCGCTGCATCCCAGCCGCTTCGGCTGCCGCCAGGACGCGTTGCTGCAGCGCCAGGTCTGCGGCGGCGACTTCGAGGCGCAGATCCTGCGCAGCGATTTCGGCAGCACCTTCGGCCTGCCCTTCGTCGGCGACCAGGTGCACCTGCTGATCGCGGTGGAGGGCATTCGCACGTCCCCCTGAGCGCGCCGCAAGCGCGCTCGGGCCTCAGTGGCCGCCGCCCAGGTAGGCCGCACGCACGGCAGGATCGTTGCGCAGCTTGTCGGCGCGGCCGTGCACCGCGATGCGGCCGTTCTCGAGCACGTAGCCGTAGTCGGCGACATTGAGCGCGGCCGCGGCGAACTGCTCGACCAGCAGCATCGTGACCCCTTCGGCGCGCAGCCGCGCGATGATGCGAAACACCTCGTCCACGAGGATGGGCGCGAGGCCCATCGACGGCTCGTCGAGCAGCACCACCTGCGGGTTCATCATCATCGCGCGCGCCATCGCGAGCATCTGCTGCTCGCCGCCGGAGAGCGTGCCGGCCAGCTGCGTGCGCCGCTCCTTGAGGCGCGGAAAGTAGTGCATCGTGCGCTCCAGGTCCGCCGCGATGTCGCCCTTGGGGCGCGCGCCGGTGAAGCGCCCGAAGGCGCCCAGGAGCAGGTTGTCGGTCACGCTCATGGTGCCGAAGACGCGGCGCCCTTCGGGCGAGTGCGCCAGGCCCTGGCGCGCGATGCGGTGCGACTCGCGGCCGGTCACGTCCTGGCCGGCCAGCATCACGCGGCCTTCGCGCGGCGCGATCATGCCGCTGATGGCGCGCATGGTCGTCGTCTTGCCGGCGCCGTTGCTGCCGATGAGCGTGACGACCTGCCCCTTGGGGACTTCCAGCGAGATGCCGTGCAGCACCTCGACCTTGCCGTAGCCGGCGTGGAGCTTGGTGATCGAAAGCATGGTGTGTGCTCCTGCCGTGGCGTTCAGGCCGCGGCGGCGGTCTCGGCCTCGCCGCCGAGATAGGCCTCGATCACCTTGGGATCGGCCTGCACCTCGGCGGGCCGGCCCTCGGCGATCTTCTGGCCGAAGTCGAGCACGGTGACCGTGTCGCAGATCGACATCACCACGTCCATGTGGTGCTCGATCAGGATCACCGTGATGCCGTGCTCGCGGATCTTCTGGATGATCGCGACCAGCTCCTTGATGTCGGGCGCGGTGAGGCCGGCCGCGGGCTCGTCCAGCAGCAGCAGCTGCGGGCTGAGCGCGAGTGCGCGGGCGATCTCCAGCAGGCGCTGCTTGCCGTAGGGCAGGTTGCGCGCTTCCTCGCCGGCCAGGCTGTCGAGCCCGACGAAACGCAGCAGCGCATGGGCGCGCGCTGTCTGCGCGGCGTCCTCGCGCCGATAGCGCGGCGTGTGCAGGGCCACGTCCAGCAGCCGGCTCGTGAAGCTGTGATGCAGGCCCACCAGCACGTTCTGCAGCGCCGTCATCTCGCCGAACAGCTGCACGTTCTGGAAGGTTCGCGCAATGCCCGCGAGCGCGATGTCGGAAGACGTGCGTCCGACGATCGGCTGCTGCTTGAACGCGATGCTGCCGGCGGTGGGCACGTAGATGCCGGTCAGCACGTTCATCATCGTGCTCTTGCCCGAGCCGTTGGGTCCGATCAGGCCGTGGATGGTGCCGCGGCGCACCAGCAGGTCGACCTCGTTGAGCGCCTTCAGGCCGCCGAACTGCATGAGCACGCCGCGTGCGGCGAGCATTTCCTCGGGCGCCTCGCCGGCGATGTCGAGGGCGTCGGCCACCGGGGGCAGCCGACCGGCGAGCTCTGCATCGGTGCGGCCGTGGTTCGGCAGGTTCAGCGCGCCGCGCACGAAGCCCACGATGCCGTCCTGCAGGTAGTACACGACGAACAGCGTGATGAGCCCGAAGATCGACAGGCGCCAGTCGGTCATGGTCGTCAGCACGAAGGACACCGCGGCCAGCGCGGCGCTGCCGGCGACGGGCACCGCGACCTGGCGCCACGTCGCGCGAGCGCGCGACCAGGCGAGCGCACTGCCGGCGGCCACCAGTACCGCGATGCCGCACGACACCCAGCGGAACAGCTCGATGTCGTCGAGCAGCTTGGGCAGCATCACGATGATGGCCGCGCCCAGCAGCGCGCCGCTGCGGGTCTTGCGCCCGCCCATGATGATGGCGAGCAGGAACAGCACCGTCAGCTCGAAGTTGTAGGTGTTGGGCGAGATGTACTGCTCGGAGTAGCCGTACAGCGCGCCGGCCAGACCGGCCAGGCCCGCGCTGATGACGAAGGCGTAGACCTTGTAGCGGTAGACCGAGACGCCCATGCAGTCGGAAGCGACCGGGCTGCCGCGCAGGGCCTCGAAGGCGCGGCCGAGCTGCGAGCGCAGGATGCGGTGCACCACCAGCAGCGAGGCCACCAGCACCACCGCCACGACCCAGAAGAACTCGCGCTCGTCGAGCCGGTGGCCGGCCAGCGCCGGCTTGGCGATCTTGATGCCCAGCGGGCCCTCGGTGAGGAAGGTCATCTCGTTGATGAGGATCTGGATGATGGTGCCGAAGGCGAGCGTCACCATCGCCAGGTACGGCCCGCTCACCCGCAGCGCGGGCAGCGCGAGCAAGGCGCCGAAGACGGCGCTGACCGCGATCGCCGCGGGCAGGGTGACCCACAGCGGCGCGGCCAGCTTGAGCACCAGCACGCCGGCCGTGTAGGCACCGATCCCGAACAGGCCGGCATGGCCCAGCGAGACCTGGCCGGTGTAGCCGACCACGATGTCCAGCCCGAACAGCACGATCGCGTAGATCATGATGGTCTCGAGCAGGTGGATGTAATACGGGTTGCCCACCAGCAGCGGGAAGGCCGCGAGGACGGCGAGGCCGAGTCCGGCCAGCGCGAGAGGGGAGCGCTTCATGCTCAGACTTTCTTGATGGCCGTCTTGCCGAACAGGCCGGCGGGTTTCCAGGCGAGAACGACGAGCAGCAGCACCAGGCCCGGCACGTCCTTGTAGCCCGTGGACAGGTAGAAGCCGGTGGTCGTCTCCGCGACGCCGAGGATGATGCCGCCCACCACGATGCCCATGCCGCTGGTCAGCCCGCCGATGATCGCCACCGCGAAGGCCTTCAGCCCGAGCACCGCGCCCATGGTCGCGCCGGTCAGCGTCAGCGGCGCGATCAGCACGCCGGCGAAGGCGGCCGTGAGCGACGACAGCGCATACGAGAAGGTGATCACGAGGCCGGTGTCGATGCCCATCAGCTTGGCGGCGTCGCGGTCGTTGAAGGTGGCGACGACCGCCTTGCCGTAGATCGAGCGGCGGTTGAACACCTCCACCCCGGCCATCATGAGCAGCGCCCCGACGATGACCAGCAGTTCCATGGGCAGCACGTTGGCGCCCAGGAACACCAGCGGCGATTCCGGCAGCGGCGAGGGGAACTTCAGGTCGTCGCGGCCCCACACGTTCTCGGCCACGTTCTTGAAGATGATGCCCAGCGCGATGGTGGACATGATCCAGCCGAATTCGCTCTTGATCTTGATGGCCGGGCGCACGCCGATGCGCTCGACGAAGGCGCCCTGCAGCGCGCCGAACACGCACACCAGCGGGATCATCAGCCAGTAGTTGACGCCCCAGCCGACCAGCGTGAGGCCGGCCAGCGCACCCAGCATCAGGGCCTCGCCCTGGCCGAAGTTGAGCGTGTCGGAGGTCGCGAAGGTGAGCTGGTAGCCGAACGCGATGACCGCGTAGATCATGCCCAGGGCGATGCCGCTGAACACGAGTTGAGTCAGGATTTGCATGGACGGTCGATGCCCCGCAGCGGGGCGCCTTGTCGTGGTCCGCGATGGCGCGGCCGCGGGCGACTCGCCCGCGGCCGCGTCGCCGTCGGCTTACTTCTTCACCGGCGCGAGCGCGCCCTTGGCGTTGACGTCCTTGAGGCGGACTTCGGAAGCCTTCTTCATGTCGTCGGCGTACGCATAGACGACGCGCTGCGACTTCACTTCGCCGAACACCGGGATGTTGGCGGTGATGGCCTCGTGGTCGGTCTTCGAGAACGGCCGGCTGTAGCTGGTGACCACGCCGTCGACCGGCGACTTCAGGTCTTCCAGCGCGGCCTTGACCTTCGGGCCCTCGGTGCTGCCGGCCTGCTTGATGGCGGCGGCCAGCAGGTACACCGAGTCGTAGCCCTGCGCGGCGGACACCGGCGAGTCGATGCGGTCGTTCTTCGGCTTGAAGGTCTTCAGGTAGTTGCCGATGAAGGCGCTGCGCTTGGGCGTGGTGGCCTGCTGGATGAAGGTCTGCGGCATGCGCGCGCCTTCGCCGCCGGGCCCGGCGTTGTCGATGAAGTTGGCCATCGACAGCGTCCAACTGCCCACCATGGGCACCTTCCAGCCGAGCTTGGTCATGCCGTTGGCGATCTGCGCCAGTTCGGGGCCGATGCCGTAGGTGAGGATGGCCTCGGCGCCGGCCTGCTTGGCCTTGAGCAGCTGGGCCGTCATGTCGACGTCCTTGATGTTGAACTTCTCGACCGCCACCGGCTTCACGCCCTTGAGCGCCAGCGCCTTCTCCAGGTCTTCGCGGCCGAGCTGGCCGTAGTTGGTGGAGTCGGCGAGGATCGCGACCTTCTTGAAGCCGCGGCGGGTGATCGCCTCCTCGACGATCATCGGCGCCTGGATGCTGTCGTGCGCGGCGTTGCGGAAGATGTAGTTCTCGGGCTGGTCGTCGAACTGGTGCGTCACCAGCGAGCCGGTGGCGACGTTGTTCATCACCGGAATCTTCGCTTCCTGGTAGAAGCGCTGCGAGGCCAGGGCCACGCCGGTGTTGATGAAGCCCACCGTGGCGGCCACCTTCTCCTTGTTGATCAGCTCCTGCGCGATCTGCACGCCGCGCTCGTTCTTGGCCTCGTCGTCGCGCTCGACCAGAAGGATCTGGCGGCCGAGCACGCCGCCGGCCTTGTTGATCTCTTCGGCCGCGAGGCGCACGCCGTCACGCATGCTCACCCCCATCGAGGAGGAGCCGCCGGTGAAGGGGCCCGACACGCCGATCTTGATCGGCTCGGCCGCGAAAGCGCCCAGCGCGGTCCAAGCGAGTGCGACCGCCGACAGTTTCATTTTCAGGTTCAAGGATGTCTCCAAAGCCAACGATGGAAGACCCGGTGGCGAAGCCGGGCGGGGGACGGCGAAGGTCCCTGGAGGCATCGGTGTGTTCATGGTCCGCTGCACTGCTGGATGACCCGCCGTTCGATGTCGAGCGGAGGGCAATCTATCAACCGCCTGCGCGCGAGCGAAGAGTCGTTTGCCACTACGTAGTCCCACAGTGTGGGCAAACCCGCGGTCAAAGCTGTCGTTCGCGCGGCATATGCAATCGGGCGATCAGCGCGAAGCGCGCATCGCGGCTCGCACCGATCACGCGGACTTGTGCGCGCTGCGCGTCGCGCGCGGCCATGGGCGGGGCGGCGCCGGCCCGCCAGGCGTCGCGACGCTGCTGCGGCTTCGCACAATGCGGGCTGCAGAACGCGCGCTCAGCGCACGCCCGTGCACGCCCATTCACCGCCATACCCGCGAATGCGTGCCCTCAATCGCGGGCTGGTGGCGCCGGCGGCATCGCCGAACAATCGGCACATGCGTCCACACACCCATGTGTTCGGCTGGGACGAGGAACCCGCCGACGAACGGCCCAGCGAGTTCATGCCCTCGTCCGGCTACACCGCCCTGTCGGGCTACCACGTGCCGCGGGACCTGAGCGCGCGCGCCGCGCGCCGTCGCACCGGCCACGGCTTCGGCGCCAAGATGGCGCTCGCGGTGTGCGTGGCGCTGCTGGTGGCCAGCGGCTACGCGCTCAGCGAGTTCGCCAAGCTGCTGCACTGACCGGTCATCCGACGAAGAGGGTGGCCGGCGCCTCCAGGTAGCCGCGGATCACCTGCACGAACTTCGCCGCGTCGACGCCGTCGACCACGCGGTGATCGAACGACGATGACAGGTTCATCGCCAGGCGCTGCACCACCGTGCCCTTGACGAAGGTCGGGCGCTCGACGATGCGGTTGACGCCCACGATCGCCACCTCCGGATGGTTGATCACCGGCGTGGAGACGATGCCGCCGAGCGCGCCCAGGCTGGTGACCGTGATGGTCGAGCCGGTGAGCTCGTCGCGCGTGACGCGCCCCGCGCGCGCCGCGTCGGCCAGGCGCGCGATCTCGCTGCCGCTGGTCCACAGGTCGCGCGCCTCGGCGTGGCGCAGCACCGGCACCATCAGGCCCGAGTCGGTCTGCGTGGCGATGCCCATGTGCACGGCACCGTGGCGCGTCACCACGCCGGCCTCGTCGTCGAAGCGGGCGTTGACCTGCGGGAACTCGGCCACCGCCAGCACCACCGCGCGCACGATGAAGGGCAGCAAGGTGAGCTTGCCGCGGCTTTGTTCCCACTTCGCGTTCAGGCGCGCGCGCAGCGCCTCCACCTCGGTCACGTCGATCTCCTCGACGTAGGTGAAATGCGGGATGCGGCGCTTCGACTCCTGCATCTTCTGCGCGATCTTGCGGCGCACGCCGATCACCGGGATCGCCTGCTCGTCGTGGCGCTCCACGCCGGTGGGCGGCAGCGGCGCGGCCGGTGCCGCGACGGCCTGCGCGGCACTCGGGCGCCTCGGCCGAGCCCCCAGCTTGGCGGCATGCACTTCCAGGTCGCCGTGCATGATGCGTCCGCCCGGGCCGGTGCCGCGCACCTCGTGCAGGTCGACCTCGAGTTCCCATGCGCGCCGGCGCACCGAGGGCGAGGCGATCGGCCGCTCGCCGTCGCCGGCCGAGCCGCCCGTGGATCGCTCGCGCTGCGGCGCCGGCCGCGCGGGCGGCGGCTCGGGCGGTGCCTGCCGCATCGCCGGCTCGGCCACGACCGGCGCCATCACCTGCGCCGCGGTCGCGCGCTCGACCGCGCGGCGCGGCGCGTCGGCCGTCTCGGCCACTTCGATGCGGATCAGCTCGGAGCCGACGGCCAGCGTCTGCCCGACCTCGCCGCCCAGCGAGACCACCGTGCCGTGCACGGGCGACGGGATCTCGACGTTGGCCTTGTCGGTCATCACGTCGGCCAGCACCTGGTCTTCCTTGATCGTGTCGCCCGGCTTCACGTGCCAGGCCACCAGTTCCACTTCGGCGATGCCTTCGCCGATGTCGGGCATCTTGATGACGTGTTGTCCCATCATTCCTCCCGCCGGGCCGCCCCAAGGGCGGAATGCGCCCCCTTGGGGGGCAGTGGAGCGGCGAAGCCGCACAACGTGGGGGTCGTCATTCATTCCTCCATCGCGCGCTTGAATGCCTTCGCGACCCGCTCGGGTCCCGGGAAATAGGCCCACTCCAGCGCGTGCGGATAAGGCGTGTCCCAGCCGGCGACGCGCTCGATCGGCGCCTCCAGGTGATAGAAGCAGTGCTCCTGCACCAGCGACACCAGCTCGGCGCCGAAGCCGCTGGTGCGCGTCGCCTCGTGCACCACGATGCATCGCCCTGTCTTCTTGACCGACTCGACGATGGTCGGCAGATCGAGCGGCCACAAGCTCCTCAGGTCGATGATCTCGGCGTCGATGCCGGTCTCGTTGGCGGCGGCCTCGGCCACGAAGACCATGGTGCCGTAGGTCAGCACGGTCAGGTCGCGGCCCGGGCGGAACACCGAAGCGGATTCGAGCGGGATCGCGTAGTGGCCCTCGGGCACCTCGCCCAGCGGGTGCTTGGACCAAGGCACGATGGGCCGGTCGTGGTGGCCGTCGAAGGGGCCGTTGTACAGGCGCTTGGGCTCCAGGAAGATCACCGGGTCGTTGCACTCGATCGCCGAGATCAGCAGCCCCTTGGCGTCGTACGGGTTCGAGGGCATCACCGTGCGGATGCCGCAGACGTGCGTGAACAGCGCCTCCGGGCTCTGGCTGTGGGTCTGCCCGCCATAGATGCCGCCGCCGCAAGGCATGCGGATGGTGATGGGCGCGGTGAAGTCGCCCACCGAGCGGTAGCGCAGCCGCGCCGCCTCGGACACGATCTGGTCGGAGGCCGGGTAGAAGTAGTCGGCGAACTGGATCTCCACCACCGGGCGCAGGCCGTAGGCACCCATGCCCACCGCGGCGCCGACGATGCCGCCTTCGGAGATCGGTGCATCGAACACGCGCGACTTGCCGTACTTGGCCTGCAGGCCTTCGGTGCAGCGGAAGACGCCGCCGAAGTAGCCCACGTCCTGGCCGAAGATGACGACGTCGGGATCGCGCTGGAGCATCACGTCCATGGCCGAGCGCAGCGCCTGGATCATCGTCATGGGCGTCTTCTTCATCGCGCTGGTGTCGGTCTCGATGGCGCTTTCGTTGGCTTGCTTCAACATGATGCTCACGCTCCCGTCCTGGCTTGCTCGAGCTGGTCGCGCAGGTGCGCGGGCATCTGCTCGTACACGTCCTCGAACATCGACTCGATCGGCGGGATGTGCCCGTCGATCAGCGTGCCGTGGCTCTCGGCTTCCTTCTGCGCCGCGCTGACCTGCGCTTCCAGCTCGGCCTGCGCGGCGGCGTGCTCGTCCTCGGACCATGCGCCGATGCCGATCAGGTGGGCCTTCAGCCGCGCGATCGGGTCGCCCAGCGGGAAGCGCTGCCAGTCGTCGGCGGGCCGGTACTTGGTCGGGTCGTCGGAGGTGGAATGCGCGCCGGCGCGATAGGTCACCCACTCGATCAGCGTGGGCCCCAGGTTGCTGCGCGCGCGCTCGGCCGCCCAGCGCGAGGCCGCCAGCACCGCGAGGAAGTCGTTGCCGTCCACGCGCAGCGAGGCGATGCCGCAGCCCACGCCGCGCGCGGCGAAGGTCGTGGCCTCGCCGCCGGCGATCGCCTGGAAGGTCGAGATCGCCCATTGGTTGTTGACCACGTTGAGGATGACCGGCGCGCGGTACACGTGGGCGAAGGTGAGCGCGGTGTGGAAGTCGGCCTCGGCGGTGGCGCCGTCGCCGATCCACGCCGAGGCGATGCGGGTGTCGCCCTTGATCGCCGAGGCCATGCCCCAGCCCACCGCCTGGATGAACTGCGTGGCGAGGTTGCCGCTGATGCTGAAGAAGCCGGCGCGCTTGTACGAGTACATCACCGGCAGCTGGCGGCCCTTCATCGGGTCGGCCTCGTTGCTCATGAGCTGGCACATGAGTTCGGCCATCGGCACGTCGTCGCGCGACAGCAGCAGGCCTTGCTGGCGATAGGTCGGAAAGCACATGTCGCCGTGGAAGAGTGCGAGCGCATGGGCGCAGGCGATGGCTTCCTCGCCGAGCGCCTGCATGTAGAAGGAGATCTTCTTCTGCCGCTGCGCGATCAGCATGCGCGCGTCGAAGATGCGCGTCTTCATCATCGCGCGCAGCCCGCGGCGCAGCAGCTGCGGATCGGCCTTGGGGTCCCAGGGGCCGACGGCGCGATGCTCTTCGTCGAGCACGCGCACCAGCGTGTAGGCAAGGTCGGCGGTGTCGGCGGGGGTGGTGTCCAGCGGGGGCTGTCGCACCTCGCCGGCACGAGCCACCCGCAGGTAGGAGAAGTCGGTCTGGCAGCCGGGGCGCCCGCTGGGCTCCGGCACATGCAGACGCAGGCCTTGAGGCAAGGGTGCGTGTTCGCTCATCGCAAAAGCTCCGCGCGCGATCGTGTCGTGCGCCAAGTTCGTCGAACGGCCGGTCGCCGCGGGTGGCGGCGCCTGCCGAAGGAGCAGGCAAGCAGCATGCGGGGTCGCCGCGGGCGCTGGCCTGTATCGGCGCAGGGTAACGGATTTTTCGAAGCTGCTGTCGCCGCGGGTGCTTGGGTGAATCCCGGGCTTGCGCGGGCCTTGACCTGTGTCAGGCCGCGCCGCGCGTCTCGCGCTCGGACTCGAAGCGCCGGAACAGGTCCGCCAGGGTCTTGCCGGGCTCGTCGCGGAAGCGGTCGTCCAGCAGGCCCAGCGCCTGGATGCGGTCGACGCGGAAGTTGCGGAAGCCGTCGCGCACTTCGCACCAGGCGGCCAGCGTCCAGACCTCGCCCCAGTAGAAGCAGCCCAGCGGCCGCACCAGCCGCTCGGTCGGCTGGTCCTTCAGGTCGAGGTAGCGCAGGTGAACCTTCTGGCGGGTCTCGGCGGCGATGCGCAGCTTTTCCAGGCGCGCGCGCGTCGCTTCGTCGGGGCCGACCGGCGGCGCGTAGACCGCCAGGCTTTCGGCCGCGGCGCGCGACGCGCTGGGCAGCACGGCCAGGATCTTCGACAGCGCCCCTTCGGCCTGCGTTGCCAGCGCGGCGTCCAGCCGCGGCTGCGCGATGCGCACCGACGCGACCAGGGCCTTGGCTTCGTCCTGCGTGAACATCAGCGGCGGCAGGTCGAAGTCGGGCCGCATGCGGTAGCCCACGCCGGCCTCGCCCTCGATCGGCACGCCCTGCAACTGCAGGTCGGCGACGTCGCGGTAGACCGTGCGCACCGACACCTCGAGCCGCTGGGCGATGAACTCCGCGGTCGACAGGCGCCGCCCGCGCACGAGCTGCACCAGCTGGAAGAGGCGATCGGCACGACGCATGGGTGCTGCGGCTGGCGGGCTGCTCAGTCCATCGCGGTGCACAGCTCGACCAGCGTCCCGTCGGGGCAGCGCACGTAGGCGACCGTCTGCCCCCAAGGCTTGATGACCGGCGGCGTGAGGCCCTCGGCGCCCGCCTTCACGGCGCGCTCGAAGGCCGCCGACACGTCGTCGGCGACGAGCCCGATCTCCATGCCCAGCGGGCGGGCGCTGGCGCCGGCGGCCACGTAGTCGCAACCCAGGTTGCTGCGCGCCACCTCATGCTGCGCGAAGGCGAGCGTGGTGGCGCCCGTCTCCAGCTCGCCGTAGCCGCCGGACTCGTGCAGGAAGCGCCGCGCCAGGCCGAAGGCGCGCTCGAAGAAGTCCAGCGACGCGGCCACGTCGCTGACGTAGACGATGGTGTAGCCGAACTTCATGGCGCGCTCCTTCGCGGATGAGCCGACGATCCTACGCCAGCGCGTGCAGGCCGACGCGGTTGCCCTCGGTGTCCGTGATGTGGGCGAAGCAGCCCATGCCGTCGGGCAGCTGCACCTTCGGCGTGGCGATGCGCCCGCCGGCCGCCTCGACGCGCGCCAGCACCGCGTCCAGCGACGGCGAGGCATCGAGGTAGACCAGCGTCCCCTCGCTCGAGGGCTTCGGAGCGGTCTCGCCGGCGAGCAGGCAGCCGCCGACGCCGGCCTTCTGTTCGTAGGGGAAGACCGCCAGCGTCGACTGCGGTCCCATGGATTCGCGGCGCAGCGGCGCGCCCAGCAGCTTCTCGTAGAAGGCCTGTGCGCGATCGAGGTCGCGCACGGGGATCTCGAACCAGTTCAGCGCATTGAGGTGATTGGCTTGGGCCATGGTCTGCTCCTGTGGTGGGATGAGGAGTGCGCATGCTGCGCGCCGGCTGCTGACAGCGTGGTGTCAGCAGCCGGCGCTGCGCGTCCTGGTGGGGAGCGGACCGTGTCACGCCGGGTCGTCGATCCGGCGCCTGCGACGCGATCGGCGCCGGGCGGCGCTTGGCGCAGTCTTCAGCTTGGCGCGAACCGGGTGGGCGCGCTCGACGTCATTGCGCTCGTCGAAGACGCGCGTCGTCGCGTCATTGCAAGAAGAACGATGCCGATCAACATCGACGCCACCGTGGAGGGTTCGGGGACCGGTGCCGGCACCATGGACTGCGCCTCCATGTAGACGCCTCCATACAAGTAGAACGGGACGGACTGATCGGTCTCGTTCGACACGACCAGGCTGCCCCTGAAGCTCTCGTGCCAAGTGCCCGCGCCGAAATAGATCAAACGGTCCCCACAGCCTGGTGGCATCGCCGGCGGGGAGCCGCAAGTCGCGACCGCCCAATAACCCGTCTCGGGCGAGCCGTCGGGATTCAAGCCGCCGGACGCCGACATGTCCAGCGCGTAAGTCCAGGTCAGCCGAGTGAAGGGCAAGAGCGTTCCGTACATGAAATTGTCCGAGCCCGCCGTACCTTGGCCGTCATACACGCTCAGGTGCCACTGCCAGTTGGACAGGTCGGTCCATTGCGCCGGCGTCCATCCCGTCGCGTCCACCGTGTACCCGGGAGACGTGGGAAAAGGACCTGCGCCCGACACCGAGAGACTCGAATCCGTCAGTGCCGTCGAAATCTCCATCGCACCGGCGACACTCAAGCCCAGCAAGAGTGTCGCCGCAACCAACCGCCGACAGACCTTCATCTACCTGTCTCCGTGCCAATGCCCGATCAACCTTAGGCCGTCGGGCGCACGTGTCAAGCACGCGAGGCAACAGGGTGTGCGGGGCCGATGTTCATCCCGGCGGCGCTTGACGCGGCGCAAGTGCCAGCGGTCACGACGGCAGGAAGTCCACCGGGTACGTCACCACCATCACCTCGACGTCCTTGGCGCCGAAGTCGAACTGCCGGATGCGTGCGAGCAGCTTGCTTTCGAGCTCGGGGGCCTTCAGCTCGCTGGACTCGATGCGGCACTCGGTGACCGCACCCGAAGGCGCGATGGTGAGCTTGAGCACCACCTTGCCTTGCAGGGTGGGATCCTCGCGCAGCAGGCGGTTGTAGATCGCGTAGATCGCGCCCTTGTTGCGATCGAACACCAGGCGCACGTCTTCGAGCGAGCGCGAGGCCTTGCCGCTGCCGCCCTTGTGCAGCGTGCCGCCCGCGCCGCTGCCGGTGCCGCCGGGCACGCCG
>DATFAY010000545.1:0-5066 GCA_035254085.1 Piscinibacter sp.
TCGGGCGGCACGACGCGGTCCTTGGGGATGGCGATCGGCCGGCCGGCGGCGTCGAGGAACACGTGGTCCGGCGAGAACATCAGGATCGGCTCGATGCGCTGGCCGTCGTCCGTCGCCTGGTAGTGGCGCACATAGCCCTCGGGCAGCACGAAGCCTTCGGGGACCGCGAGTCCCACCAGCGGCGGCCGCGTGCCGGGCGGCGAAAAGGCGCCCAGGCCGGTGTACACCCCGGCCTGGTGCAGGCGGTCGATGACTTCGGCCATGCTCGGCTTCTCGCCCTCGTTGATGTAGTCGGCGATGTCCGGGGTGAGGTCGCCGTTCGGGTCGCGCTGGCGCACCACGTGCGGCGTCGCAGCGGGCCGTGGGCGGTCCGCACTGCGCGCAGCGGTAGCCGAAGCCGGGCGGCCCGCCGCGCTTGCCGCGGCAAGCCCCGACATGCGCGCCCGGTCGCTTGCGACGACCGGCCCGGCCGCAACCGTCGTCGTCTCAGCCGGCGCAGATGACGGCGACTCGGACCACAGCCATGCGTAGACCACGCCGCCGGCCATGATCGCCACGGCGGCGGCGATCGGGCCGAGTGACGGACGCCAGCCGTGTGCGCCGCCGGGCGTATCGCTCGGGGGCGGTCCGGGGCGGCGCGGCCCGTTCATGCGACGAAGCTGCCCGGGTCAGGGCGACGCCGGGTTGGAGGTGGACACTGCCCAGCCCATGCGCTCATGGCCGTACTGGTTCCAGATCGGGCTCTTGCCGTTGGTGAACGAGGTGTAGCGCGGCGCGCCCGAGCCCGTGGTGCCGCCGAAGATGCCGGCCGTGACCGTGCCGCCGGTGTAGGTCGGGTGGGTGTCATCGGACTGGATGTAGTCGTAGCTCGTGCTCGCCGAGACGAAATGCGTGTTGGCGTCGCGGATCGTCGAGCGCAGGGTCGAGGTGATGCGGGTCACGTAGCTCGACTCGCTTTCGCCGGCCACGTAGCGCAGCCCGTCGGAGTCGACCTGCCCGTCGCCGTTGCTGTCGTAGTCGGCGCCCATGTACTGCGCGAAGTTGTCCGCGCACTGGAAGCCCTTCTGGCGCGCGTATTCGCACATCCAGTAGTTCATGGCCGCGAGCTTGGGCAGGAAGGTCTGCTGCAGGTTCACGGTGGTCCCGGTGGTCGCATCCTTGCACGAGCTCTGCGTATTGTCCGCGGCGTAGCCGGGGTAGTGCAGGTTCGAGATGATCTTCACCTTGGTGCCGGCGTAGGCGTTGGCGTTGATGAAGTCCATCGCGGCGGCCACGTAGGTCTTGCAATTGCTGACCGCCGTGTTCATGCCGGAGTAGTCGCAGGTGCCGGTCTGGCTCTTGAAGGCCGAGCGCGCCTGCAGGCCGTCGTTGCCGCACATCTCGAAGGTCACCACGCGGGTCGAGCTGGCCTGCATGTACGACTTCTCGGCCACGATCTTGTTGTTGTAGACGTCCGAGGCGACCGCGCCCGACTTGGCGCGGCGCACGCTCTCGATGTCGGCGTTCCACAGCGCCGAGAGGTATTCCGCGTCCACCGTCGGGGCCGAGTACTTGGCCGCGCTGGTGATCGAGCCGTTGTAGCCGGCGTAGATCGAGTCGCCGTAAGCCACCACGCGGTACTTGGTCGAAGTCCCTGCACGGTCGATCGTCCACGAGACGTTCTGCGTGAGGGTGTTCGCCGCTGCCTGCGATCCGAGCAGCAGCAGGGCGAGGGTGGGCAACAGCGCGCGCGCGGCCGCCCGGAATCGGGAATTCGTGTCAGCCATCCATGTCTCCTCGATGTTGTGGTGTGCAGTGGAAACAGAAGCGCCCCGCTGCCGCGCGTCTGCCGGACGCGAAGGCGGGGCCGACCAACACTAGAGGCAGTCGCATCGACGGCATTGCGGGGAATCCCTTGCCGGGCGGGCTGCCGGCTGAAAAGCCAAGGACTTGGCTCGCGCGGTCAGGCTGCGCCGCGCCGGGCGCCCGGATCGAGCCGGTTGCGGTACCCTCACGCGCTGTCTCGAAAGGAAGTACGGAGATGACCAACACGATCTGGCGCCTGCTGGCGACGCTGCTGCTCGCGGCACTGGCCTGTGCCGCGCAGGCGGGCACCAAGGAAGACATCCAGGCCGACATCCAGGCGGGCCGCTGGAGCCAGGCCGAGACGCGGCTGCAGCAGGTGCTGCAAAAGCATCCCGAGAACGCGCTCGCGCACTACTGGCTCGCCCAGGTGAAGTGGCATCAGGGCCGGCCCGACGAGGCGCGCGAGCAACTCGCGCAGGCCGAACGGCTGGACCCGCAGCACGGCTTCGCCGGCGACAAGAAGGTGCTGGCCCGGCTCGAACACGAGCTGGGCGTGGGTGGCACGGCGCGCCCGGACGCCGACGCGTCGGCCCGCCCGGCGGCGACCCCGCGCGAGATCGTGCCGCCGCCCGCTGCCGTCGCGCCTGTCGAGCGCCCGCGTTCGTCGGGCGGGTCGGGCCTGTGGATCGTCGTTGCACTGGTGGGGCTGGTGGTCTTCATCGTGTGGGCCATGCGCGCCGCGGGGCGCCGCCAGCGCGGCTCGACGCTCGAATCGCTGAAGGGCCAGCTGCAGGAGGCGAGCAACGACCTGCGCGATGCCGGCAAGGCGATCGATTTCCGCAGCGACCTCAGCATGGAGCAGCGCCTGGCCTTGTCCGACCGGGTGGTGCGCGCCCAAGGCGACATCGCCAGCCACCTGGCCACGCTGTCCGAGCGCAGCGACTTCACGCAGTCGCACGAGCTGTTGCGGCGCGTGCGCGACATCGCCGCCGAAGTGCGCGGCGAGCCGCGCCCGAGCGACGTCGAGGCGCAGCGCGCCCTCGAAGCGCAGCGCTGGCAGGGCGCGCCCGCCGCCATGGGGCAGCCGGTCGGTGGCGGGGGTGTCGGCGGTGTCGGGGCGGCGCTCGGCGGGCTGGCCGCGGGCGTGGTCATCGGCGAGATGATGAGCGGCAGCGCCCATGCGCGCACCGCCGGCGGCGACGGGGCGGGCTACACGCGCATCGACCAGTTCGACCCGGGCAGCGCCTCGGCGTCCACGTCCGACTTCGATCTGGGCGGCAGCGGCGGCGGCTCCTGGGACGACGGCGGCAGTGACGTCGGCGGCGGTGGCGGCGACTTCGATTGACGCGGAGACGACGATGGCAACGGGCAAGCAGGCTGGTGTGGTGATCACCGGCGCGGCCGGCGCGCTGGGCGAAGCGGTGGTGCGGCAGTTCCTCGGTCAGGGGGCGCGTCTCGCGCTCATCGACCGAGACGAGGCGCGGCTGCGCCAGGTCTTCGCGGGCCGCGCCGATGCCCCGCCGCACTTGCTGCTCGCCGCCGACGTGAGCTCCGACGACGGCATGCAGGCCGCGGCGACGCGCATCGAGCAGGCGTTCCCGCAGGTCGACGTGGTCGTGCACGTGGCCGGCGGCTTCGAAATGGGCGAGCCGGTGCACGCGCTCAGCCGTGCCGCCTGGGACCGCATGATGAACCTCAACGCCTGGTCCTTCGTGGCGCTGAGCAAGGCCTTCGTGCCGGGCATGCTGCGGCGCGGCAGCGGCAAGGTGATCGCGGTCTCGGCGCGCTCGGCGCAAAGCGGCCTGGCGACCATGGCGGCGTACTGCGCCTCCAAGAGCGCGCTGCAGCGCCTGGTGGAGTCCTTGTCGCAGGAGGTGCGTGCCCGAGGCGTGAACGTGAACAGCGTCGCGCCCACCATCATGGACACGCCGGCGAACCGGCAATCCATGTCGGATGCCGATCGCTCCGCCTGGGTCTCGACCGACGTGGCGGCGCAGGCCATCGCGTTCCTGGCTTCGGACGCCGCGGCCGCGGTGCACGGCCAGCACCTCGTGCTGGGCGCCTGAGCGGCGGTCCTGCCGCGGGCGCGCACGGCGCTTGCTCCGTCGTCGGTGCCTTGCCACTGCCGCGCGGAGGTCCGATGACGTCAAGCTTGACCCTTGCCCAGGCGAGCGCCGTCCTGGCGCTCTTCATCGGCGCGATGGCGCCCCCCGACGCAGGCGCGGCCACCGCCGCGCACACTGCGCGCGCCAAGCCCGCGCGCCATGCCGCTTCCAAGCCCCCGCCCGGGCCGCCACCGGCGCCGGCCGAGCAACTCGACGCGGCCAAGCTCGTCTACCTCGGTCACTACCACTGCGAGCAGGACAAGAGCGTGGACATCGCGCCGGATGACAAGTACGCCGGCTACGTCGACGTGAAAAGCGGCAAGACGACGTACCTGATGAAGCCGGTGCTGTCCTCGACCGGGGCGGTGCGCCTCGAGGACGTGAAGGGCCGCACGCTGATGGTCCAGATCGCGCAGAAGTCCATGCTGCTCGACGTGAAGGCCGGCCACCGCATCGTCGACGACTGCGTGAGTCCGCGCCAGGACGAATTGGCCGCTGAGGCGAAGCAGGCTGAGGCCGCGCAGGCCGCCGCCAGCGCGGCGGCTGCCGCGGCGAGCGCCGCGAGCGCAGCCACGGCCGCGGCGGTCAGCGCGGCGCAAGCGGCGTCGCAGGCCGCAGCGGCCACCACCGCGGCAGCGTCGGCAGCGGCGCGCTGAGCGGTCGGCCTCGCCCCGTCAGACGCTGCGGTGCTCGACCGCCAAGTGCGGCTCCTGCACGTCGATCGCGGCTTCAGGCTCCTCGGCATCGAGCTCGCTGCCGCCGTCCAGCCGCTCGCGCAGCCGCGCGCCGTCGAGCTCGCCGGTCCATTTGGCGACGACCAGCGTGGCCACGCCGTTGCCCACCAGGTTGGTCAGCGCGCGCGCCTCGGACATGAAGCGGTCGATGCCGAGGATCAGCGCCAGGCCCGCCAGCGGGATGGTGGGGACCGCCGCGAAGGTGGCCGCCAGGGTGATGAAGCCGCCGCCGGTGACCGCTGCAGCCCCCTTGGAGGTAAGCAGCAGCACCGCCAGGATGGTCAGCTCTTCCCACAGGGTCAGATCCACGTTGGTGGCCTGGGCAATGAAGATCGCTGCCATAGTCAGGTAGATCGAGGTGCCGTCCAGGTTGAACGAGTAGCCGGTGGGAATCACCATGCCGACCACCGGCTTGCGGCAGCCCAGGTTTTCCATCTTGGTC
>DATFAY010000546.1:0-3423 GCA_035254085.1 Piscinibacter sp.
CGTGCCCTGCAAGGTGTGGCTGCCGCGCTCCTGCCGCAAGTGGCGATAGGCGAGCTTGCGCAGCTCGCCGTAGACCAGCGGCAGCATGCGCTCGAGCGCCGCCGGGTCGCCTTGCGACCAGCGGTTGAGCAACTGGGTGACACCCTCGGGCGGAAGCCCGGCCGGCGCATGCCGCGGCGCGGCACCGGGCAGGCCGTCGCCGAACGAATCGTCGATCGAGCAGGTGGTCATGCGAACTCCGGGACACAAGGTGCGCGCGGTCGCACCCGAATGCAACTACGAAGATTCGTAGTGTGGTGCAAGCCCGCGGCGGGCGGTGGCGGCCGCGCGATGCCCCTGCACCGGGCGCGGACCGGGCAGCGGGACGCGCGGCGACCGAGAATGCACGGACGACCTGCCGCCTTGTCCATGGCCGCTTTGCTCGCCCCTCGCCTGCTCGACCCGACTGCCAAGGAGCCGGGCCTGGTGGTCGACGTGAGCGGCGAGCGGCGCGCCTTGCTGTTCGACCTGGGGCAGCTCGACCTGCTGCCGCCGCGGGTGCTGTTGCGGGTGTCGCATGCCTTCGTGACGCACGCCCACATGGATCACTTCGCCGGCTTCGACCACCTGCTCGCCGTGGGGCTGGGGCGCATGCCGCGGCTGGTGCTGTGGGGAGGCCCGGGCTTCGTGGCACAGGTGGAGCACAAGCTGCGCGCCTACACCTGGAACGTGGTCCATCGCTACGAGCAGCCGTTGGTGATCGAGGTGCACGAGGCGGCACCGGACGGCACACGCCTGGCCGCGTGCTTCGACAGCAGTGCCGCTTTCGCGCGCCGGGACGCGGCCGCCCTCCCCGCTCCGGCGGCGAACGACCTGCTGCACGAGGAGGCGACGTGGCGCGTGCGCGCCTGCTTCGTCGACCACGAGATGCCCGTGCTCGCCTTCGCGCTGGAAGAAAAGGCCCGCCTCCACGTACGCTCGGAGCGCCTGGCCGCCCTGGGGGTGACCAGCGGCGCGTGGCTGGCCGACCTGAAGCACGCAGTGCTTCGCGGCTCGCCCGGCGACACGCCGATCGACCTGCGCTGGCGCGACCGCGACGGCGAGCACGCCATGCGCCGCAGCGTGGCCGAACTGAGCCCGCTGGTGCTCGACGTGGTGCCGGGCCGGCGCATCGGCTACGTCACGGACCTGCGCTTCACCGACGACAACGTCGATCGCCTCGAAGGACTGCTGGCCGGCGTGGACCTTCTCTATATCGAGAGCGTGTTCCTCCACGAGGACCGCGCCCATGCGCAGCGCAAGAACCACCTGACGGCGCGCCAGGCCGGCGAGATCGCGCACCGCTTGGGCGCTCGTGCGCTCGTGCCCTTCCATTTCTCGCCGCGCTACCAGGGCCGCACGGCGGACCTGGTGGCCGAGGCCCGGCAGGCCTGGCGCGGCGAGGCGGGCGCAAGCGAATGAAACATCGCTTGGCCCCGTGTCGAATCCGGCACCCGCCGCTCGTCGTGTCATTGCAGGCGTGCCCGTGCGCTTGCCCGACCTTCGCCAACCCAGGAGATTTGCCATGCCGATCCGCAAGATCACCCCGTTCCTCTGGTATGCCAAGGAGGCCGAGGAAGCCGCGCGCTTCTACGCCTCGATCTTTCCCGACTCGCGGGTGACCCGCGTCACCGCCTTGCCCAGCGAGTCGCCCAGCGGCCCGCCGGGGTCTGTCAAGGTGGTCGAGTTCCTGCTCTTCGGCCAGCCCTTCATGGCCATGACGGCCGGCGGTGCCGACGGCTTCAACCATGCGGTGTCCCTCATGGTGAATTGCAGCGACCAGGCCGAGATCGATCGCTACTGGGACGCCCTGCTGCAAGGCGGCGGCGCCCCCGAGGCCTGCGGCTGGCTGAAGGACCGCTTCGGCGTGTCGTGGCAGATCGTGCCCGCCATGTTCGGCGACATGATGGCCGACCCCGACCGCGCCAAGGCCCGCCGCATGACCGACGCGATGATGAAGATGGTCAAGTTCGATATCGCCGCGCTGAAGGCCGCCTACGAAGGCACCGCTTGATCGCGGGGCGCGGCGCCGGGCCGGCAGCGCAACAGCCGGAAACGAAGCGTGCACGGGCCGCGCAGGCTGTTTGCGGTATCGCAAAGACGCCACCGGGTTCGGCTGGGTAGCCTCTCGCGACTCGATCAGCTGCCCCCCCTAGCCTTGCCATGGCCGAACTTGTCTGGAGCGAATCGCTGCGCCTGAACCAGCCGCAGATGGACCACACCCACGAGGAATTCGTCGAGCTGCTGGCGACGGCGCGCCGCGCCGCCGACGCCGACGAGCTGCCGCGCGCGCTGGGAGCGTTCAAGCGCCTGCTGGAGCACACCATCGGCCACTTCGCGCAGGAAGAGCGCTGGATGCGCGCCACCGGGTTCGCGGCCGAGAACTGCCACAGCCGCGAGCACGAGATGGTGCTCAAGGTGATGCATGAAGTGGTTCGACTGATCAATGAGGAGTCGCGCTGGGAGCCGCTTCGCGTCTTCGTCGGCGAGCTGGCCCTGTGGTTTCCCCAGCACGCCGAGACGATGGACGCGGCGCTCGCGCAGCACATGGCCGAGTTCGGCTTCGACCCGGCCACCGGGCTGACGACCAAGCCGCTGCCCGAAGACCCGATCCTGCACTGCGGCGGCCACTGCCATTGAGGCGCGGGCGGCACGCCGCCTTGTGTTGGCGGCGCCGCGCCAGGGAACTCAGGCCTGCCCGGGACGACGGCGCCGGAACATCCAGCCCGTCAGCCCCACGCCCGCCAGGAGCATCGCCGCGCTCGAGGGCTCGGGCACCGGCGGCGGCACGGCGGCGGCCATGAAGCGACCCGAGGCCGAGGTGTACTGGACGTCGTCGGGCAGCGCCCAGCTGAAGGCCATCGTGTTCGAGTAGTCGGCGACCGAGCCGCTCTCGGCCGAGACCATCAGGTCGGCGAGATAGTAGATGACGAGGCTGCCTTCGGCCGGTACCGTGAAGCTGCCGGTGACGCCGTTGCTCGCGCCCAGGGCCAGGTCGTGCGGGGCCGACATGCCGCGCCGATCCGTGCCCATGTAGTAGTAGGCGGTGGCACGCGCCCCGTCGCCCCATGCCCACTTGCCGCGGTACTTGTACCCGTCGATCGCGATGGCCCAGTTCACCACCTGGTCGGCCTGGTGGGTCTTCGTGCTCAGCGTGATGGTGTCCCACAGCTCCGCCTCGGCGCTGCCGCTCCAGCTGCAGGTGAGCACCGTGCAGTAGCCCGGCAGCGTCGGATCCTCGGTCGTCCAGGCCGTGGCGTGCAGCTTGCCGTCGTCCAGGTTCGCGCTCGCGGCGGTCACGTCGTTGACTGCCGCGTTGTAGGCAGTGGCCGCGGTCTGGGCGTTGCCGCCGTTGTAGAAGGTGTCGGCGCGGGCGTAGGCCCCGTAGCCGTTGTTCGGTGGCAG
>DATFAY010000547.1:0-2376 GCA_035254085.1 Piscinibacter sp.
GGCTGGCGCCCGATCATCTCGGGCATCTGCACCAGGCATTCGTCGCCGATGACGCGCTGGAAGTCGCGCACCATGGTCGGATACGGGTGCGGTCCGGCCACGGTGCCGATGATGTAGAAGGTGTTCTCCACGTTCGTGACCCAGTCGCGCAGCGCCTCGTTGAGCGCATCCTTGAGCGTGCGCGAGCCGCTCTCGACCGGCACGACCGTCGCGCCCAGCAGGTTCATGCGATAGACGTTGGGCGACTGCCGCTTGACGTCCTCGCTGCCCATGTAGACCACGCATTCGAGCCCGTAGCGCGCGCAGATGGTGGCGGTGGCGACGCCGTGCTGCCCGGCGCCGGTCTCCGCGATCACCCGCGGCTTGCCCATGCGCCGCGCGAGCAGCGCCTGGCCGATGGTGTTGTTGACCTTGTGCGCGCCGGTGTGATTCAAGTCCTCGCGCTTGAGGTAGATCTGGGCGCCGCCGAGCTCGCGGCTCAGCCGTGCGGCGTGGTAGACGGGGCTCGGGCGGCCGACGAAGTGCGCGAGCTCCGATTGGTACTCGGCGACGAAGGCCGGATCGCTTTGCGCCTGCGCGTAGGCGTCCTTGAGCTCGTCGAGTGCGTGGATCAGGGTCTCGGCGACGAAGGTGCCGCCATAGGGGCCGAAATGCCCCCGGTCATCGGGTTGCTGGTAGGTCATGGAAGGAAATCTCTTCAGGCTTCGGTGGCGGCCACGCGGGCATCGGCCTCGCGCACCGCCTCACAGAACCGGCGGATCGCCGCGGCATCCTTGATGCCCTTGGCGGCTTCCACGCCGGAGCTCACGTCAACGGCCCAGGGCCGGACCCGAAGAATCCCTTCGATCACATTTCCGGCATGCAACCCACCAGACAAAACGACTGGACGGGGCACGTTTGGAGGAATGAGTGACCAATCGAAGACCTTTCCGCTGCCGCCATAAGCCTCGACATGGGCATCGAGCAGGAGCGCCTGGGCATGGGGATGCCGAGTGGCCAAGTCTAGCAAATCGACGCCGGGCGCCATGCGGGCGGCACGCAGGTAGGGACGCCCAGGCGCCGTGCAGTCGGCGGCCGTCTCGTCGCCGTGGAACTGCAACACGACCTGCGGGATGGCCTGCACCACCCGCGCGATCTCGTCGGCAGCGGCGTTCACGAACAGCGCCACCGGCGTGACGAAGGGCGGCAGCCGCCGGGCCAGTTCGCCCGCGCGTTGGACGCTGACGCAGCGCGGGCTCTTGTCGTAGAGCACCAGCCCGACCGCGTCGGCGCCCGCCTCGACGGCGGCGTCGACGTCGGCCTCGCGGGTGAGGCCGCAGATCTTGATGCGGGTGCGTCGTGGCATGAGGTGTTCAGGGCAGCCAGTCCATGGCCGGCGTGCGCTGCGGGATCGCGTGAACCTCATCGTAGTACGGCCCGACGAAATACAAGCCGTCGGGGGCGAAGGTGGGCGCCGCGCGGTCGCGGTCGCGCGAGGCCAGCACCTCGGCCAGCCACTGGGGCTCGCGCTGGCCGCTGCCCACGGCCAGCAGGCAGCCCATGATGTTGCGCACCATGTGATGCAGGAAGGCGCTCGCGTCGAACTCGAAGCGCCAATACGCGCCCCGGCGATGCACGTCGATGCGCCGCAGTTGCTTGACCGGCGTGAGCGCCTGGCACTCGGCGGAGCGGAACGCGCTGAAATCGTGCTCGCCGATCAGCACGTCGGCGCCTGCCTGCATCGCCGCCTGGTCCAGCGGGCGAAACGACCAGCCGGCCAGCCCGTTCTCGATGGCCGGCCGCACCGGAGATTCCAGCAGCAGATAGGCATAGCGGCGTCCGCGGGCGCTGTTGCGGGCGTGGAAGCCGTCCGCCACCGGCTGGCACCACTGCACCGCGATGTCGGGCGGAAGGAATCGATTGGTGCCGCGCACCCAGGAGAAGGATTCGCGCTGCACGTCGACATCGATGTGCACGACCTGGTTCAGGGCGTGCACGCCGGCGTCGGTGCGGCCGGCGCACAGCGTCTTGACGGGACGGTCCGCGAAGCTCGAGAGCGCGCTTTCGAGCCGGTCCTGCACCGTCTGGCCGCCGGGCTGGCTCTGCCATCCCTGGTAAGCCCGGCCGCGATAGCTGACACCCAGGGCCAGCCTCATTCACACACCTTGCGCGCGTGCAAACGAGGCGCGAGGCCCCTCACGCCAGTTCGTTGAGCATGCCCTGGGCCTTGGACTTGAGCGAGCCGCTGGCCTTGGCCACGACCTCCTGCAGCAGGTCGCGCGCGCCTTCCATGTCGCCGATCTGCCGGAATTCCTCGGCCAGCTCGAGCTTGCGCTCCAGCGGGTCGCCGCCATCGCCTTCGCTGCCGGCAAAGTCGATGCTGGACAGGTCCACCGC
>DATFAY010000548.1:0-2768 GCA_035254085.1 Piscinibacter sp.
CAACGGCTTCAAGGGCCTGGTGAGTGCCACCGGTGCGGGTGCGCTGGCGATGACGCGCGAGTTCCAGCCGTCGGTCATGACACTGGACATCTACCTGCCCGACATGGAAGGCTGGCGCATCCTCGAGCGGTTGAAGGGCGATCTCGCGACTCGGCACATCCCCATCTGTGTGGTGTCCACCGACGACTCGCGCCAGCGGGCGCTCGACTCCGGCGCGATCGGCTTCCTCCCCAAGCCGCTGCAGTCGATGGATGTGGTCGACGAAGCCCTGGCGCAGCTCTACCAGTTCGCCGACCGCGGCGCGAAGAAGCTGCTGGTACTGATGGCGAGCTCGCCGTTGCGCGACGAATACCTGTCGTGCCTGGACGGCGACACGCAGATCGAGCTGGCATCGTCGGCTCAGGCGGCGCGCGCGCTGCTGGCGGAGGGCGGCATCGACTGCCTGGTCACCGACGGCAAGACCGCGGGCTTCGGCCCTGAAGACGTGATCGAGACGCAGGAGAACCGATCGCTGTTCCGGCAACTGCCCATCGTGCTGTACTGCGAGACGGGCTCCCCGGCGGCCGTGCAGTGGCGGCGCGGGCACAGCGCGTTCGCGCTGCGCGAGGCGCACAACCTCGCGCGGCTGCTCGACGCGACCGCCTTCTTCCTGCATCGCGGCACAGCGGCCATGTCGGAGCAGGAGCGTCAGTCGGTGCAGGCGATCTACGACGCGCAGCGCGTCCTCGAAGGCAAGAAGGCACTCATCGTCGACGACGACATGCGCAACATCTTCGCGCTGGCCACCGTGCTCGACGACCAGGGCATGGCGATCGTCTCGGCGGACAACGGACGCGACGCGATTCGCCTCGTGCGCGAAGATCCGGGCATCGATATCGTGCTGATGGACATCATGATGCCGGAGATGGACGGCATCGCCACCATGAAGGAAATCCGCAAGCTGCCGCGCGGCAAGAGCCTGCCCATCGTCGCCGTGACCGCCAAGGCGATGAAGGGCGACCGCGAGAAGTGCATCGAGGCCGGCGCCTGGGACTACTTGTCCAAGCCGGTCGACACCGCGCACATGCTGAGTGTGCTGCGCAGCTGGTTGTGCAAATGAAGGACCTCGACACCACCCCGGGTGCGCTGGCGGGCGACGACGTCGGGCGTTGGGACGAGAAGTCCAACATCCTGATCGTCGACGACCTGCCGGAGAAGCTGCTCGTCTTCGGCACGGTGCTGGAAGACCTCGGGCAGAACCTCGTGTTCGTCAACTCGGGCAGCGCGGCGCTGCGCGAGGTGCTCAACCGCGAGTTCGCCGTCATCCTGCTCGACGTCAACATGCCCGACATCGACGGCTTCGAGACGGCCGCGCTGATCCGCAGGTACAAGCGCTCGGCCCACACGCCGATCATCTTCATCACCGCCTACGCCGACGAAATCCAGACGGCCAAGGGGTATTCGCTGGGCGCGGTGGACTACATCCTCTCGCCGGTCGTGCCCGACGTCCTGCGCAGCAAGGTGAAGGTGTTCGTCGACCTGCACCAGATGCAGCGACGCGTGCGGCGCCAGGCCGACGAGCGCGTCGCGCTGGTCGCTGCCGAGTCCGCGCGGCGAGTCGCCGAGGAGAACGACCGGCGCTCCAATTTCCTGTCGCAGGCCAGCCGGGTGCTGAGCGGTTCGCTCGACGTGACCGTCGGTGCGCGACAGCTGCTCGAACTGGTGGTGCCTGAGGTGGCTCACCTCGCGGTGCTGCAGCTGACCGAGGAGGGGCGGCCGCTGAGCCAGGTGATGGTGGCCGGCTCTCGCGAGGACGAGCCGATCAGCATGAGCAACGCGTCGTTCAGCGCGCTGCCGGAGGCGGTGCAGGGAGCGCTATTGCAGGCCTGGCAGCTCAAGCAGCGCGTGACGGTGCATGCCACCGAGCTGCGCCGCATGGGCAGCGACGCCTTCGGATTGAGCGGGCCGCTCGCGCTGCGCTCGGCGGTGGCCGTGCCGCTGATGATCGGCGAGCGCGTGCTCGGCATGCTGATGGTGGGCGCCGAGCAGGGCGGCCCGGGGAGGGCGGTGCGCGACTGGGCGGCGCTCGAGGAACTGGCCAGCCGCGCCGCCATCGCATTCGAGAATGCACATCTCTATCGCAGCCTGCAATCCGAGATCGTCGAGCGCCGCGCCGCCGAAGCGGAACTGCAGGAGGCCAACCGCCGCAAGGACGAATTCCTGGCGATGCTGTCGCACGAGTTGCGCAATCCGCTGGCGCCGATCCGCAATGCGCTCGAGGTGATCCGCCGCATCGCGCCGCCGGACCCCAAGTTCACCTGGGCCGGCGACGTGATGGACCGGCAGGTGCGCCATCTGACGCGCCTGGTCGAGGAATTGCTCGACGTCGCGCGCATCAGCCAAGGCAAGATCCAGCTCAACAAGGAGCCGCTCGACCTGGCGGCCGTGATCGCGCAAAGCGTGGAGACCGCCCAGCCCTTCATCGACGCGCGCGGGCACACCTTGACGGTGAGGCTGCCCGAGACGCCGGTGTGGATGCAGGGCGACTTCGCCCGCCTGGCGCAGGTCGTGTCCAACCTGCTGCACAACGCCGCCAAGTACAGCGAGGACGGCGGACGCATCCAGCTCGATCTCAGTGTCGAGGACGGGCAGGCGCTGATCGTCGTGCGCGACGAGGGCATCGGCATCGACGAGGCGCTGCTGCCGCGCATCTTCGATCTCTTCCAGCAGGGTTCGCGCTCGCTGGACCGCATGCAAGGCGGCCTCGGCGTGGGCCTCACGCTCGCGCG
>DATFAY010000549.1:0-15965 GCA_035254085.1 Piscinibacter sp.
GATGGGCTGGCCGAAGCTGCCGTCACTGCCGACGCGGTAGCTCGTCAGCAGGTTGGTCGCCTTCTCGGTGACGAGCAGCACCTCGCCGTCCTCGCCGAAGCCGACCTGCGCTGGCCCGGTACCGCCGGCGGCCGAGAGGCCTCGCGTCGCACCGGCCAGCGGCGCCAGCGTGCCGTGCAGGTTGCGAAAGCCCGCCACGTTGCCCGCGCCGCCGGCATTGAGCACGGCCACCATGCCATCGCTCTCGGTCACGCTGATCGGATGCAGCCCGCCGGAGTCGACCACCGAAGCGAGGCTCACGCGATCGCCATGGATCCTGAAGGTCGAGACGGTGTTGCTCGCGGCGTTGACGACGAACACGTAGCGCCCGTCGCCGCTGCGCGTGACGGCGCCTTGCGAGCCCAGGCCCGCGCCGGTGCCCTGCCCCTGGGTGGACACCGCGGCGGCCAAGGTCAATGCGCCGCTCGCGTCGCGCGTGTAGACGAGCAACTGGTTGTCGCTGGTGTTGTTGCTGCTGGTGAAGACATGGCCGCCGCGCGGGCCGTCATGGTCTTCATCGTGCGCAAAGGCCGGGCTGCCGGCGGCCGCGAGGGCGAGAGCGATGCCGAGCAGCTTGAAGCCGGCGCGGCGACGTGCAGTGTTCATGGAGTGCTCCTGTGAGGGTCGGTCGGTGGGCAGCCGCGCGACAGCAGCGTCTGCCTGCCTCGGTCGTCGCCGACCGTGACTTCTTACACAGCGAGCATCGAGCCCCTGCGGCGAGTCAGCAGCGCGCGAGAAGCTCGCGCACGGCGGCCGCGAAGCGCTGCGGCACTTCGGCCACGCTCAGGTGCGAAGCGTCGTCGAACAGCGCCAGCGTCGCGCCGGGAATGCGCTCGACCATCGCTTGCGCCATCGCGGGCGTGGCGCCCACGTCGCGCGCACCGGCGATCACGAGCGTCGGCACGCGGATCTCGTGCAGGCGGTCGAGCCAGTTCACCGCGCGCACCGCATGGCAAGTCGCGACATAGCCGGCCGCATCCGTGCGCAGCAGCCGCTCGCGCAAGGCTTGCGCAAACTGCGGATGGGCCGCGCGGAAGTCGGCATGCAAATAGCGCTCGACCACCATGTCGGCCACCGCGGCCATGCCGCCCGCTTCCACCGCCTCGATGCGCTGCTGCCAGCCGGCCTGCGCGGCTTCGGGGTACTGCGCCGCGGTATTTGCCAGCACCAGGCCGCGCAGCAGCTCGGGGTGGCGAATGGCGAGCCCTTGGCCGACCATGCCGCCCATCGACAAGCCGACCCACACCACCGGGCCGCGGCCCCATTCGCGGATCAGCCGCGCGGCGTCGTCGACCAGCTGGTCCATCGTGTAGGGCCCGCGCGGAACCGCCGAGCCGCCGTGGCCGCGATGGTCGTAGCGCGCCACCTCGTGCGACGCCGCGAGCTCGGCCGCGAAGGCATCCCACATCGTCAGGTCCAGGCCGAGCGCGTGGCTGAGCATGACCGGCGTGCCCTGCCCCTGCCCCTGCACCGCGACCTTGAGCTGCGGCTCGCTGAACGTGTGGTGCATGCTGGCGCGTGTCGTGGCGGAGAGCGGCTGCGGGGGTGGCAGCAGGCCTTCCTCGCGCAGGATCTGCGTGGTGATCTTGAAGGCGGTGTTGGCCGCGGGCACGCCGCAGTAGATGGCGCCTTGCATCAGCGCCTCCTTGATCTTGTCCAGCGGCACGCCGCCGCGGATCGCGGCCTTGCAGTGCAGCTCGAACTCCTCCCAGCGCGCCAGGCCCATGGTCATGCCCAGCACGAGCAGCCGCCGCGTGGTGTGGTCCAGCCCAGGGCGACCCCAGATGTCGTGCCAGGCGTAGCGCGTGATGAGCGACTGGAAGTCGGCATTGAAGGCGTTGGCGCCGTCGAGCGACTTGTCCACCCAGGCGTCGCCGAGCACCGCGCGGCGGTTCTTCACGCCGCGATCGAAATCGTCTTGTTGGGACATGGAAGGTCCTGAGGAAATGGGGAAAGCGGCTAGCGAGGCAGCCACGCGGCCCACGGCGCGGCCTGCGCCTGGGCGCGCGCCGCGTCGGCCAGGGCCGCGAGCTGCGGCCGCGCCACGCGAATCGCGCGCTGCGCGGCGATGTCGGCGTCGAACAAGGTGGCGAGCGTCGCGGCATCGTCGGCGCCGAGCGCCTCGAGCGCCACATCGCGCAGATGGCGCCCGCTGCGCAGCGCCAGCTGCGACAGTTGCTCGACCCGCGCATGCGCCGCGGGCTTGCCCAGGTGCTGCGCGAGATGCATGGCCAGGGCTTCGGCGAACACCAGCCCCTGAAGCGCCTCGATGTTGGCCCGCATGCGGGCGTCATCGACCTGCAGCGCGCCGGCCACGTCGGCCAGGGCCTTCAGCGCGCCGTGGGTGCAGGCGTACAGGCCGACGGTTTCGGCGAGTTCCGCCTGCCAGTTGCCCAGCCCGCGTTCATGCTCCTGCGCCATCGCGCCCAGCAGCGCCGCGACACGATGCGGTGCGCGCTGGGCCCCGGCGAGCGCGACCATCGCGGCCACCGGGTTGCGCTTGTGCGGCATCGCCGAGGAGCCGCCTCGGCCGCCGCCCGACGGCTCGGCCAGCTCGCCGACCTCGCCCTGCGCCATCAGCGAGAGATCCCTGGCGATCTTGCCCAGCGTGCCGGCCAGCACGCCGATCTCGCAGGCGAGCCTGGCCAGCTCGTCGCGCTGCGTATGCCACGCCCCCGGCGGCAATGCCAGTTGCAGGGATTGCGCCATGCGGCGGGCAACCGCCGGCCCCTTGTCGCCCATGACCGCCAGCGTGCCCACCGCGCCGCCGAGCTGCAGCTGCAGCGCAGCGCTCGCCTGTGCGCGCAGGCGCTCGCGCGCACGCACCAGTGGCGCGATCCAGGCCACCAGCTTGAAGCCGAAGCTCACCACCTGCGCCGGCTGCAGCAGCGTGCGCGCCAGCACAGGCGCGTCGCCATGCTGCTGGGCCTGCATCAGCAGCGCCTCGATCAGCACGCCGAGGTCGCGGTCGATCAAGGCAAGCGCGCGGCGGCTGGCGAGCACCAGGGCAGTGTCGATGGCATCCTGGCTGGTGCTGCCCCAATGCACCCAGCCGGCAGCCTCTGCATCGGCCGCGGCCACTGCGTCGGTGAGCTGCTTGACCAGCGGGATCGCGAGGCTGCCCGCCCGCGCGCTGGCCGCGGCGATGGCCGGCACATCCAGCAGCTCGGCACGGCACGCCGCCGCGATCGCCGCGGCGGCTGCGGCCGGGATCACTCCTTCGTCGGCCTGGGCGCGCGCCAGCGCGGCCTCGAAGTCCAGCATGGTCTGAACGAACGCGCTCTCGCCGAACACGCCCTGCATTTCGGGCGTGGACAGGAAGGACTCGAAGATCGATGCGGACACGGCAGCGGCGTCAGGCCGTGGCGGTGGAGGCCGCGCCGGCGGCGGCTGCCGGCGGCGTCATGCGCAGTGCCTTGCGCTCGATGAGCTCGCGCATGTTGTTCATCGAGATGAGCTGTGTCTGCATCAGCATCAGCATGCCGTTGCGGTGCAGCTCGACCACGGTCTTGTCGGGCAGGCCGCGCAGCTTGTCTTCGTCCACCGCGAGGATGCCCTGGACCTTGAGGTCCTCGCCGCTGGGCAGCTTGGCGTCGGCCTCCATCTCCTTGAGCAGGTCGAGCTCGACCAGCCGCTCGCAGAACGCCCGGGTGCGCCGCTGCTCCTCGTCGAAGCGCTGCAGGAAGTCGATGGCGCGCTTGAGCGCATCGGTGGGCCTGCCCTCGGCATCGAACAGCGGCTCGCCCTCGGTGTCGCTGAAGCCCGGCCAGGACACGTCGACGAACACCGCCGGCGCATCGCTGCCTTGCACGCCGGCCGTGAGGAACGGGAATCGGCGGATGAAGGCCGGCACGTAGCGGCCCTGCCAGCGGCCGGCATCGTCCACGCGCAGGTTCTCGTTCGGCGTCACGCCCAGCAAGGCCACCGGCGAGACCATCGCCTTGCCGTTGGCCAGGCGCTCGCCGGTGTGGATGAAGATGATCGGCAGGTCCAGCGATGCCGGCGGGAACTCGGTGGCCGTGAGGAAGACCGCGTGCATGCCCTTGGCGACCGAGTAGTCGGTGAGGCCCTGCAGCTTCTTGTCGCGATGCAGCTTCGAGTCGAGCAGTTCGGGTTGGCGATAGAGGGCGGAATTGATCAAGATGGACTCCAGAGGGAAGAGACGCGATGGCGCCTCGGCTTGTTTCGACTTCTCAGCTTCTCAGTCGGCCGGCGCCGGCGCGGGCTCGATGGCCTGCGCCAGCACCTTGTCGACACGCTTGCCGTCGAGGTCGACCACCTCGAAGCGCCAGCCCTCCCATTCGACCGCATCGGCGGTGTGGGGCAGGCGGCCCAGCAGCAGCATGATCATGCCGGCCAGCGTGTTGTAGCGCCCGCGGTCTTCCTCGGGCAGCTCTTTCAATTCGAGGCGGTCCTTCAGCTCGGGCACGGGGATGAGGCCGTCGAAGAGCCAGGAGCCGTCCTCGCGCTGCACGGCCCACGCGTCCTCGGCGGTGGGCGGGGTGAACTCGCCGGTGATGGCCTCCAGCACGTCGCGCACGGTGATCACGCCCTGCACCTCGCCGTACTCGTCGACCACGAACACCAGCTGCGCACCCGAGGCGCGGAAGTGGTCGAGCAGTTCCATGCCCGACAGCGTCTCCGGCACGAACACGGGCGGCTGCAGGCGCTCGGTGAGCGACAGGGGCCGCCCCTGCATCAGCTGCTGCAGCAGGCCCTGCGCGGTGACGACGCCGAGCACGTCGTCGAGGCCGCCGCGGCACACCGGATAGCGCGAATGCTCGTCGTCGCTCAGCACCGCCAGCACCTGCTCGGGCCCGGCGCTCGCGTCCAGCCAGACGATCTCGGCGCGCGGGATCATCATCGAGCCGACCTGCCGGTCGTCCAGGCGGAACACGTTGCGCACCATCTGGTGCTCCTGCGCCTCGATCACGCCGGCGTCCACGCCTTCTTCCAGGCTGGCGGCGATCTCCTCCTCGGTCACCGAGCGGTTCGGGCCGCCGCGGATGCCCAGCAGGCGCAAGGTGCCCTCGGTGCACCACGACAGCAGCTTGACGAACGGCCGCACGATGAGCGAGAGCCACTCCATTGGCTGCGCCACCAGCCGCGCCACCGTCTCGGGGTACATCTGCCCCAGCCGCTTGGGCACCAGCTCGCCGAAGATGATGGTGAGAAAGGTGATCGCCACCACCACCATCGCTGTGGCGGCGACGGCCGCGGCGCGGTCGTGGATCGGGAAGGTGGCGTGCAGCCAGCGCGCGAACGGCTCGGAGAACGCCGCGTCGCCCACGATGCCGTTGAGCACGCCGATCGAGGTGATGCCGATCTGCACCACCGAGAGGAACTTGGTCGGGTTGTCGTGCAGGTCCATGGCGGCCTGCGCGCCCGCGTCGCCCGCCTCCACCATCACCTGCAGCCGCGCCTTGCGGCTGGCCGTGAGCGCCATCTCGGACATGGCGAACAAGGCGTTGAGGATGATGAGGAAAGCCAGCAGGGCAACGTCCATGCGGGGCGTGCGAAGGGGAAAGCGGCCTAGCGTAGCAGAATCGCATGGCCGTCCCGGGTGGGCCGGCACCTCCTTGGCCTCGGTGAAAACTCCCATGCACTACCTCGTCGGCGACATCCAGGGCTGCTGCGACGCGCTCGATCGGCTGCTCGCCGAAATCGGCTTCTCGCCCTCGCGCGACCGGCTGGTGGTGCTGGGCGACCTGGTCAACCGCGGCCCCTGCAGCCTGGCGACGCTGCAGCGCCTGCACGCCCTGGGCAGCGCGGCGACCTGCCTGCTCGGCAATCACGACCTGCACCTGCTGGCCGTCGCCCACGGCGTGCGCCGCGCGCACGAGGACGACACGCTGGACGAGATCCTGGATTCGCCGCACCGCGCACAGTGGCTCGAATGGATCCGCCAGCGCCCCCTCGCCCTGCACGAGGATGGCTGGCTGATGGTGCATGCCGGCGTGGTGCCGCAATGGGACCTGCCTCTCACGCTGCAGTTGGCCGACGAGGTGCAGCGGCACTTGCGCAGCGACGACATGCACGACTTCCTCACCGTGATGTACGGCAACGAGCCCTCGCGCTGGGATGACGCGCTGGCCGGCAACGACCGGCTGCGCCTCGCGGTCAACGTGCTCACCCGCATCCGCTTCGTCACGCCCGATGGCGCGCTGCAGCTCAAGCACAAGGAGGGCGCGCGCGACACGCCGTCCGGCCTGCTGCCCTGGTTCGACGCACCCGGCCGGCGCACCCAGGGGGTGCCGATCGCTTTCGGCCACTGGTCGACCCTGGGCCTGGTGAACCGGCCCGACCTGCTCAGCCTGGACACCGGCTGCGTGTGGGGCGGCCGGCTCACTGCGGTGCGGGTGGACGGCGGCCGGCGCGAGGTCGTGCAGGTCGACTGCGAGCAGGCGCAGCGGCCGGGCCGATAGCCGTCAGCGCCGCGGCACCTTGCCGGCGTCGACCACCAGCGCACGGTCGCCCACCTCGCGCACCGCCGACCACGGCAGCGCCTCGGGCCGGCGCTCGACGAAGCCGAGCCGCTCGAGCAGCCCCGTGCGGCCGAAGATGACTTCGTCGACCTTCGAGTCGGTCGACGCGCCGGGCGCCCAGCGGCAGCGCAGGTCGAACACATGGCCGAGCACGCGGCCGTCGGCCGACTGCACCCGCATCAGCTGCAGTTCGCGGGCGCGCCGCTTCATGACCGTGTCAGGTGCGCGAGCCATCGCCCGACCTTTCGATCCAATTCGCCCAGGCCCCAGGTGGCGGCCGCCGAGCGCAGGCGGATCACCTCAGAGACCTCGATCACCTCGCTCCACGGCACGCGGTGCAGCCGCCGGCCGAAGAGCTTGCCGGCGAGCCAGGCCGCCAGGGCCGGCAGTCGCGGCCCCCACGCACCCGGACCGAGCAGCAGGGCTTCCAGCTCGAGGCCGCGGCCGCGTTCGACGAACTCGAGGTCGTCGACCATGCCGCAGGACACCTCGTCGGCGTCCACCACCTCGTGGTCCAGAACCTCGCGCAGGAGATCGAGCGAACGTTCGGCGCTCATCCCTGCCCTCCGTGCGTGAGGAGAAAGAGCGGAACCGCCGCCAGCGCCGCCAGGGTGATCGCGACCAGGTAGAACCAGCCGAGCAGGTTGGCAAACGGGCCGTTGGCATGCTTGCCCATGATGCGGCGGTCCTTGGCGACCATCAGCACCGGGAAGTAGGTGAAGGGCAGCACCACCACCGAGAAAACGATCGAATACTCGACCACCTTCACCGGGTCCACTCCCGTGAGCACGATGGCCGCGGCCAGGATGAAGGTCACGCCCCAGGCCAGCGTGAAGCGGCCGGCATCGCGTTTGCGCTTCGCCTTGGCCCAGGGCCAGCCCGCGAACTGCGCCAGGTTGTACGCCGCGGACAGAGCTGTCTCGATGGCCGCGCCGGCGAACGCGAAGAACATGCCGCCGACGGCGAGCGCCAGGCCCCATTTGCCGAACGCCGCGGCGGCACCCATCGCCGCGGTGCCCGGCAGCTGCGGGTCGATGTCCTGGTTGGCGAAGAACTCGGCGCCCATCAGCACCAGCGCGACCGACAGCAGCGCGCCGAGCGCGAAGCCGACGACCACGACGATGCGGTTGAGCACGATGTCCTTGGACGACCAGCGGTCCTCGATGCCGCCCGAGGCATAGAAATAGGTCTCGTAGGGCAGCATGATCGAGCTCATCAGGGCCACCGCGAAATACAGGTACATCAGGCGGTCGCGCGGGTCGCTGGAGTCGGGCAGCCGCGGCAGCAGGCCGCCGGCCACCTCGCTCCAGTCGGGCTTGAACCACAGCGCCGCCGCGATGAACACCACCATCAGCAGGCCGCCGAGGCCGAACACCCGCTCGATCGCGCTGAACGACATGAACCACACCACCAGGAGGAAGAACGCCAGCGCCAGCAGCAGCAGGCCGCGGTAGGGCCAGCCCGACAACAGCTGCCACAGCAGCGCTACGCCGCCGACCTCGGCCGCGCAGGTGAGCAGGCTCACGATGTTGGCGGCGACGAGCGTCGCCAGCGCCGCGCTGAAGCCAGCGCGCTCGCGGATCAGGCTGAACACCGCGCGGTGCTTGACTGCCGCGATGCGCCCGGCCATTTCGCAATAGACCATGATGCCCACCGTGCCCAACGCGGCCACCCACAGCAGCTGGGCGCCGAAACGCGTGCCGGCATTGAGCGTGAAGGTGAGCTCGCCGATCTCGACGAAGCCTCCCATCGCCGTCAGGATGCCGAGAAAGATTTCCGCGAAGGAGCCCATGCGCCGGCGCCGCTCAGTCTCGCGGGCCGCCGCTCATCGCAGCGACTCCTCGAGCGTCTGCAGCGAGCGTCGCGCCGCGTGGGCCGCGGCCTGCGATGCCGGCGCCGTGGGGCCGTGCGCGGCCTGAAGCGGCTGCAGCGCCGCCGCCACCTGCGCGGCCAGCACGCGCGCCTGGTCGCGCCGCGGCTGCAGCGCGGGTTGCAGCCGCAGGTCCTGCAGGCCTTGGCGCGACTGATCGACCGCCCGGGCCAGCTGAGTCGCCTGGGCGCGCACGAAACGAGGCGGCAGGGCGCTGTCGTCCTGGGCGAGCAGGAGTTCCAGCTCCGCTGCCTGCGAGCGCAATTCGCCCACAGAGATCTTCAGCTCGTCGTTGCCCGCGGGCCGGCGCTCCACGATGACCCCGGCCGCCACCGCCGACGCCAGCACGACCGCCAGCACCAGCGCCTGGCGCAAGGCGGGCCGTGAAGAAGGGGCTCGTGGCATGGCGTCGTGGGCGAGGCAAGGTGCTCGATGGTCTGGCAGCAAGCGCGATGCCTGCCTGGCGCCGGCGCGTCCGCACGACCGAGTCACCCGTGCGACACCGCGTGTGCGCGCACTACGTCACGCAAACCACGTGCTCGGACCGACCCGGGCCGAGCGCAGCGACCGCATACTCTTGCGGCATCACTGGTCTCGCCGCGACCGTCGCCGGCTTCCGCGCGCGAGACCCATCGTTCGACACCAGGGGACTTCGCGATGAATAAGACACGTCACGCCTACCTGCTTGCGTCAGCTTGCGCCGCCGCCTTGTTCGGCACCGCCCTCACGGGTTGCTCGCCCGGCGTTCCCGACACGATGAAGATCGGCGTGCTGGTCGCTCAGTCGGGACCTTTCGGCCTGCGCGGCAAGGACCTGGTCAACGGCGCACAGCTCGCGGCCGACCAGCTCAACGCGAACGGCTACAAGATCAACGGCAAGCCGGTCAGGATCGAGATCGTCTCGGTCGACGACAAGGGCGAGGTGGAAGCGGCCAAGGAAGGCGCGCAAAGCCTGCTCGACCAGGGCGTGACGGCCATCATCGGCCCGCTCAACACGCCGCAGGCCGTGCCTGTCATCCCGATCGTCGCGGCCAAGGGCACGCCGCAGTTCTTCACGGCCACCGCTGCCGACCTCGTGAACCTGGGCAAGGGCAACGCCTTCCGCCTGCTCGCCAACGACGACCTGCAGGGCAAGGCGATGGCCGTCTTCGCCAAGGACGACCTCCACGGGCAGCGCATCGTGACGATCGTCGAGCAAGGCGATTACGGGCGCGGCCTGAACAAGGCCTTCGTCGCCGCCACGCCGGACGCCAAGCAGCGCATCGTGCTGTCGATGGAGCTGGCTTCCAAGGACAGCGTCACGCCGGAGATGGCGGGCAAGATCAAGGCCGCCGGCGCCGACGTGGTGACGCTCTTCGCGCGCGAGCCGCAGCTCAAGAGCCTGTTCGCCTCGCTGAAGGAAGTGGGCTACACCAACGTCGTGGTGCTGGGCACGAACGTCGTGCGCAACAAGAACGTGGCGGGCCTCACGATCCCGGTCAAGGCGATGTACGCCACCGCCACCGCGATCGACGCGAACGAATTCCCGGCGGGCAAGAACTTCCTCGCGGCCTTTGCCAACAAGTACAAGAGTTCGCCGGTCTGGGGCGCGCACTACGCGTACGACGGCGTCTACGCCCTGGCCGACGCAGCCCAGCGCTCGGACTCGATGAGCAACAGCGACCTGGTGGCGACCTTGAAGCGCATCGACCCGGCCACCCGAGTGAACCAGCAGATGCGCTTCATCGACAGCGGCGAGCAGAAGTACCCGAACATCGGCGTCTACAAGGTCGAGCGCGGCGTCTGGGCGCTGCAGATGGTGTCCGCTTCCTGGTGATCGGACCCGGCGCGGCCTCGGACCGCCACGTTAGACTGCAAGCCTGGAAGGCTGGCCGAGCGGTTTAAGGCACCGGTCTTGAAAACCGGCGAGGGCGAAAGCCCTCCGTGGGTTCGAATCCCACGCCTTCCGCCAGCGCCATTCCGGGCCGACCTCGCACCCCCCGCCGATCCCCCTCACGATCTTGCCGCGCCCCGCGCATTCGGGGCAGGTGCCGCCGCGCAGGCGGCCGCTGCCGCCGCAGCTCGGGCAGATGGTCTCGCCGGTGCCAGGCGTGCCGGCCGGAGCCTCGTCGCCCGGCGCCATCGGCGATCGTGACTGCGGACGCGGCTCTGGGGTGTCGCCCGGGCGCTGGCCCGCCGGCGGCGAAGACGGCTTGCTCATGAGACATCGCTCCTTTCGCGCCAGGCGGCAAGCCCTGTGCCTGTCTGCCGGTCACCTTGCCGGGACACGGGTCATTACAAGAAAGCGCTTTCAAATGGGCTGCCGGGCGACTACATTCGCGTGGCCCGAAAGCGCTTTCAACCGGCGGCTTGGCGGGTGTGCAGTGCCCACGCGGCCACCTTCGACGCTGGCCGCCCCCAGACAGGAGACAACCCGTGAAACGACTCGTGTTCTGGCTCGCCGCCTTGTGGACGAGCCTGCTCTGCCTGGCGCCTTCGGCCCAGGCCCAATCGGCCAGCGACTACACGCAGGGCGTGGTCGTCTCTGGCACCACCGCCACGATCTGGTTCAAGCCGACCTCGTCGCAGACCAGCTGGGCGGACGTGCACTACCAGCTCAACGGCGGCCCGTTGCAGAACCTGCGCATGACGTGGAATGCCGCCACCGCGCGCGATGAACAGGCCGTGCTCGGCGCGGTGGCCCCGGGCGACGTGATCACCTACCACTTCACCTACAACCTCGGCACTCCCGCCTACGACACGCCGAGCTTCAGCTTCACGGTCGGCAGCGACGGTGGAGGCAGCGGCGGAGGCAGTGGCGGCGGAACCGGTGGCGGCACGGGCGGCGGCACGGGCGGCGGCGGGTTCTCGTTCACCAACGGGGTCGATGTCTCGGGCAGCGCCGCGGCGATCTGGTTCAAGCCGGGCCAGACGATCGCGTTCGTCGACGTGCACTACCTGATCAACAGCACGAACCAGCAGAACATCCGCATGCCGTACAGCACGTCGCTGGCGCGCTATCAGCAGAACGTGCTGAGCGCCGTGTCCGACGGCCAGGTGATCGAGTACTGGTTCACCTACAGCCCCGACGGCGCCGTCACGGCCGACACCGCTCACTTCAGCTACACGGTCGGCAGCGGCGGAGTCAACGCCGTCGCGACGCCGACCTTCACGCCCGCGCCCGGCACCTACGCGGTCACGCAGAGCGTGACGCTGTCCACCGCCACGCCCGGCGCACAGATCCGCTACACGACCGACGGCACGACCCCCGGCGCCGGCTCGACGCTCTACAGCACGCCGATCAGCGTCGCGACGAGCACCACGATCAAGGCCATCGGCCTGGCCAGCGGCCTAAGCAATTCGCCGGTGGCCACCGGCACCTACACGATCAGCAGCGGCAGCTCCTGGAACGGCATGACGACCTTCAACATCGTCAACCGGACCAACGGCAAGTGGCCCGACAGCCAGGTCTACTGGGCCATCATCGGCAAGGACTGGAACACCGGCCAGTTCGTGCACGTCGACGCCAGCGGGCAGCTCGTGCCCATGTCGCTGGGCGACAACGGCGCGCTGATGAAGAACGGCATCGGCTACTCCAACTACTTCTTCTCGCTCGCGCAGTTGCGCACGGTCACCATCCCCGCCATCAACTCCGCGCGGCTTCTGATGTCGGTCGGCTCGCCGATGTACATCCAGGTCAACCGCGACGCGGCAGGCAACATCGCGTACGCCGGCGCCAACATCGAGAACCCGACCGACCCGAACATCGACGTCACGTTCGACTTCGGCGAGTTCGCGATCCTGCCCAAGGGCAACGCGCAGCAAGGCATCTTCATCAACACGACGCGGGTCGACCAGTTCGGCTTCCCGGTGAAGCTGCGCTTGCAGGGCCTGGGCGGCTTCGACAAGACGGTGGGCGAGCCGCTCACCGAGAGCCGCGACACCTTGTTCTCGAAGTTCGTGGCAGAGGTGCCCGCGCCCTTCCGCGGCCTGGCGCAGGCGCCGTATGCGCCGTTTCGCATCATCGCGCCCGCGCATGCGAGCTTCCGCACGGGCGACGCGAACGGCAACTACCTGGACGCCTACGTGGCGCAGATCTGGAACCAGTACACCACTCAGGACCTCGTGCTCACGCTGGACAACGGCTGGCCCACCTTCACCGGGCGCGTCGTGGGCGACAAGTTCCAGTTCACCGACGGCCAGGGCACCTACTTCATCAACGGCCGGCCGAGCACGTCGATGGTGATGCTGGGCAACGGCCTGCTGGACGACGCGGGCGGCGCCACCGGCCTGGTGCGCGACAAGCAACTGCAGCTGCAGGCCCAGATGTGCGCGGCACTGAATCGCCACGTCGCCGAGAACACAGCCAACTGGACGGTGCAGTCGGCGCACTACCCGGCGGGCGCGCCGGCCAACTGGTATGCGAAGTTCTGGCACGACCACAGCATCGACCAGCTGGCCTACGGCTTCGCCTACGACGACGTCGGCTACTTCAGCCCGTCGCTGCACAGCGACGCGCCGACCACCGTGACCTACACCATCGGCTGGTGACGCCGAACCGGCGCTGACCTCGTGCAACGGCCCGCTCCACGGCGGGCCGTTCTTGCTGGCGCGCGGCGTGTCAGCCGACGCAGGTGCGGTTCTTTCCGGTGCGCTTGGCTTCGTAGAGCGCCTGGTCGGCGCGCTCGAGCGCATCTTCCAGCCGCTCGCCCAGGCGATAGGGCGTGACGCCCGCCGAGAACGTGACGAAGACCTGCTTCTGCTCGTGCATGAAGAGGCCGCCGCTCAGCGAGCGCTGCAGCCGCGTCAGGATGATCTGCGCCTCCTCCACCGGCGTGTCGGGCAGCAGCACGACGAACTCCTCGCCGCCGTAGCGCGCCGTCAGGTCGGTCGGGCGCAGGGTGCGGCTCACCACCGCCGCCAGCGAACGCAGGGCCTCGTCGCCCGCGGCGTGGCCGAGCTCGTCGTTCAAGCGCTTGAAGTTGTCGATGTCGAGCAGGCCCACCGAGAGCAGGCTGCCGGTGCGCTCCATGCGCGAGCGCTCGGCGTCGAAGCCCTGCAGCAGGCCGCGCCGGTTGGCGATCTGGGTGAGCTGGTCGGTGGAGACCTCCTGCGACAGCCGCCTGAGCTCGCCCTCGAGTTCGTTGACCCGCTCCGTGAGCCCGCTGGCCTTGGTGTGCTGGTCGTGCAGGCGCTGCTGCGTCTGCGCCACGAGCGCCTGCACCGTGCGGCTTTCCTCGACCATCTCGCGCACCACGCCGGCCAGGCTCTCCAGCGAGTCCGCCTTCTCGATCACGTCGGCATAGCGGCCGACGCTGTCGTGGAAGCGGCCCGTCTGCGATCCCAGCTCGTCGAGCTCGCTGAGCATGCGGTTGATCAGCGTCTTGAGCGCGTCGTGCGCCTTCTGCCGCTCGACGCGCAGCTGGTGCTGGCGCTCGCGCGTGGTCTGCAGCAGTTCGCTCACCGACTTCACGCCGCGCGCGGTGAGGCCTTCCTCGATCTTGAGGCGCATCGCCTCGCACTGGCCACGCGCCCAGCTGTCGTCCTCGGCCAGGTCGGTGAGGCTGGCCGTCAGCTCGCGGCAAAGCTGGCCGAGCTGCTCGAGCAGGTGATGGCGGTGCTGCAGCACCCGGTCGGCACGCTGGCACAGGAGCGCGAGCTCGCTGGCGAGCAGCGGCGTCGCGCCTTCGACCTGGATGCGCCGGGTCGCGTCGGCGATCGCCTCGGCGAGGTTGCGGCTGTCGCTTTCGCCGGCGGGCAAGGCCGTGCGCACGGTGCCGTCCAGGCAGGCGAGGACGCGGCTCCATTCGGCCGAGGCCGCCGCGCCGTGATCGGCCTGCGCCGGGGCCGGCCCCGCGCGCGCGTCGTCGAGCGGCGCGGGCCTCGTCTGGCCCGAAAGCGGCGCCGGCATCGTCTCGCCGGGCAGCGGCGCGGGCAGGGTCTCGCCGCTGAACTCGCCGCCCTCGGGTGTCTCGCTGTCCCAGCTGGCGACGAGCTGCTTCAGCCGCTGCTGCAAGCGCCCTGCGTCGCCGCGGCTGCCCGCGAGAACGCGCTGCAGGCTGTCCTTCTTGCGCGCCGGGGTCCATTGGCGGCTGCGGTGCTCGACGCCGCGCACGATGCGGTCGATCAGCTCGGCCAGTTGCTCGCCGCCGGCATCGGGGGCGTCGAGCACCCGCTCGGCCTGCTCCCAGCGGCCCTGCGCGAGCGCGCCGGCGAGCGTGCCGGCCGCCTCGGCGTCCAGCGCTCGGCTGGCGAGCCGGTCGACCAGCCGCTGCGCGCGCTCGGGCAGCACCGACGCCGGCGCCGCGCCGCCCGCCTCCTGCGCATAGGCGCGCGCGTAGTTTTCGGGGGTCGGCTCCAGCTTGTCGAGCACCAGGCGCCGCAGGGCGGCCTTGGCCAGCTGGGCGGGAAGCATGTCGGCCGAAGCCGCAACAACAGTCTTCGGCGGAATCGCCACGTGAAGAAACCTCAGCCTGCGGGTGTGGCGCGATGGCCGGCGCGTCCCTCTGCCGCGCGCAGCGCATCGCCGATGTCGTTCTCGCCGGCGCGCCCGATCCACGGCGCCTTCTTGGGCAGCACCGTCTGCTCGAGCCACGCCTCGATGTCCTCAGGCAGCTGCGGCTTGCTGAACAGGAAGCCCTGCATCACGCCGCAGCCGAGGCGATGCAACACCTCCATCTGCCGCAGGTTCTCCACGCCCTCGGCGATGACCCGCAGGCCCAGCGAACGCGCCAGCGCGATGATGGCGGTGACCACCGCCGAGCTCTGCGGCGTGAGCCCGAGGTCGCGCACGAAGCTGCGGTCGATCTTGAGCTCCGAGATGGGCAAGGTGGTGAGGTAGGCAAGCGAGGAGTAGCCGGTGCCGAAGTCGTCGATCGAGATCTCGACGCCGATCTCGTTCAATCGGTGCAGCGAGGGGATCACGTTCTGCAGGTCCTTCATCAGGCCCGTCTCGGTGATCTCCAGCTCGATCGCGTGGTGCGGCACGCCGTAGGTGGTGACGGCCTGATGGATGTGCTCGACCAGGTCGGTGCGCTCGAAGAGGCGATTGGGCAGGTTCACCGCGATCGAGTCGGCGAAGCCGAAGCTGTCCTGCCACAGCCGCGCCTGGCGTGCCGCCTCGCGGATCGCCCACTCGCTCAGCGGAATGATGAGGCCCGTCTCCTCGGCCAGCGGGATGAACTCGCCCGGCGCGACCAGCACGCCGTTGCGCTGCCAGCGCATCAGCGCCTCGGCGCCCACCATCTTGGCCGCGCGCACGTCGATCTTGGGCTGGTAGTGCAGCACCAGTTCGTTGCGCTCGATCGCCTTGTGCAGCGCGCTTTCGAGCTCGAGCTTCTCGCGGCCCTTGCCGGCCAGCTGCGGGCGGAACAGCGTCGCGGCGTTGCGGCCCTGCTCCTTCACCGAGTACATCGCGATGTCGGAATTGCGGAACAGGTCGGCCACAGAGAGACCGTCGCGCGGGAACATGGCGATGCCCACGCTCGCGGTGACGAAGCATTCCTGGCCGCCGACGAAGATCGGCTCGCGCATCAGGTCGAGGATGCGCACCGCCACGCGTTCGGCGTCGCGCTCGTCGACCACCTCGGGCAG
>DATFAY010000550.1:0-2065 GCA_035254085.1 Piscinibacter sp.
CCCCTTCGGCGCGCCGCAGTTCCCGACCAACGGCACCTTCGGCCTGCGCGGCAAGATGGACAAGTGCACCTTCTGCGCCGGCGGCCCCGAGGCCAACGGCAGCGAAGCCGAGTTCGAGAAGTACGGCCGCAACCGCCTGGCCGAGGGCAAGCTTCCCGCCTGCGCCGAGATGTGCTCGACCAAGGCGCTGCTCGGCGGCGACGGCGACGTGGTGGCCGACATCTTCCGCACCCGGGTGCTGCATCGCGGCAAGGGCAGCGAGGTGTGGGGCTGGGGCACCGCCTACGGCAAGCCGACTCAAGGCGCGGCCACTCCCGCGGTGGCGAAGGAGCCGACCAAATGAACAAGCGACTGCTGCTCATCAGTTGTGCACTGAGCCTGGCGGCCGGCCTGGCCGCGTGCGGCGAGAAGGTCCAGACCGCGACGCCGCGCAAGGCCGACCAGCGAGCCTGGCAGGGCACGGACAACGGCTACGCCGCGACGGGCTGGAAGGCCGGCGACAAGGCCGGCTGGGAAGACCAGATGCGCGCCCGTGCGCAGACGCAGAACGAGTACAACCGCGTCAAGTAGAGCGCGAGCGCGTGAAGGAGATCGCATGCACAGCCTGATCCGAGCCGCGCTGCTGGGCGCCGCGATCGTGTTCGCGGCCGGCGCCTGCGCACAGGACGCGGCCAGCACCGCAGCGCCGCGCTTCGCCGCGCCCGCGAGCTTCGCCGGCGCGCCCGAGCCCAAGCCCGAAGACAGCAACGCCGCACGCGCCAAGACCCAGCCGGGCAACAACGCGCCGTTCTGGCGCGGCGTGCGCGAGTCGGGCCAGCAGCCCGGCATCACCAACCTGCCGGGCGCCGAGAAGGGCGTGCTGATCCAGCCCTTCGTGCAGTACCCCGGCTCGCGCGTCACCAACGCGGGCGAGGCCTGGCGCCAGGTGCGCAACCACTGGATCATTCCCTACGGCGGCTCGTTCATCCTCATCTTCACGCTCGCGCTGGCGCTGCTGTACTTCACCAAGGGGCCGCTCGGCCAGGCCGACAACAGCGGCGTGCGCCGCATCGAGCGCTTCACCCACTTCGAGCGCGCCGCGCACTGGACCAACGCGATCGCGTTCGTCGTGCTCGCGCTATCGGGCATCGTGATGGCGTTCGGCAAGTTCTTCCTGCTGCCCGTGATCGGCCATTCGCTCTTCGGCTGGCTCACCTACGCGCTCAAGACGGCGCACAACTTCTTCGGGCCGCTGTTCGTGGTGTCGCTGGTGATCGTCTTCGTCACCTTCGTGCGTGACAACCTGCCGCAGCGAGGCGACCTGCAGTGGCTGCTCAAGGGCGGCGGCGTGTTCGGCGGCGCGGAGGCGCCCTCGCACCGCTTCAACGCCGGCGAGAAGCTGGTGTTCTGGGCCGGCGTGTTCCTGCTCGGCGCGATCAGCATCGGCTCGGGCCTGGTCATGGACAAGCTCGTGCCGAACCTCGAGTACCTGCGCCCCGACATGCAGGTCGCCCACATGATCCACTCGGTGTCGGCGGCGCTCATCATCGCGGTGTTCATCTTCCACATCTACATCGGCACCATCGGCATGCGCGGCGCCTACCGCGCGATGCGCGAGGGCTATGTCGACGACGCCTGGGCGCGCGAACACCACGAGCTCTGGTACGAGGACATCCAGGCCGGCAAGATCCCGGCGCAGCGCACGCGCGAGCCCGCGTCCGCCACGCCGCCGGCGCGCGCCTGAGGCCCACGCGCCGGGCGCCGAAAGACAGCAAGGAAAACGACCATGAAGCTGCTTGCCCCCACCCTGCTCGCCGTGCTGCTGGCAACCCCGCTCGCGCAGGCCAAGCTGCCACCGCCGTCCGCCGAAGCGCAGCTCAAGGCCGAGGAGGCCAAGGCCAAGTCTGCCTGGTCGGACAAGGTCGCGGCCTACAAGCTGTGCCTGAGCATGGACCGTGTCGCCGCGGCGTACTTCAAGTCCGCCAAGGCCAGTGGCGTGCAGGTGCATCCGCCGATGGCGACGCCGCCCTGCACCGACCCGGGCCCGTTCGCCGCGGCGGGCGCGGCCTCGTCGCCCAAGCCGCTG
>DATFAY010000551.1:0-6298 GCA_035254085.1 Piscinibacter sp.
GGCCAGGGTCGGCAGGCTGCCCTCCGTCCAGACGAGCACCGGCACGCCGGTCGATTCGAGCACGCGCGCGAGCCGCGCGTGGCGGGCCTGTTCGCGATCGGTCTCCTTCAGCAGGCGCAGGTTGACGGCCGCGACGACGCTCGCCTGGCGGTCGCACACCAGGAAGGCGGTGCGCAGGCGTCCGGCGCGGCGGTACCACTCGGTGTACGAGTTGCGCGTCGACACCCGCATGAACTGAGACAGCGGCGTGTGCACCAGGATGAGATGCCCCGGCAAGGCCTGGCGCAGCAGATCGTGGGCGGCGAGCTGCAGCGGCGTCATCGCCCTCACGATCTGCGCCGGCCACGACTGCACGGTGTCGAGGCGATCCTGGCGCGGCTGGGGCGAATGCACCCGCCGCCGGCGAATCACGAGCATCGTCAGCAACAGGATCAAGGACGCCATCAGCACTGCATTGGGAGGTGAACCGAATTCATTCATGGCAACCTCTGCGTCAAATCGCTGGCGGGAACACAGTGTAGGGACTGCCGCCGGGCAGCTGGCCGGCGGTCGAGGGCCGCAGTCGCGACCGGGCGTGACTTATTCACGGGCCCACTCGTGTCCGCGGGGGGCGCTGCGGCACGGGATAATCGGCCATCTCCCACTGTTCAATGGCCGATCCGGAATTGATGAAGGCTCTGCTCGTCGATGACCACGCGATGTTCCGCGATGGTCTGTCCCTGCTGATCGCCCACCATTTCCAGCAAGTCGACCTGGTGCACGCGGAGTCGCTCGGCCAGGCCATCGCGCTGGCCGTGCAGCACGCCGACCTCGACGTGGTGCTGCTCGACCTGGCACTGCCCGACAGCCGCGGCCTGGAGGCCATCGGCAAGATGCGCGATGCCGCCCCGGGCGCGCGCATCGTCGTGCTGTCCGCGGACGACTCGCCGGACACCGTGCGGGGCGCGATCGAGGAAGGCGCCGCCGGCTTTATCCCGAAGACCGCGCAGAGCAGCAGCTTGCGCACCGCGCTGGGCACGGTGCTCGCGGGCGGCGTCTACCTGCCCACGGCCATGCTGGGAGCCGCTGGAGCGGCCGCGCCTGGCAGCGACACGGCGGCCGCGGCGGAGCTCGATCTGTCCCCGCGCCAGATGCAGGTGCTGCGCCTGCTCATCCAGGGCGCCACCAACAAGGTCATCGGGCGCGAGTTGTCGCTCGCGGAGTCGACGGTCAAGACACACCTGGCGTCGATCTTCGAGCGCCTGAAGGTCAACAACCGCACGCAGGCCGTGATCGCCGCGGCGCGGCTGGGCCTGCGCCTGGCGCCCGGCTGAGCGTCGCTTCAAGCCGGCTGCTTCGCGGCCGCGGTCTCGACGGCCGCGAGCAACTGCTCGGCACGAAAGGGCTTGTGCAGCACCGCGAGCCCGCTCGCCTGCAATGCCGCGATCGCCTGCGGCGAGGTGTCCCCGGTGATCACCAGCGCAGGGGTGCCGCCGAGCCGCTCGGCCACGGCCTGGACAATGTCGGCGGCCTGCCCGTCGCGCATGCGGTTGTCGGTGAGCACGAGGTCGACCTGTTCGGGCGGCTGCTGCTCCAGCGCCTGCTGGAGGCTTGCGACGCCGTCGAAGGCCCGCACTTCGGCGCCCCATTGCTCGAGGCGGATCACCAGCGCCTCGCGCAGCGCGCCGTCGTCCTCGACGAGGAGCACGCGCCACCCGGCGAGGGGCCGGTCGACACGAGCCGCCGAGACGCCGTCGGCCTGCGCATCACGGGCCAGCGGCAGCACCACCGAGAAGCAACTGCCCCGGCCCGGTTGCGAGCGCAGCTTGAGCGTGCAGCCCATCAGCCGCGTGCAGCGATCGACGATGGCCAGGCCCAGGCCCAGGCCGCGCGAGCGCTCGCGCGCCGGGTTGTCCAGCTGGACGAACTCCTCGAACACCGCCGACTGCTGGTCGGCCGGTATGCCGCGACCGGTGTCCCAGACCTGCAGCAACACATGGCTGTCGCCCCGCGTGCGCGCCGTGACCAGCACGCCGCCGCGGTCGCTGTGCTGAAGCCCGTTGCTCACGAGATTGCGCAGCACCTGCTCCAGCAGCAGCGCGTCGGCCTGCACGGCCAGCGCGGTGCGCCGCAGGCGAAGCTCCAGGCCCCGCTGATGCGCCAGCTCGCGCTCGTGCGCCGCGATGGCGTCGAACAGCGGCTGCAGAGCGACCCGCTCGATGCGCGGCTTGACCGTGCCGGAATCCAGCCGCGACAGGTCGAGCAGCCCCTTGAGCAGCGCCTCGAGCGCCGCCACCGCCTCGTCGATGCGGTCGATCATGGCGCGCGGCGCACCGGGGGCACCCTGCTCGCGCAGCAGGCCGACCATCAGGCCGATGGCGGCCACGGGCTGCCGCAGGTCGTGGCTGGCGGCCGCGACGAAGCGCGACTTGGCGGCCACTGCCGATTGCAGCTCGTGCGTGCGCTGCTGCACGCGCTGCTCCAGGTCGATGTTCAGGCGCTCCACTTCGCGCAGCGACGTGACCAGCCGCGACACCAGGCCCCACACGATGCACACGAGCATCAGCACGCCGGTGTAGTGCGAGATGTAGTAGCCCTCGTAGGGCAGCTTGCTGCTCAGCAGCAGGCCGTCGCGCAGCGAGAGCACGACGAAGGTGATGGTCGAGGCGGCCATCAGCGCCGATTCGACGCTTCGGTCGAGCCAGCCCTTGCGCAGCAGCAGGCCCACCAGCAGCAGGTACAGCAGCGTGCCGGGCACGGTCATCACGAGCATCGCCTGCTCGATGCTCGACAAGGCGCCGCTGGCGAGGATGAGCGTGTTGACGGCGGCGTAGATCCACAGCGCGCGCTCCACCCAGCGCCAGCGCACGCCCGAGAAGCGCAGCACGAACAGGCCGAACAGGGTGTTGAACCAGGTGTGGCCGAGGAAGACGACGGCGCCCCATGCATCCAGCGACAGCGGCAGGCCGTCGAGGAAGAGGTTGCTGTTGCGCGCCGCCCAGACCAGGATGCCGAGGCCGAAGAACAGGTACATCGCGTCGCGTCGCGTGGCCCACCACATGAGCAGCATCAGGAGCCCCGCCACTGCCGAGACGGCGCTGGACACCATCGCGCCGTCGTGCTGCCAGAACTCGCGCTCGTGCGCGGCCGGCGCCAACGCGCGCTCGCTGGCCAGCTGTACCGGCGAGAGCCCGGCCCGATAGCGCGGCGGGCCGGACACCTGCACCAGAAGCTCGTTGCCCGTCTCGCGCAGCAGCGGTGCGGGTAGGTTGAGCAGCAGCGGCGCATTCCAGCTGCGCGCGGCATGGCGCTCGCTGGGCCGGCCGTCCCACAGCAGCGCGCCGTTGAGCAGCACCTGGCCGCTGGTGGCCAGGCGCGGAATCAGGATCGCGGGCTCCTCGATGCCGCGTGGATCGAAGCCGATGCGATACCACACCGCCGCCGGTCCCTCGGGCCGCGCGAGCTTCCAGTTGTCGGGCAGCGCGACGGGCCGCCAGGCGGCGCCGGCGGACGGCGGTGCCGCATCGGTGCTCGGTGCGACCCAGGCCAGCGCCTGCGTCAGCCGCTGCCCCGGCCAGCGCTCGGTGTCGTGGGTGAGCCAATGAGCCCACAGCAGCGACAGCGAGAGGACGACGACGCAGGCGAGCGGCATCAGGGCCGCGCGGGCGAAGCCACGCGGGCGAGGGCCGCCGACCTGGGCGGCCGGCTCGAGAAGGAACTCCATGGCGTCGAGAATAAATGACGAGGGCGGCCGCACCGGCCGCCCTTTCAATGTGCCGGTGCGATGTTCAAGGCTTGTCGATCGACACGGTCATGAAGTGCTTGGTGGACACGGCGCTGACCGACAGCACGATGCCGCCGTACGGCAGTTGCACCACGCCGTTGCAGTTGAGCGCGCCGCCGGCCGCGGTGGTGCAGGCGTTCGTGGCGCGGTAGCGCGTGCCCGCGAACGGGCTGTCGAAGCCCAAGGTGTCGAAGTGGCTGTCCGACGCGAACTGGCGCACCGCCGTCTTGGCCGTGGCGTCGACGGCGGTCACCGTGCTGCTGTCGGAGCTCACGGCCCCGAGCCCCGCGCCGTTCACCGTGAACTGCCAGAACGAGGACACCTTGCCCACCGCAGGCAGCGCGAGTGCGTTCTGCGCGGCCAGGACGACGATCGTGCCGTCGGGCGCCTGCGCGATCAGAAGGTTGCGGCCCGATGCATTGCGGAATCCGAAGACGCGCGCCTGCGAAGCGCCGTTCTCCATGTAGTCGAAGCCGCCGGCGGGGTTCGCCACCAGGGTGCCCTTGGGCAGCGTGTCTTCCACGCAGTTGCCGTAGCCCAGCGGGCAGTTGACCGACAGGCCGTTGCTGCCATCGGCGGCAAAGACCGTCGTGCCGAAGTCGCCCGCCTCGGCGTCGATGGTGCTGCCGTACTGCACGCGGTCGTAGGTGCCGGCGAGTGCGGCCACGTCCAGCGTCTGGTCGGGGAAGGCGACACCGCCCACGCCGCTCGCGCCGCTGCCTTGCAACAGCACCGCGATGCCGGAGCGCGCCACCAGCACGCGCGTGGCGGCGCTGTCGTTGAGCGTGTAGTCACAGCTCGCGTTCTTGGTCAGCGTGTAGGTCGCGCCGCCCATGGTGGCCGTGAGCGCCGTTGCGTCGACCTGCACCAGGCCGTTGCCCCCGTTCACGAAGTCGAGCACGCGCAGCGTGCCGCTCTTGAGTCCCGGGCAGTCGGCCGCGGCGGGTGCGAGCACGGTGGCGACGGTGGAAGTGCTCGTCGAAGCACCGGCGCTGCTGGTCGTCGAGACGGCGGTGCTCAGCTCGTCGAGCGTGGTTCCGGCGATGACGAGGGCGGCCTGCAGGCCGTCGAGCGCGCCGTCGTAGCCGCTGGCGCTGCCCGCGGTGATCGAGCCGCCGACGATGTCGCTCACGGCCGACACGTCGACGCCCGAGGCGGTCAGCGTCTGCAGCACCGCGGCCTGCGCAGCGCTCACGTCGGCGGCGGCGATCGGGGTGGTGCCGGTGAAGGCGGCGACGTAGGCGGCCGGGTCGGTGCCCGCCAGGCGCGCGACCAGCAGCTCGCTCAACGGCGTGATGTTGGCGGTGGTGTCCGCATGGCCGGTGCCGGGGGCCACCGAGTGCAGCTGGGTCAGGCCGTCGCTGCTGGTCGCCGTGAGCACGCAGGGCAGGGCGCCGTTGGTGATGCTCACCGTGTACACGCCGTTGGCGTCGGCGGTGGCCGTGCCGCTGCCGCTCGCGCAGGTCACGCTGACCGACGCGCCGGGCATGGCGGCGCCGACCGCCGCCGTGCCCGTCACCCTCAGGCTGGTGACGGTGGGCGCGGCGGGCGGGCTCGAGTCGCTGCCGCCTCCGCAGGCGGCGAGCGCGACAGGCAGGGAGATCGCGGAGATCCGTTGGACGAGACGACGCAGTTTCATGGGGACTCTCTCTCGGTTGAAGTCGTTGCACATCGCCAATGCCCTGCGGGGCCTGGCTGTGCGTCGATTCTTCCGGTCGAGGCCCTCGCCTCACCATCGGCCAAACGGATGAGCGCCGCTGCCGCCGCGCGCATTTGTGCACGACTTGCGCGTCTGCAATCGTGCTCGCCACCGATGCGCAGGGTCGAGCCCGCGCGTCAGTCCTTCGCGGCCGGCTCGATCGCCGTGACGGTGAGCGCGCCGTTGACGCGATCGGCGGTGAAACGGACCTTGTCGCCTTCCTTCACGCCTTCGAGCATGCGCGGCTCGGCGACCTTGAACACCATCGTCATGGCAGGCATGTCGAGGCTGCGGATCGGGCCGTGCCGCAGCGTCAGCTTCGACTGCTCCCGGTCGATCCTGCGCACCTCGCCCTCGGTCATGGCCGCAGATCGGTCCGCGGCCGACGCCGCGGGCGCGTGATGCGCGGCATGGTCGTTGGCTGGCGTCGCCTGGGCATGGGCGCCACACGCGAGCGCCAGACCCGCTGCCGCAAGAAGGGCGCGCTTCACTTGACCACCACCTTTCCGGTCATGCCGGCCTCGAAGTGGCCGGGCTGCAGGCAGCCGAACTCGAACTCGCCTGCCTTGGTGAACTGCCAGACGATCTGTCCGGACGCGCCCGGCTTCACGTGGGTCATGTTGGGGTCCGAGTGCTCCATCTCGGGAAACTTCTTCATCAGTGCGGCATGCTCCTCGAGCTCCTTCGGCGTGCCGAGCACCATCTCGTGCAGCACCTTGCCGTCGTTGTGCACGATGAAGCGCACGGTCTGCCCGCGCTTGATCACGATGTCGGCCGGCGTGAAGCGCATGGCGTCGTTCATCGCGATCTTGACGGTGCGCGTGACCTTCGCCGGG
>DATFAY010000552.1:0-5472 GCA_035254085.1 Piscinibacter sp.
ACACCGGCAGCGAAAACAGCCCGCCGATCGCCACGCAGCCGAGCGTGCCGCCCGCGGCCACGATGACCCATCGGTAGTGCGTGCGCAGAGTGTTCTTCCAGGAAGGCATGGCTGGTCCTTTGTGCTTTCGATGTGGTCCGATCCGTGCTCAGGCTAGCGCCGCCGGCCCCACGGTGTGAGTAACAAGCGTGGCGCGATCGCGCCGCCTCATTCCCACGACGAACGACGAGCGCCCGGATCGACAACCGTTGCACGGCCCGGGTTAACCCGGGTGGGCTGCAACGCAACCTGTCAGCGGCGGGCGCGCCGAGCCCTCGCAACTGGGGCAGGCGTGCTGGCGGACGCAGGCCGCCCCGCTTCGCGGCGCCCGTGGACGGGTCCGGCGGCGGGCGGCTCCAATGCGCCCGCCGCGGCGGCGCGCATCAGGCGCCGGAACGTCGGGCATTCCAGATGGCTCGGCGCGGGGCACTTCGCGGCGTGGCGCAGGCCCTTGCTCATGGCGGCGAGGCGGCGCCCCGTGCGCTCGATGTCGTCCGCCCGCGCTTCGAGCAGGGTGCGATCGATGTTCAGGCTCCCATCGCTTGCGAACATCTGGGCGATCTCATCGAGCGTGAAACCCGACGCGCGACCCAGCGCGATGAGCGCCAGCTGGTCCAGCACGGACGGCGCGAAGCGGCGGCGCAGCCCGTCGCGCCCGATGGACGCGATCAGCCCCTTCTCCTCGTAGAAGCGCAGCGTGGATGCAGGCATTCCCGAGCGCCGCGCCACCTCCGCGATGTCCATGGCCCACCCCTTGACTTCAAGTCGACTTGAACTCCTATCGTGCCATGACTTTCAAGGAGAACGTCATGTCCATGACCCTCGATTCCCTCGCCCGCAGCTGCAAGAACGTGCTCGCCGCCGATGACACGCCCGCTGGAAGAACGCGCGTCGCCAGCCTGCTTTCCGAGGCGCTGAAGGACCCGGCATTCGTGCGCGAGGTCTTCGCGCGGCCCGTCGGCGAACGCAAGATCGCCTACGAGGACGCCGACCTCGGCTTTTGCATCCTGGCCCACGAATACGACCATGCGCGCGGCGAAGGCGAGCCGCACGACCACGGCCCTTCGTGGGCGATCTACGGCCAGGCCGAAGGCGTGTCGGTCATGAGCGTGTTCGAACTGCTGGGGCCCGGCCGCGTGCGCAAGCTGCACGGCGAGGTGATGCGCCCTGGCGATGCCCGCGTGTACAACGAGGGAGCGATCCACGCCATCACGCATCCCGGGCCCGCGCGCCTCGTGCGCATCGAAGGGCAGGACCTCGCCAAGGTGCGACGGGGCAAGTACGAGGTCGCCGTCTGAGGCATCTCTGCACCGGTCGCAGGCGGCAGCAGGGAGGAAACGACAATGCGCCATGTCCTCCGGTTCGCCTGCCGATACTCCGGTACCTGGTCATTTCCGTCCTCGTCTGACGCTCGAGACGCTCACTCGCGGCGATGGCGTGCTGGGCCTGCGTGCCATGCCCGGCTTCGGCCCGCGCAGCGCGCAGGTGACCGTGGCGCAAGCGCACTGGACCTATGCGACCGCCAGCGGCCTGCGCTGGGAGACTCACGCCCCCACGCGCGTGCTCAACACCCGGCCCAAGCCGGTCGAGTTGCTGCGTGGTGCGTGGGACGAACGCGTGTTGCTCCTGCGCGACCTCGCGGCCGAGGCCGATGCGCGCGATGCGCTCTGGGCCAGCGGGCTGCGGCCGCTGCCCGGCGAAGCGCTGCAATGGCGCCGGCCGGAAGCAGCCGAGAGCCGCGATGCGCTGTGGAGCCTGGCCGAGGAATCGCATTTCGGCGACTTCTGGGCCGAGCAGGTGCCCCGGCTGCAGGCCGCCGGCTGGCAGATCGTCGTGCGTCCGGGCTTCGCGCACCAGAGCGTGCCGGTGCAAAAGTGGCGAATGGCGATCGACTCGGTCGACGACGAAGCAGGGCGCGAACTCGTCGAACTGGGCGAGCGCACGCGAGCGCTTTCCGCGCTGCGCCAGCCGCATCGCCAAGGCTCCTGGATGCTGAGCCTGGGCATCGAGGTCGACGGCGAGGCGCTGGACCTCGTGCCGCTCCTGGCCGACCTGATCAAGCGTGATGCGCGCTGGCTCGATGCACGCGAGATCGCGGCCATGCCGGACAGCGCGATCGTGCATCTGCGCGCGGCGGGTGGGCGACACATCGAGGCGCGGGCCGCCCCGCTGAAGGCCATCGTGGGCGCGATGGTCGACCTGCTGACCGACCCGCACCGGGCGCAGCACCCGGGACCGATGCGGCTATCCACCTGGGAGGCCCATCGCCTCGAAGCCCTGCGCGACGGCCTGGCCCAGACGCAGGCCGCTCGCGCCGGCGAACACGGCGCGTGGCAGGTGCAAGGCGAAGCAGGCATCGTGGCGCTGACCCGGCGCCTGCGCGAGGCGGGCACGCCGTCGCCGGTCGAGGCGCCCGCGGGACTGGGCCTCACGCTGCGTCCCTACCAGCTGCAGGGCCTGGCCTGGCTGCAATACCTGCGCGAACACGACCTGGCCGGCATCCTGGCCGACGACATGGGCCTGGGCAAGACGGCGCAGGTGCTGGCCCACGTGCTGGTGGAGCAGCAGGCCGGGCGGCTCGACCGCCCCGCGCTCGTGGTGCTGCCCACGTCGCTGATCGCCAACTGGCAGGCCGAGGCCGCGCGCATCGCGCCGGCGCTGCGCACGCTGGTTCTGCAAGGCTCGCAGCGGCATCGGCACGTCGAGCGCATCGGCGAGCACGACCTGGTGTTCACCACGTATCCGCTGCTGTGGCGCGACATCGAGGCGCTGGAGCGGCAATCGTGGCACCTGCTGGTTCTCGACGAAGCGCAGATGGTGAAGAACGCGGGCAGCCGCGCGGCCGCCGCCCTGCGCCGGCTGGACGCGCGTCATCGCCTGTGCGTGACCGGCACGCCGCTGGAGAACCACCTGGGTGAACTCTGGGCCCATTTCGATCTGCTGATGCCGGGCTTTCTCGGCGACGCCCGCAGCTTCGCGCGTCAATGGCGCAGGCCCATCGAAGCCAACGGCGAGACGCTGCGTGCGCAATTGCTTGCGCAGCGCGTGCGGCCATTCATCCTGCGGCGGCGCAAGCAGGACGTGGCGGCGGAACTGCCGCCCAAGACGGAAGTGATCCGCCGCGTGCAGCTCCAGGGTGCGCAGCGCGCCCTGTACGAGAGCGTGCGCCTGGCAGCGGACGAGCAGGTGCGCCGCGTGCTTTCGCGCAAGAGCTTCGCCGGCGCGCAGATTGCGATCCTCGATGCCTTGCTGAAGCTGCGCCAGGTGTGCTGCGATCCGCGGCTGGTCAAGGGCACCGCGACGCCGTCGACGATCGCGAGCGCCAAGATGGACCTGCTCCTTGACATGCTGCCCGCGCTGGTGGCGGAGGGCCGGCGGGTGCTGGTGTTCAGCCAGTTCACCGAGATGCTGACGCTGGTGCGGCAGGCCTTGTCGGCGCTGGCGCTGCCGCACCTGATGCTGACGGGCGAAACGCCGCCGCGCGAACGCGGCGACCTCGTCGCCCGTTTCCAGGCGAAGCAGGACGAACCCGTGCTGCTGCTGAGCCTGAAGGCCGGCGGCGTCGGCCTGAACCTCACGGCCGCCGACACCGTGATCCACCTCGACCCGTGGTGGAACCCGGCGGTCGAACGCCAGGCCACCGACCGTGCGCACCGCATCGGCCAGGACCAGCCGGTGTTCGTCTACAAGATCGTGGTGGAGGGCAGCATCGAAGAGCGCATGCTCGCGCTGCAGGAAAGAAAGGCGGCCCTGGCCGAGGGCGTGCTCGGCAGCGACGCAGATCGTGCGGTGAAGTTCGGGGAGGGCGATCTGCAGGGGCTGCTGGCGCCGCTCGATGCGACCGGCTCATTTCCGGCGTAGCCCTGCGGCATGGATCCGCCAGGCGGCGAAGTCGGAGCGGACTCTTCAGAATCTCCTCGATGCCCGTGAGCTCCTATCGACAAGCGCCGCGTAAGCCGTCACCCCCGAGTGACTGCCTTCGGCCTGCAGCTGTCAGCGGCGAAAGGCCGTCTCGCGGCCGTCGAATCATGCCAATCGAAGTCTTCGCCTTTCGGGTGTAGCGGCGCTCTGCTCGGATACGGGTGACCGCGAAGGAAGCAACATGCTTCACCCCCGCTGCCAGGCCGAATCGTTCCGCTAGGCCGAGCGGTCGTTGCCGTCGCGTCGTGGGGAACCGCTTCCAACGCGATGGGGCCGCTCGGGCTCGCCCATCGCCTGCCGCACAAAGCCGATGAAAGCGCGGACCTTTGCCGGCACGTAACTGCGACTTGGATACACCAGCCAGATACCAGTGGGCGCGTCGACGAAGCTCGCGCGTTGGCGTGGGAACAGGTCGACCAAGCGCCCGGCGGCAATGTCGGCATCGATGAGCCAGTCGGGCAGCAGCGAGACCCCCTGGCCCGCAAGTGCGCACTCGCGCAAGGCCAGGCCGTTCGTCATCAGGATTCGGGGTCGGATGTCGACCGCGATCTTCGGACCGTCCTCGGTTCGCGCGAACAGCCATTGGTTGCGAAAGCCCGGCAGCGCGAACGACAGGCAGTCGCACTGCCGCAGGTCCTGCGGCGTGCGCAGGGGCTTGGGTTGATCGCGCAGCCAAGCCGGGCTGGCGACGACGCGATAGCGCGTTTGCAACAGTGGCAACGCCACAAGCGTTGAGTCCTGCAACACGCCGGAGCGCACGGCAATGTCGATGCGCTCAGCCACCAGGTCCACCAACGAATCGGTGAGCATCAACTCGATGTCCAGCGCAGGATGTGCGCGGCAGAACGCGGGCAGCAAGGGCACGATGCGGCTCAGCCCGAACGTGTTGGACACACTGACGCGCAAGGTGCCACGCGCCTGCCCGGTCGTATCGACAGCGGCCTGGCGCGCCTGCGCCAGTTCTTCCAGCAGCGGCCCCAGCCGTTGCGCGAACACGGCGCCCGCCTCCGTCACGGCGAGCCGCCGCGTGCTGCGCTGGAACAGGCGTGTACCCAGCTCCGCCTCGAGCGCAGCCACCGTCCGCGAGATCGACGACGGATCGACCTGCAACTCGCGCGCAGCTGCGGCGAAGCTGCCGAGATGGATCACGCGCATCAGTGTCTCGAGATCGGTGGTGTCCATCGCTTAGGCGGTCATGCGATTTCTGCACGAGTGTAGTGCTCCTCATTGGCTCCACGTGTCGATGCTTCATCAATAGTCTGGCGGCTCCAAGGCGCTCATTCCGAGCGCTGCCGCGCAAAGGAACCCAGATGACCACACTTGCATCCCAGCTCGAAGCCACCACCGCTGCCGTGCGTGAACAGGCCCCCAGCACCGCCCTCGAAGCCATCGAGGCCGCCAACCGGCGCCTTGCACAGAGCGGCCTGACCGATCGTGCGCTGCGCGCGGGCCAGCGTGCGCCGGACTTCGTGCTGGCCGACGCCACGGGCAGGCCGGTGGACTCGAAGCAAC
>DATFAY010000553.1:0-4926 GCA_035254085.1 Piscinibacter sp.
CGAGGAATTCGTCGTGCTGATGCGCTGCGAGAGCGAGGCCGACGCGCTGGGCGCCTTCGAGCGCCTGCGCCACAACACGCTCGCGTATGCCTTTCCGCAGATCGGCCACATCACGGTCAGCGTCGGCTTCTGCGAGCTGAAGTCGGGCGACTCGCCCAGCGCCGCCATCGAGCGCGCCGACCGGGCGGTCTACTACGCCAAGAGCCACGGGCGCAACCAGGTGCAAAGCCATGCCGATCTGGTTGCGCGCGGCGAGATCGTGGTCTCCGAGAAGATCGGCGACGTCGAGCTGTTCTGATCGAAGGCGCCGGCCGTTGCCGGCAGCGGCCCGGCGTCAGGCGGCTTTCACCTCCGCAAAGCGCGCCAGGGTCCGGGCACGCGCCTCGTCGTGCATGACCAGCGGCAGCGGGTAGTCGCGGCCCAGCACGATGCGGGCCTCGGCGAGCGCCGCGGCGGGGGCGAGCCAGGGCGCGTGGATCAACGCGTCGGGCAGGGCGGCCAGCTGCGGCAAGTAGCGCCGGATGAAGCGGCCATGAGGGTCGAACCTGCGGCTTTGCGTCACTGGATTGAAGATGCGAAACCACGGCTGCGCGTCGCATCCGGTCGAGGCAGCCCACTGCCAGCCGCCGTTGTTGGATGCGAGGTCGAAGTCGATCAGGTGATCGGCGAAGTAGCGCTCGCCCCAGCGCCAGTCGATGCCCAGGTCCTTCACGAGAAAGCTCGCCGCCAGCATGCGCAGCCGGTTGTGCATGTACCCCGTCTGGTTGATCTGCGCCATCGCCGCGTCCACCAGCGGGTAGCCGGTGCGCCCCTCGCACCACGCGGCGAACAGCGCCTCGGCATGCTTGCCGTGCTCCCAGCGCAGCCTGTCGAACGCACTCTTGAACGCATGCCCCACCACGTGGGGATGGTGGTGCAGCACCTGGTGATAGAAGTCGCGCCAGATCAGCTCGGACAGCCAGCGCTCGGCGCCGCGCGAGCCCTGCTGCGCGCGTTGCCATGCTTCGCGGGCGACCCGGCGGATCGACAGCGTGCCGAAGCGCAGGTGCACCGACAGGTAGCTCGGCCCCTTCACCGCCGGGAAGTCGCGTGCATGCTCGTACTGGTCGATGCGCAAGAGGAAATCGGCCAGCATCTCGCGCGCCCCGGACGAGCCCGCCGGCAGGGCAAGCTCGTGCAGGTTGGTGCGGGCAAAGCCGATGTCTTCGACGCCGGGCAGGGCGCGCGGCTCGTGCGCGGGCACCGGCGCCAGCGCGGCGGCGTGCCGCTCGACCGGGTAGGCGCGCAGGTAGAAGTCGTCGACCTTCTTCAGCCAGGCGGTGCGGTAGGGCGTGAACACCGCGTAGGCGTTGCCGCTGCCGGTGAGCACTTCGCTGCGCTCGAAGACCACGTGGTCCTTGCTGGTGTGCAGGGCGATGCCGGCGTCGGCCAGCCTGCCGCGCACGTGCGCGTCGCGCGACAGCGCGGCCGGCTCGTCGTCGTGGTTGGCGTAGACGGCCTGCACATGCAGCGCCTGCGCGAGCCGCACGATCTCCTCGCGGGCGACGCCGTGGCGCACGATGAGGCCGCAGCGGCCTTGCGCGTGCGCCGCGACGCCCAGGCGCTCCAGCTGCCGATCGAGATCGCCCAGACTGGCCAGGATGAACTCGACGCGGCGATCGGCGCGCAGCCCGCGCGCGAGCAGCGGATCCAGGATCTCGCGGTCGAGCACGAAGGCGCACCACACCCGGCGCGCCGCACGCAGCGCGTGGTAGAGCGCCGCATGGTCGTCGGCGCGCAAGTCGCGGCGAAACCAGACCAGGGCGGCGTCCAGGGGCTTTTCCATTTCCGTGCAGTCTGCCAGCGGAATAAAATGCACGCATGTCGCCGGGCGGTATCAATCTCACCAATCACTTCCTCATCGCCATGCCCGGGATGGCGGGGGACACCTTCGCCGGCACCGTCATCTACCTGTGCGAGCACACCGAGAAGGGCGCGCTGGGGCTGGTGATCAACAAGCCGATCGACATCAAGCTGAAGAACCTGTTCGAGAAAGTCGACCTGACGCTCGACCGCGACGACCTGGCCGAGACGCCGGTCTTCTTCGGCGGCCCGGTGCAGACCGAACGCGGCTTCGTGCTGCACGAGCGCCTGTCGGGCGACGGCGGCCACTACAACTCCTCGCTGCAGATTCCGGGCGGGCTCGAAATGACGACCAGCAAGGACGTGCTCGAGGCGCTGTCCAACGGCGCCGGCCCGAAGAAGGTGCTCGTCACGCTGGGCTACAGCGGTTGGGGAGCAGGGCAGCTCGAAGAAGAGCTCAAGCGCAACAGCTGGATCAACGTCGATGCGGCGCCGGAGATCATCTTCGACACGCCGATCGAGCAGCGCTACGACAAGGCGCTGTCGCTGCTGGGCATCGACTCGCGCATGCTCAGCCAGGAGGCGGGGCACGCGTGAGCCCAGCACCGAGCCGCCCCGAGCGGGCGAACGATGCCGCAGCCGCCCCGCTTTCCTTTCTTGCTTTCGATTTCGGCACGCTGCGAGTCGGCGTCGCCACCGGCAACACGGTGACGCGCAGCGCCTCGCCGCTGCGCACCGTCGCCGCCACGGGCGACGCGCGCTTCGCGGCGATCGGCAAGCTGATTGACGAATGGCAACCCGATGCGCTGATCGTGGGCGTGCCCCGGCATCCCGACGGCGCACCGCACGACAATACCGAGCGCGCGCAGCGCTTCGCCCGCCAACTGCATGGCCGCTTTCGCTTGCCGGTGCACGAGGTCGACGAGCGCTACACGACCACCGAGGCGCACGCCATGGGCGCCGCCGACGTGGATGCCGCGTCGGCGGCGATCATCCTCGAGCAATTCCTGAGAGCACTCGCATGAGCACACTCCATCTCGATGCCGAAGCGCTGTATCGCGACCTGGTCGCGGGCGTGCGTGGCCTCTTGCAGCCCGACGCTGCGCTGGTGGGCATCTGGTCGGGCGGCGCCTGGCTGGCCGAGCGCCTGCAGGAGGACCTGAAGCTCGGCGGAGAGTGCGGCATCATTTCCAGCGCCCTGCACCGCGACGACTTCGACAAGCGCGGCCTCAGCGCCGACGCCGGACAGACGAGGCTGCCCTTCGAGATCGAGGGCCGCCACATCGTCTTGATCGACGACGTGCTCTACACCGGCCGCACCACCCGCGCCGTGATCAACGAGCTGTTCGACTTCGGCCGGCCCGCCAGCGTGACGCTCGCGGTGCTGGTCGACCGCGGCGGGCGCGAGCTGCCCATCCAGCCGGCGTACTCGGCCGCGCGCATCGCGCTGCCGCCCGCGCGCAAGCTCTCGCTCGCGCGCGACGCGGCGGGGCGCTTCAGCTTCAACATCAAGGAAGACGAGCAATGATGCTCTCGCGCCGCAATCCGCAGCTCAACAAGCACGGCGAGCTGATCCACCTGCTCTCGATCGAGGGCCTGCCGCGAGCGCTGATCCACCAGATCCTCGACACCGCGGGCACCTTCCTGAGCGTCAACGAACGCGAGGTCAAGAAGGTGCCGCTGCTGCGCGGCAAGAGCGTGTTCAATCTCTTCTTCGAGAACAGCACGCGCACCCGCACGACCTTCGAGATCGCGGCCAAGCGACTGAGCGCCGACGTGATCAACCTCGACATCGCGCGCTCGTCCACGGCCAAGGGCGAAAGCCTGCTCGACACCATCGCCAACCTCTCGGCGATGCATGCCGACATGTTCGTCGTGCGCCACAGCGAGAGCGGCGCGCCCTACCTGATCGCCCAGCACTGCGCGCCGCACGTGCACGTGGTCAACGCGGGCGACGGACGCCATGCGCACCCGACGCAGGGGCTGCTCGACATGTACACGATCCGCCACTACAAGCACGACTTCACCAACCTGACGGTGGCGATCGTGGGCGACATCGTGCACTCGCGGGTCGCGCGCTCGGACATCCACGCGCTCACCACGCTGGGCGTGCCCGAGGTGCGCGCGGTCGGCCCCAAGACGCTGGTGCCGGGCGACCTCAAGGAGATGGGCGTGCGCGTGTGCCACGACATGGCCGAGGGCATCCGCGGCGCGGACGTGATCATCATGCTGCGCCTGCAGAACGAACGCATGAGCGGCGCCATGCTGCCCAGCGCGGGCGAGTTCTTCAAGAACTACGGCCTCACGCAGGACAAGCTCGCGCTCGCCAAGCCCGATGCCATCGTGATGCACCCGGGGCCGATCAACCGCGGCGTCGAGATCGACTCCTCGGTCGCCGACGGCAGGCAAAGCGTCATCCTGCCGCAGGTCACCTTCGGCATCGCGGTGCGCATGGCGGTGATGTCCACCATCGCCGGCAACAACGCTTGAGAGCCCCCACACCATGAAGATCCTCATCCAGAACGGCCGCGTCATCGATCCGGCCAGCGGCCGCGACGAGACGGCTGACGTGGCGATCGCGGCCGGGCGCATCGTGTCCATCGGCAGCGTCAAGGATTTCAGCGCCAGCCGCCGCATCGATGCCAGCGGGCTGATCGTCGCGCCAGGGTTGGTCGACCTGGCGGTGCGGCTGCGCGAGCCCGGACACGAGCACGAGGGCATGCTCGAAAGCGAGATGGCCGCGGCGGTGGCCGGCGGCGTGACCAGCCTGGTGTGCCTGCCCGACACGGACCCGCCGCTGGACGAGCCCGGGCTCGTCGAGATGCTCAAGTTCCGGGCCCGCAACCTGAACCAGGCGCATGTCTATCCGCTCGGTGCGCTCACGCGCGGCCTGGCCGGCGAAGTGCTGACCGAGATGGCCGAGCTCACCGAGGCCGGCTGCGTGGGCTTCTCGCAGGCCGAGGTGCCCGTCAAGGACACGCTGGTACTGCATCGCGCGCTGCTGTACGCGGCCACCTTCGGCTACACGACCTGGCTGCGACCGCAGGACGGTTTCCTCGGCACCGGCGTCGCCGCCAAGGGGCC
>DATFAY010000554.1:0-6538 GCA_035254085.1 Piscinibacter sp.
TTCAGCGCCAGGCCGAAGGTCGGCTGGCCGTCCTTGCCGGCGGGAAACTCCAGCATCTCGCCGGCCATCACGTCCGACAGGCCGTGGATGCGGCAGATGCCGTCGGTCACCGACACCACGGTACCCTGGTTGCGGATGTCCGCCGAGGCGCCGAGGCCCTCGATGCGGCTCTTGATGAGTTCGGAAATTTCAGCGGGATTCAGTTGCATTGCTTTCTCCGTTCGCACGCCCCTCGGAGCGCACGCGTTGGAATGCCGGGTTACGCGGTCAGCGCCACCTTCATTTGTTCGAGACGGGCCTTGACCGAGGTGTCCAGCACCTCGTCGCCGACCACCACGCGAACGCCGCCGATCAGCTCGGGATCCACCACCACGGTGGCGTTGAGCTTGCGGTTGAAGCGCTTCTGCAGCGAGGCGACCACCTCCGCCAGCTGCGAGCCGTCGATTGCGAAGGCGCTGTAGACGACCGCATCGGACACGCCCGACTGCACGTTGACGAGCGCACGGTACTGCGCGGCGATCTCGGGCAAGGCGGCGAGGCGGTTGTTGTCGAGCACGGTGCGCAACAGGTTGCGCACCTGGGGCGACAGCGTGACGACCTTGAGCGCCCCGACGATCACGTCGAAGACGGCGCCGGACTCGACCTTCGGGTTGTCGGCGAACTGCCGCAGCTCGGGCAGGCTCGTCACCTGGGCCAGCGCGTCGAGCTGGTCAGCCAGCTCGCGCGGGTTGCCCTGACCGGCGGCCTTGAACAGCGCCTCGGCGTACGGACGCGCGATGGTTGCAAGCTCGGCCATGGTCAGAGTTCCGTCTTCAGACGGCCCAGCAGCTCGGCATGAACGCCCGGGTTGACCTCGCGGCGCAGGATCTGCTCGGCGCCCTTGACGGCCAGCGCGGCGACCTGCTCGCGCAGCGCCTCGCGCGCCTTGACGGCTTCCTGCTCGGCCTCGGCCTTGGCGGCGGCGACGATCTTGGCGCCTTCCTCGCTGGCGCGGCTCTTGGCTTCCTCGATCATCTGCTGCGCGAGGCGCTCGGCGTCGGCCAGGCGCTGCGTGGCGTCGGTGCGGGCGGCTGCGAGCTGCGCTTCGACGCGCTTGTTGGCTTCGACCAGGTCGGCCTTGGCCTTGTCGGCGGCCGACAGGCCCTCGGCGATCTTCTTCGCACGCTCGTCAAGCGCCTTCGTGATGGGCGGCCACACGAACGACATCGTGAACCACGCCAGGATGAAGAACACCACGAGCTGTGCCAGCAGAGTTGCGTTGATGCTCATAGGAAAACCTCCGGCCTGTTGGCCTCCGGTGTTCGCCTTGCGGCGGCCCGGCGGCTCACGGCAACAGCTTTCTTGCAGGTTGGAATTGATCGGAGGCGCGAATCACTTCAGCACGAACGGGTTGGCGAACGCGAACATCATCGCGATACCGACGCCGATCAGGAACGCGGCGTCGATCAGGCCGGCCAGCAGGAACATCTTGGTTTGCAGCTCGTTCATCAGCTCCGGCTGACGCGCGGCGGATTCGAGGTATTTGCTGCCCATGATGCCGATGCCGATGCACGCACCGATGGCGCCCAGGCCAATGATCAGACCGGCGGCCAGAGCGACAAAGCCAAGAACTTGTTCCATGAAAGACTCCTAGTAGGGAAGAGAAAACGTGGTGGTGGAAAGGGAAAAGCGTGATCAGTGCTTGTCGTGCGCCTGGCCGATGTAGACCAGCGTCAGCATCATGAAGATGAAGGCCTGCAGCGCGACGATCAGGATGTGGAAGATCGCCCACAGCGTGCCGGCCACGACATGGCCCAGCCAGAGCGCCACGCCCATGCCCGAGGGCGAGCTGGGGATGAGTGCCGCGCCCATCAGCGCGATCAGCATGAACAGCAGTTCGCCGGCGTACATGTTGCCGAACAGCCGCATGCCGTGCGAGACGGTGCGCGCGATGAACTCGATCATCTGCATCGCGAAGTTGAACGGGTACAGGAACCACTTGTCGCCGAAGGGCGCGGCGAACAGCTCATGCACGAAGCCGCCCAGGCCCTTGATCTTGACGTTGTAGTACAGGACCACGCACAGCACGCCGACCGACAGGCCGAGCGCGCCCGACAAGTCGGCCGTGGGCACGACGCGCTGGTAGGCGTGGTGCGCGTCGTGGCCGAGCGCGCCGTAGATCGATTCCCAGATGCGCGGGATCAGGTCCACGGGAAGGAAGTCCATGGAGTTCATCAGGAACACCCAGATGAACACGGTCAGCGCGAGCGGCGCGACGAACTTGCGCGACTGTGCGTTGTGGATGATCGACTTGGCCTGGTTGTCGACCATCTCGAGCACCATCTCGACGGCCGCCTGCGTGCGCCCCGGCACGCCGGAGGTGACCTTGCGGGCGACGCTGCGCAGCAGCCACAGCCCCAGCACGCCGACCACGATCGACCAGAACATGGTGTCCAGGTTGATCACCGAGAAGTCGACGATGCTCGTCTGTTCGTGGGTGCGCAGGTGGGTCAGGTGGTGGCCGATGTACTCGCCGGCGGTGGGACCCTGGGTCGCGTGTTCAGCAACTTGCGCTTCGGCAGCCATGTCGAATCAGACTCTCTGTTTTGTTTCGCTCACCGGACGCCGCCTCCACAGCAGCGCCAGCCAGTTCACCTTCATGCCCACGATCAGGGCGACCAGCAGCGCCGGCCAGCTCAGATCGGGTACCACTCTTGGAGCGGCTGCCAGCATGGCAACCGCCACAGCAATCTTCACCAACTCCCAGAACACGAACCCGAGGGCGGCGGCGCCCGGATCGGTACTGGTTCGCCTGGTCATTCCGCGTGCCAGCAAGGCACTTGGAAGGACGATGGCCGCCGCGCCATACAGCGCAGACCAGGCCGTGCCGCTGCGGCCCGTGACGAGCCACGCAAGCGCAGCACACACGAGACCGGCAATGGCTTGACCTCCAATCACCCGCCACGGCGACATCGGCGGGTGCTGGGCCCTCAAGGCCTGCGCTTCATCACGCGTCAGGGGCTTGAAAGGCGGGTCCTCCACCGCATCTGTGTCGCTGCCGTGGTCTTGGGGATCGCCCAATCGATGAGTCACGGCGCGCAAGTTACAGTCGGTTTCGGCAAAGCCTCGGGATTATATACGTACAAACCCGTGCGGCTTTCTACGACCCGGGCGGCAGTGTCTGCGGGCTCGCTGTCGGACAGCTGACAGCGCGCTGCCCTGCGTGCCGCGCGCAGGCGGCACGCCCGCAGAGCGTCAGTACGCCAGATTGGCTGGCAGTCCCGGCACGTCCACGCGCAGGCTCAGCACGCACCCCGCCAGCGGTTGCTCGGCCAGTTCGGCCGGCGGACGGTTCTCGCGCCCCGTGGTGAGGTACAGCGTGCGCAGGTCCGCGCCGCCGAACGCGGGCATGGTCGGGCAGCGCACCGGCAGCGCGAGTTCGCGCTGCACGCTGCCGTCGGGCGCCAGCCGCAGCAGCCGCTGGCCTTCGAACATCGCGACCCAGTAGCAGCCCTCGGCGTCGACGGCCGCCCCGTCGGGTCGCCCGCCGTAGTCGGCGAGGTCCTGCCCGGCCTGCTTCGGCGCGAAGCGCGCGAACACGCGGCGGTTGGAGAGCGCGCCGCTGGGCGGGTCGACGTCGAAGGCGTAGATGGTGTGCGCCTTGGTGTCGCTCCAGTACATGGTGCGTCCGTCGGGGCTCCAGGCCAGGCCGTTCGACGTGGTGATGCCGTCGGCGCGGCGCTCGAGCTCGCCTTCGGCGTAGCAGTACAGAGCGGCCAGGGGCGGGTCGCGCGGCTCGTAGATCGTGCCGACCCAGAAGCGCCCCTGCGGGTCGCACTTGCCGTCGTTGAAGCGCTCGCGGGCGGTGTCGTAAGGTGGCGGCGCGAGCAGCGTGCGGGCGCCGCCTCGCGGGTCGAATCGCCACAGTCCGTCGCGCATCGCCAGCAGCAGGCCGCCGTCCAGGCAGGGCGCGAGGCTCGCGGGCTCGGTGTCGAACTGCCAGTGCGCCAGCGCTCCGCCAGCCGGATCGAACCGGTTCAGCCGCTTGCCCGGGATGTCGCACCAGTACAGCACCTGTTCGCGCGGATGCCACATCGGCGACTCGCCGAGCAGGCTGGGCGAGGCCACCGCGACCACGACGGCGGGATCGGCCTCGCGCCTCACAGCACCGACACCTCCAGCGTCATCGACGCTTCGAAGCTCTCGCCCGGCTGCAGGGCGCGCAGGCCGTGCGCCGCCGGGTCGGCCATGTGGATCGCATTGCCCACGTGGCTCACCGGCTCGACGCAGAAGTAGTCCTTGTCCTGCGGCGTGTAGACGACCAGGTGGGTGAGGTTCGATTGCAGCTGCAGCGAGAACTTCTCGTCGCGGATGCGCGCCGGGCCCCTCCATCCTTCGAAGCCGTTGTCGAAGTCGAGGTGCGCCACGTCGGCGTCGATGCCGGGTTGCGTCACCTTGCGCACCGGCAGCTGTTCTGCGTCGGTGTCCCAGCGGTCGCTGCATTCGATGTGCAAGCGGCTGCGCGCGCGTTTCGGGAAATACGGGTGCCAGCCGGCGCCCACCGGCTGCACGGTGTCGCTGGTGTTGGTGACCACGAGCTGCGTCACCAGGGCCTGCGGCGTGAGCGAGAAATGCTGGGTCGCCTCGAAGGCGAAAGGCCAGTGCTCGTCCGGCGCGTGGCGCAATCGCATGGCGATGTCGATCGCGCTGTGCGAGCTCACGGTCCACGGTCGCATCCATCCGATGCCGTGGACCGAGTGCGGGCTGTCGCCGAAGTTCGCCTGCGTGGTGTAGTCGTGCCCCTTCCACCGGAAGCGCCGGTAGGCGAGGCGGTTGGAGTACGGCACCAGCGGGAAGGACGCCGACAGGCGCGCGTTGGTCAGCAGCGAAGGCTCGGTCGAGCGCAGGATGGGCGTGTCCCGATGCCACAAGCCGGCGACGCTGCCGCCGAGGTCGGGGCGCAGTGCCAGGCGCAGCGCCCCGGCATGCAGTTCGAAGGTGTTGTCGACGGCGATCGATGGTCCGGTCATGGCCCTCCCGGTGGCTCAGGGGAAATCGTTCGCGCCGGCAGCCGGCGCATGGCCCATCGTACGCCGGTACCTCGCGGTAACCGGTGGCTGGTCGCGCTCAGCCGGCAGCCTGCTGCGTGCCGCTGGACAGCGAATGCACATGCTCGGTGTCGCGGGTGCGCAGCGCGGCGATGGCGGCCTGTGCGCCGCGCATGATGAAGCCGATGTCCGACGAGACCGCCACGAAGTCGAAGCCGATCGCCCGGTACTGCGCGACCATCTCGGCGCTGCTGCCCAGCGTGCCCACGGGCATGCCGAGGTTCTTGCAGCGGTGGACGGCGCGCGCCATCGCCTCCATCACCGCCGGGTGGGTGAGCTGCCCGATGTGGCCCATCGCGGCGGAGAGGTCGGCCGGCCCGATGAACAGGGCGTCGATGCCGTCGACCTCCGCGATCGCGCCCAGCTGCTCGATCGCGTGCGGCGTTTCCAGTTGGGCGATGACGCCGATGGTCTGGTTGGCCGAGCGGAAGTAGTTGGCCGTGGTCCCGTAGCGGGTCGCGCGGCTCGTGCCCGCCATGCCGCGCACGCCGTCCGGCGGATAGCGCGTGGCGGCCACCGCGTGCCGCGCCTCGTTGGCGTTCTGCACGAACGGGAACATCACGGTCTGTGCGCCGGCATCGAGGACGCGCTTGACCGTCACCGCGTCGTTCCAGGGCACGCGCACCACCGGCAGCATCTTGGTCGACGACAGCGCCTGCAGCAGCTGCACGACGCCCATCACGTCGAGCGGCGAGTGCTCCATGTCGACCAGCCCCCAGTCGAAGCCCGCGCAGCCGATGGCCTCGGCGACGATCGGGCTGGCGGAGCTGATCCAGGTGCCCACCGGCGGGTGCGCCCCCGCGGACGCGAGCAGTTGGCGAAAGGCGTTCATGGCATGTCCTCGGGTGATGGGCTCGGGTTCGGTTCCGGGATCCAGGTCAGTATTGCGACGGCGTCACGCCCAGCGTTGCCTTCAGGTAGTGCGCGCCGGGGATGGGGTTGTAGTAGTAGGGCGGAATCTCCTCGAAGCCCAGCGAGGCATACAGGCCGCGCGCGGCCTCCATGTCGTCCAGCGTATCGAGCAGCACCTCGGAGTAGCCCAGGCGCTGCGCTTCGTCGAGCAGCGCACGCGCCAGCACGCGGCCCAGCCCGAACCGGCGCAGCGCGGGACGCACGTACAGGCGCTTCATTTCGCAGGCGTTGGCGTAGTCCGCGTCGGCCACGCGACGCAAGGCGCCGCAGCCGGCGAGCGCCGAGTCGACGAAGGCCAGCAGCAGGCAACCCGAAGGCGGCGCGTACTCGCCGGGCAAGCCGGCGAGCTCGGCTTCGAAGTTCTGGAAGCACAGGTCCACGTTCAGGCTCTGTGCGTACTCGCGGAAGATCTCGCGGGTGGCCGCGAGCAGTTCGGGGGTGTCCGGGGTGACCAGACGTATCTCAGGAGCGTCCATCGGGGATGGCCAAGCCTTGGGACGACGGAGTTTAGTCCCCCAGGCTGACGATCCACGCCACCA
>DATFAY010000555.1:0-9526 GCA_035254085.1 Piscinibacter sp.
GGGTGTCGTGCATGGCGGTACTCCGTTGGGCTGCCATGGTTGCGGCAGGGCTCCCTCCGCGCTTTGCGATGGGTCAGGTCGCGCGCACGATACGTGCCGCGCGACGCGGTGTCGATTGGCGCAACTACGCAGTCGCCACGACGCCAGCGTAAACCCTGGTGTGCCGGCGGCGTGTGACAGCGCCGCGCCGGCTCAGCGGGTGCCGCTGTACACGAGGCCGGGCAGCCACAGCACGATCTGTGGGAACGCGATGCACAGGCCCAGCCCCAGCGCCTGCAGCCCGATGAAGGGCATGGCCGAGCGAAAGATCATCGCCATGCTGATCTGCGGCGGGGCGACGCTCTTCAGGTAGAAGAGGGAATAGCCGAATGGGGGGCTGAGGAAGGCCATCTGCATGTTGACCATGAAGATGACGCCATACCACAGCGGGATCTTGTCGGCCGGCACGCCGGACAGGCCCGCGATGCCGTCGAAGGGCAGGCTTTTCATGATCGGCAGGAAGATCGGCACCGTGAGCAGCAGGATGCCGACCCAGTCGAGGAACATGCCCAGCACGAACAGCACGCCCATCATCAGGAACAGGATGCCGTAGGCCGGCAGGCCGGTGCCGATGATGCTGTCGGAGACGAAGGTCTGGCCGCCCTTGACGATGAAGAAGCCGACGAACATCGTCGCGCCGAAGAAGATCCACATCACCATCGCGGTCGCCTTGAGCGTGGCCAGTGCCGCGTCGGACAGGGCGACCCAGGTCAAGCGGCGGTGCAGCGCGCACACCACCAGCGCGCCGAAGGTGCCGATGCCGGCGGCCTCCACCGGCGTGGCGATGCCGAAGAAGATGACGCCCAGCACCAGCATGATGACGAGGATCGGCGCGATGGTCTTGCGCAGCAGGCGCAGCTTCTCGGCGAAGTTCACGCGCTCCTCGGGCGGCAACGCCGGTCCGAGCGAGGGGTTGATGTAGCAGCGCAGGGTCACGTAGCCGATGTAGATGCCCGACAGCAGGAAGCCGGGGAACACCGAGCCGATCAGCAGTTCGCCGAGCGACTGCTGCGCGACGACCGCATAGACGATCGCCATCACCGACGGCGGGATCAAGATCCCCAGCGTGCCTCCGGCCAGCAGCGAGCCGCAGGCGATCTTGGGGTCGTAGCCGCGCCGCAGCATCGCGGGCAGCGCGATCATGCCCATCGTCACCTCGGTGGCGCCGACCACGCCGACCATCGCTGCCAGCACCGTGCAGGCGAGCACCGTGGCCGAGGCGAGGCCGCCCTTGAGCGCGCCCAGCCACTTGTAGATGACGTCGAACAGTTCTTCGATGATGCCGGCCTTCTCGAGCACGGCCGCCATGAAGATGAACAAGGGCACGGCCGAGAGCTGGTAGTCCGTCATGAACGGGAACACCCGCGAGGGCAGCATGTTGAGGATGCCGCCGCTGCCGAACACGTAGAGGAAGACGACCGCCAGGCTGCCGGTGCAAAAGGCCATGGGCAGGCCCAGCATGAGCAGCAGCCCGAGCGAGCCGAACAGGAGGAGCGAAAGCCAGCCGATGCCGATGTCGAGCCCCATGTCAGGCGACCTTTCTGCTCACGATGACGACGTCCTTGATCAGCTTGGAGATGCCTTGCAGCGTCATGAGCAGCGCACCCACCGGAATGGCCAGCTTGACGGGCCAGTACTGCACGCCCCACTCGGTGAAGGAGTGCTCGTCGAACTGGATCGAGTCCAGCGCGAAGCGCGCACCCGTCCACAGCATCGTCACCATGAAGATGAAGAAGAACACCGAGGTGACGATGTCGGCCAGGGCCTTGCCGCGGGTCGAGAAGCTGGCGTAGACGATGTCGACGCGCACGTGCTGGTCTTCGCGGTAGGCATAGGCGCCGCACAGCATGTACTGCATGCCGAACATCAGGAACATGCTTTCGTGCACCCAGTTCGTCGGCGAGTTGAAGACGAATCGCGCCATCACCTCGTAGTAGTAGACGAACACCGCGATGATGGCCCACCACGCGACGTAGCGGCCGATGGCGGTGTTGAAGCGGTCGATGGCGTCGGTGAAGCGGGTGTGCACCGCGAGCGTCGGGTCCTCGCCGACGCCGCCCTCGTGGAGCTCGGCGGGCTCGGGCAGCGGGGTGTCGGCGAGGGTCGCGGCCTCGAAACCGCGCCGTCGTCGCACCAGGCGAGGCAGCAGCGCGCCGTCGACCACGAGCATAAAGGCCAGCAGCAGCGCCACGTTTCGGCTCAGGCCCTTCCAGTGATCGGTCACGGCGTGGGCAGTCTCGTAGTCCTTGGTGCGCTGTGCCAGTTCAGCGCGGGCCTTGTCGGCGTCGCGGCGTGCGTCCTCGTCGGCGGGTGAAGGCGGGAGCTGGCTCACGGCGGTCTGGGCACGCTCCATCGCGGCGAAGGTGCGCGAGGTCTCGTCGCGCACGTCGCGCACCTGACCGTTGCAGTAGAGGATGCCCAGGAACACCGGAATGAAGACGAAGCCCCAGCCGCTGCGCAGGTAGAAGCGGTGGATGCCCATGTAGCCGGCGAGCAGCCAGAACATGTAGGCGATGAACAGCGACGGACGGCTGTCCGGCGGGTTGCGACGCTGGCGTGCCGTCAGTATCCAGGCCAGCAGCGGAAAGAACAGCAGCCCGGACCAGTACATCCAATGCGGCAGGACGAAACCAAGGCTCGGCATGGGCACACCTGAAAGGCGAATCGGATCCAACGGGATGCCGCCAGGCATTCCGGACGAAGCAGGGGCGGCCGATGCGCGAGCCCGGCCGGCGTCGCGTCAGGCCTCGATCTTCAGGCCCTTGTACATGTCGGGCGTCACGTAGCCGACGGTATGCGACTCCATGATTTCCAGTTGCAGCTTGAACAGTCGCGCGGCGTCCTTGTCCTTGTTGGCCCACTTGAACCAGATCGGCACGGCGATGCGCTGGAACTTGGGCAAGTCTTCGGCCGGCAGGCGCGTGATCTTGACGCCGGCCTTCTCGAACTTGCCCCAGGCCTCGAGGTCAGCCCTCTGGATCGCCGCGTGGTGGGTGTTCGAGTACACCTGCACCTCATCGTCGAGCCACTGCTTCATCTTCGGGCTGAGCTTGTTCCACACGTCCATGCGCACCACGAAGTCCATCAGGTCCACCGGCTGGTAGATCGATTCGAGTCCTGGCGGGCCGGTCCAGATGAACTTGGAGACCTGCTGGAAACCGAGGTCCCAGTTGACGGCGGGGCCGGTGTAGTCGGCCGCCTCGATGGTGCCCTTCTCGAGCGCGGAGAACACTTCGCCGCCCGGAAGGAGGGTGGTCTTGGCGCCCGCGGCGGCGAAGCCCTCGGCGATCATGCCACCGGGTACCCGCAGCTTGAGGTCCTTGAAGTCCTCGATCGTGCGGATCGGCTTCTTGGAGTGGATGATGTTGGGCCCGTGGTGGATGCGGTTGACGTAGTAAAGGCCCTGCTTGGCGAAGATCTCGCGCGCCGCCTTCAGCCCGTCCTTGGCATAGAAGAAGATGTCCCACTCGTGCGGGTAGCGCAGGCCCATCAGGTACGACGAGAGGAACGCCGTCGCGGGCAGCTTGCCGGCCCAGTACAGGGTGAACGAGTTCATCGCCTCGAGGGCGCCGTTGCGAACGCCATCGAGCAACTCGAAGTCGCCGACGACTTCCTTGGCCGCGAACGGCTTGAACTCCAGCTCGCCGCCGGTGGCCTCCTTGACGCTGGCGCACCAGTTCTTGAAGGTCTGCAAGCCCACGCCGGCCGGCCACGAGGTCTGCACTTTCCACACCGTGGTGCTCGCGGCCGCGGCGTTGCGCACGAACGGAGCCGCCATCAGGGTGGCCGCTCCTGCGGCTGCAGCCGTGCCGGTCCTCAGCAGGCGCCGGCGCTCTGATTGCAGGCTGCCGGGAGCGGTGTTTCGCGATTCAGTCATGGCGTCTCCTCTTGAGTGGCAAGCGAGATCGAAAACTGCGCGGCCTTGGCAAAGGCGTGGTCGCGATATTGCACGCCGAGGCACCAGCGGGCAAGCTGGGTCAATCCGCATGTGACCCGTCTGTGTTCCGCAGCTCGCACTGCTGCGATGCAGCAGCGAGAGCGCATCTCGCGAGGAACAGCGTTTGCTGGAACGGCGCCATGCACACCGACAGCGTGGCCTCGACGCTGGCCCATGCCGCGCAGCTCAAGGAATTCGACGTCCTCGGCTCCACGCTGGCGCCGCTGCCCGACGGGTCCCTGCGGCAGGGCGTCGAGCGCATGGTGGTGCGCAACATCCGCCTGCCGTTGCCGATGGGTGTGGTGACCGCACCCAAGACCACGCTGAGCGAGGTCGTCGTGCGCATGAAGCTGGGCGCATCGGCCCGAAGCTTCGACGTGCTCGGCGCCGCGGCTGCCGAAGTTCGCATCGAGGGCGCCGCAGTCCTGCCTTCGGGCGAAGCGCTCGGCCGTGGCGCGGGCGACGCGCCGTGGACGCTCGCGCCCGTTGCCGCCATGGAAGGCGTGCTGCACGGGTGCATCCGCGACGCGGTGTGGGTGGTCGATGCGCAGGTCACCGCGCCTATCTCGCGCGGGCATCTCGACTTCAATCGCGTCGTGGTCGAGCACGTGGGGCCCAACTCGTCGATGGGCCTGAGTCGAAACGGCCTCTACGTCGATGCCCCCGACCGAGCCCGCACCGACCTCTTCGTCTTCACGACGCCCGACGTGCCCGGTGCCAGCTACGAGCAGCGCGCCGCCGGCGGCTTTCGCGTGACCGATCGCGGCGGGCTGGACATCCCGGCCCTCGTGGCAGGCGTACTGGGCACGGGACTGCGTACGCCCCTGGGTCACATGGCCGGCAACGACGCCGACCGCATGCTCGAACGCACCAAGCTTGCCGGCCAGCTGCAGCTCGGCGACGGCGCCATCGGGCATGCATCGGACGAGCTCGTGCTCGACGGACGTGCGCAGGGCAAGAACTGCCTGAGCGTGTCGGCCGCAGTGCTCGGGCAGCGCCTGGTGCTGCGCTGGCCCGAACTGTCCGCCAGTCGCGCCAGGCTGCGGCTCCCCGGCGGGACGGCCACTGCGGGCGCCGTGCACGGCGCGCTGGAAACCCACGTCACCGGTCTCAGCCGGCATGCGCGCGAGGGGGCTGGCCTCGGCGTGGCGGTGCTGATCCACGCCATGAGCTTGTGCGACCTGGCCTTCGGCTCGGTCGAGCCCGAGGCGGCGACGCTGCCGTCCTGAGCGCCACCGGGCGCCGGTATATTGCGCGCTTCGTCAAAGGAGGAGCACGCATGACGCAGACGGGGCCGAATCGCACTTCCGGTCGTTGGGCGCGGGCCGTTCAGTTTCCGCTGTCGAGGATCGTGCTGGGCCTGGCGATGGTCGTCGTGCCGGTCGTCGCTGCGCAGTGGCTTGCCCATGCGCTTGCGTTGGCCCGACCGTACTCGGTGCTGGTGTCGGCGCTCGGAGCGTGCGTGGCTGCGTATGGCGGCTATCGCGCGTTCGTGCGCCTCGTGGAGGGCCGGCGCGCGGTCGCGGAGCTCGGCGCGGCCGGCGCCTGGAAGGAGGCCGGGGCCGGCTTCGTGCTCGGAACGCTGCTCTTCTCGGCCACCATCGGCGTGCTGCTGCTGCTCGACGTGTTCCACGTCACCGGTGGTGCCGTCGGCGCGTGGTCCGGCCTCGTGGTGCCGCTGGCGCTTTCGCTCACAGCGGGCGTGCTCGAGGAACTGATGTTTCGCGGGGTGGTGTTTCGCATCACCGAGGCCTGGCTGGGCACGTGGTGGGCGCTCGCAATCTCCGCCGTGCTGTTCGGCCTGGTGCACCTCGTCGGGCCGCACGCCACCTTGCTCGGCGCGGTGTCGATCATCTTCGAGGCCGGCATCCTGCTCGGCGCGGCGTTCGTGCTCACGCGCCGGTTGTGGCTGCCGATCGGCATCCACGTCGCGTGGAACTTCACCCAGGGCGGCATCTTCGGCGTCGCGGTGTCGGGCACGCCGTCGAACGGCCTGCTGCGCGGAACGCTGGCAGGTCCCGATTGGCTCTCGGGCGGCAGCTTCGGGGCCGAAGCCTCGATCGTCGCGGTGGCGCTGTGCATGGCGCTCGCGATGTTCCTGCTCGGTGCCGCGGTGCAGCGCGATCGGCTGGTGCCTGCGCCATGGCGGCGCGCCGCGCAGGCGGCCGCGGGCACCGGCGGCGCTTGAACGTCAGGCGGGGATGAGCGGCAGGTAGTGGTCGAGCAGCAGCAGCGCGAACAGCGAGAACAAGTAGACGATCGAGTAGCGGAAGGTGCGCATCGCGAGCCGGGCGTCGAAACACAGTCGCAGTGCCCACGTCGCGAAGCGCGCCCCCAGGACGGCTGCGCCCGCCAGGTAGATCCAGCCGGCCAGGCCGATCGCGAACGGCACCAGCGAGACGAGGCACAGGCCCAGCGTGTAGTGCAGGATGCGGTCGCTGGTGAACGCCACGCCGTGCGTCACCGGCAGCATCGGCACGGCAGCGCGTGCGTAGTCGTCGCGGCGGTGGATGGCGAGCGCCCAGAAATGCGGCGGCGTCCACACGAAGATGATCAGGAAGAGCAGCAGGGCGCCCGCGTCGACCTGGCCCGTCACCGCCACCCAGCCCAGCAGCGGCGGCGCCGCGCCGGCGGCGCCGCCGATCACGATGTTGTGCGGCGTGGCGTGCTTGAGCAGCATGCTGTAGACCACTGCGTAGCCGATCAGCGAAGCGAAGGTGAGCAGCGCGCAGAGCGTGTTGGTGAACGCGAGCAGCAGTGCCATGCCGATGCCGCCGATGCAGGCAGCGAACGCCGCCACCTGCGCGCCATCGAGCGCGCCGCGCGGCAGCGGCCGGCCGCGGGTGCGGGCCATCAGCGCGTCGATGCGCCGGTCGACCAGGTGGTTGATCGCCGCGGCCGCGGCGGCCACCAGCGCGATGCCCACCGGCCCGAAGACGAGCACCTGCCACGCGATCGGCGCATGGGTCGACAGCAGCATGCCCACGAAGACCGTGAACAGCATCAGCGCGACCACGCGCGGCTTGGTCACCTCGACATAAGACTTCCAGCGCGGGCGCGCAAGGGGGAGGGCGAGCGGCGTGGCCATGGACGAGAGGCCCTAGTGGAATGACACGAGCCGCGTGAGGAAGGTGTAGTCGGCCTCGGCCGCCATCAGGCCGACCAGCACCAGCAGCGCGATCGGCGGCAGCAGGATCGCGCAGATCAGCGCCAGCCGTTCCCAGGCCATGTGCATGAACACCGCGACGATGAGGCCCGCCTTCGCCAGCATCAGCACGACGATCAGCGTCCAGCGCAGCAAGCCCTGGAAATGGAAGTAGTCGACCAGGTACGACAGCGTGCTGAGCACGAACAGCAGCCCCCAGACCTTGAGGTACAGGCCGATGGGATGCTGCTGGTGCGCCTGTTCGTGCGAGGCGGTCGGGGCGGTCGTGCTGGTCATGGCAGGCCTCACCAGAGGTAGAAGAAGGCGAAGATGAACACCCACACCAGGTCCACGAAGTGCCAGTACAGGCCGGCGATCTCGACGATCTGGTAGTTGCCGCTGCGTTCGTAGCGCCCGCGCAGCAGCCGCGTGGCGACGATGCACAGGTAGATGACGCCGGCGGTCACGTGCAGGCCGTGGAAGCCGGTGATCATGAAGAAGGTCGAGCCGAACTGCTCTGCGCCCAGCGGGTTGCCCCAGGGCCGAACGCCCTCGTCCAGGATCAGCTTGGACCATTCGAAGGCTTGCATGGAGACGAAGGTCTCGCCCAGCCCGGCGGTGACGAACATCAGCGCGGCGGCGTTGATGCGGTCACGCCGATAAGCGCAATTGACCGCCATCGCCATCGTCCCGCTGCTGGTGATGAGCACGAAGGTCATGATCGCGATCAGCACCAGCGGCACTTCGGCGCCGCCGATGTTGAGCCCGAAGACGTGGCTGGCGTTGGGCCACGGGACCGTGGTCGACGAGCGCACCGTCATGTAGCTGGTGAGGAAGCAGCCGAAGATGAAGGTGTCGGAGAGCAGGAAGATCCACATCATCGCCTTGCCCCAGGAGACCTGGAAGGCGCGCTGGTCCGACGACCAGTCGGCCACCAGGCCGCGCCAGCGGCCAGGCGGCGCCGGAGGGACGGCGGGCGGCAGCAGCGCCGAACTGCTGCGCTGCGTGGGTGCTGCCGCCTGGGCCGTCGGCATGACGATGGTGTTCATGGGCGTTCCTCAGGGGGTGCGGCAGATCACCCGCGCCACATCGGGCGTGATCCAGATGAAGCAGGCGAAAAGCGCCAGCCAGACGATGAGCAGGAAATGCCAGTAACGCGCGCACAAGGCGATGCGCCAGTCGGTCGCGAGCGGCTGGCGTCCGGCACTGCGCGCCACGACTGCCCAGGCCACGAGGCCGCCCGCCACATGCAGGCCGTGCATCGTGGTGAGCAGGTAGAAGAACCCGCCCGCCGGGTTGCCAGCGGGCGTGACCTGCTGCGCGAGCAGCGCCTGCCAGGCCCATGACTGCACGAGCAGAAAAGCCATCGCGCACGCGCCGCCCATCCACAGCGGGGCGAGTGCACGTGCCGGCGGCGCGACGGCGGCGCGCTGCAGCGCCAGGCTGCCCAGCACCAGACAGGCCGTGCTCAGCCACAGCTGCCGCGGCATCGCGATCGCCACCGCGTCCGCGCCGCTCATGCGCATGACGTAGGCGGTGATGAACAGCGAGAACAAGGCGGTTGCCACGCCGATGAAGGTCCACAGCGCCACGCCGAAAACCTGTGCCGGCTCGCCTCGCCTGGCGGCGGACGCGCGCCGCCCGGGGAGCGCACTGCCGCGGCGTTGCGCCGTCGCGCGCCAGGCTGCGGCGGGGTTCACGCGACCACCTCCTTCACGCTCGCCGGTTCATGCGACGGGTCGTTGCCACCGGCTTCGGGCGGCGCGTTCTGGGCGATGAAGTCCTCGCTCGCGCCGGGCACGCTGTAGGCATAAGCCCAGCGGTGCACCACCGGCAGGTGCGGCCCCCAGTTGAGGTGCTTGGGCGGCGTGTCGGGCGTGAACCACTCGAGCGATGCGGCGCGCCACGGGTTGCCGCCGGCGCGCTCGCCGCGGAACGTGCTCCATACGAGGTTGAAGACGAACAGCAGCTGGGCCACGCCGACCACCAGCGCCACCACGGTGATGAACACGTTCAGCGCGTGCGCCGAGGGCGGGATGAACTGATAGCCGTCGAAGTTGTAATAGCGCCGAGGCATCCCCAGCACGCCGAGGTAGTGCATCGGGAAGTAGATCGCGTAGGTGCCGAGGAAGGTGATCCAGAAGTGCGTCTTGCCGATGCGGTCGTCGAGCATGCGGCCGGTGATCTTGGGGAACCAGTGGTAGATCGCGCCGAACACCACCAGCAGCGGCGCCACGCCCATGACCATGTGGAAGTGCGCGACCACGAAATAGGTGCCCGACAGCGGGATGTCGACGCTCACGTTGCCGAGGAAGAGGCCGGTCAGGCCGCCGATCGTGAAGGTGCACACGAAGGCGAGGGCGAACAGCATCGGCACCGTCAGATGGATGTCGCCGCGCCACAGC
>DATFAY010000556.1:0-10425 GCA_035254085.1 Piscinibacter sp.
GGCTGGATGAAGTGCCGGTGCTGGTGAAGGACGTGCCCGACGAGGCCGCCGCCGCGATGGCGCTGATCGAGAACATCCAGCGCGAGGACCTCAATCCGCTGGAAGAGGCGCATGGCATCCAGCGCCTCATCGACGAGTTCAAGCTCACGCACGAACAGGCCGCGCTGGCGGTGGGCCGTTCGCGCAGTGCGGCGAGCAATCTGCTGCGCCTGCTGAACTTGTCGGAGCCGGTGCAGCAAATGCTGATGGCCGGCGATCTCGACATGGGGCACGCGCGTGCGTTGCTGCCTCTGGACGGTGCGCAGCAGATCCTGTGCGCCACCGAGATCGCAGCCAAGAAGCTCAGCGTGCGCGAGGCCGAACGGCTCGCGGCCAAGACGGTTTCCTCGCGTCAGAAGCCGCTTCTTCGGATCAAGTCCGAGAAGCCGCGCGACATCCGGCGCATCGAAGAGGAACTGTCCGATGCGCTGACCGCCGTGGTCGAGATCCGCATCAAGAAGCACACGAAGCGCGGCGATCAAGGCGAGGTCGCGATCGCGTTCGCATCGCTCGACGAACTCAACGGCTTGCTCGACAAGCTCGGCCTTTCGCGAAGCTGACGCGCAGCCCGCCATCAACGCGCTTCTCAGGTGAAGCGATGACGGCATTTCCCCCGACGGAACTTAGTCACATCCGGGCATCTCCCTGGAGAGCAGGACTGGCGCATCCCCGCGCAACTGGAGTATTGTGAAGGCACGGGTCTTGCTGCGTCGGGGTGCAGGGCTGATGAGGGGAACTGCAAGGCTTCGCGCCTGCATCTCGATGCATCGGCTGCCGGCGCGATGAGAGAAGCTTGAATCACGGTCAGTGCTGACACGCAAGGAAAGCTCTGATGGAGCCCACGGCCCAGGCAACGGGTCAGGACTTCATCAGAACTTCCCAAGGCGGTGGTCGAGGTGGCTCCTTGACCACCCCCGCCCAGATCCTGGAGGTCAGCATGGATGTGATCAGCCATTTCGCCGCTCGCTTCGAGCGCACCCGCGAAGAAGAACTCTCGCTCGAGGAGTACCTGGCGGAGTGCAAGAGCAACCCGTTGGCGTACGCCACCGCCGCGGAGCGCATGCTCAAGGCGATCGGTGAACCGCAGACGATCGACACGCGCAACGAGCCGCGGCTGTCGAGACTCTTCGCCAACAAGGTCATCAAGATCTACCCCGCTTTTGCCGAGTTTTACGGCATGGAAGACGCGATCGAACAGGTCGTCTCGTACTTCCGCCATGCCGCGCAAGGCCTGGAGGAAAAGAAGCAGATCCTGTATCTGCTGGGGCCTGTCGGCGGCGGCAAGTCGTCGATCGCCGAGCGCCTGAAGCAGTTGATGGAGCAGGTGCCCTTCTACTCGATCAAGGGCTCGCCCGTAAACGAGTCGCCGCTGGGCTTGTTCGACGCCACCGAGGACGGTCCGATCCTCGAAAAGGAATATGGCATTCCGCGTCGCTACCTGAACCGCATCCTGTCACCTTGGGCCGTGAAACGTCTGGAGGAATTCGGCGGCGACATCCGACGCTTCAAGATCGTGAAGCGATATCCGTCGGTGCTCAAGCAGGTGGCGATCGCCAAGACCGAGCCGGGCGACGAGAACAACCAGGACATCTCCTCGCTGGTCGGCAAGGTCGACATCCGCAAGCTCGAGACCTACGCGCAGGACGACCCGGACGCCTACAGCTACTCGGGGGGCCTGTGCCTGGCCAATCAGGGCCTGCTCGAGTTCGTCGAGATGTTCAAGGCGCCGATCAAGGTGCTGCACCCGCTGCTGACGGCGACGCAGGAAGGCAACTACAAGGGCACCGAAGGCTTCGGCGCCATCCCCTACGACGGCATCGTGCTCGCTCACAGCAACGAGAGCGAATGGAAGGCCTTCCGCAACAACAAGAACAACGAGGCCTTCCTCGACCGCATCTACATCGTCAAGGTGCCGTACTGCCTGCGCGTGTCGGAAGAGGTCAAGATCTACGAGAAGCTGCTGCGGGGGTCGTCGCTGGCGCAAGCCACCTGCGCGCCCGGCACGCTCAAGATGATGGCGCAGTTCGCCATCCTCACGCGGCTGAAGGAGCCGGAGAACTCGTCGCTGTTCTCCAAGATGCTGGTCTACGACGGCGAGAACCTCAAGGACACCGACCCGCGCGCCAAGAGCTACCAGGAGTACCGCGACTACGCCGGCGTCGACGAAGGCATGAGCGGCATCTCGACGCGCTTCGCCTTCAAGATCATCTCCAAGGTCTTCAACTTCGACTCCACCGAGGTGGCGGCCAACCCGGTGCACCTCATGTACGTGCTCGAGCAGCAGATCGAGCGCGAGCAGTTCCCGCCGGAGACCGAGCAGAAGTACCTGGCGTTCATCAAGGAGCACCTGGCCACGCGCTACGCCGAGTTCATCGGCAAGGAAATCCAGACGGCGTACCTGGAGAGCTACAGCGAGTACGGGCAGAACATCTTCGACCGCTACGTCACCTACGCGGACTACTGGATCCAGGACCACGAATACCGCGACACCGACACCGGCGAGGTGTTCGACCGCGCCGCGCTGAACGCAGAGCTCGAGAAGATCGAGAAGCCCGCGGGCATCAGCAACCCCAAGGACTTCCGCAACGAGATCGTCAATTTCGTGCTGCGCGCGCGCGCCAGCAACCAAGGCAAGAACCCGCTGTGGACCAGCTACGAGAAGCTGCGCACGGTGATCGAGAAGAAGATGTTCTCGAACACCGAGGAGCTTCTGCCGGTGATCAGCTTCAACGCCAAGGCCAGCGCCGACGAAGCCAAGAAGCACGAGGACTTCGTCACCCGCATGGTCGAGAAGGGCTACACGCCCAAGCAGGTGCGCCTGCTGTGCGAGTGGTACCTGCGCGTCAGGAAGAGCAGTTGAGAGAGCAGTAGATGAACCATAAGACCGCCCCCAGCCGGCGAAGCCAGGCTGGCCCATCAAGCGGACGCCGCGGATCCGGCTTCGCCGGTCCGCTGGCGGCGCCCCCCCTGGGGGGGGCGCCGCAGGCGCTCCGGGGGGGGGCCTAAATGCTTCAGCAGATCATCGACCGGCGGCTGGCGGGCAAGAACAAGTCCATCGGCAACCGTGAGCGCTTCCTGCGCCGCCACAAGGACCAGATCCGCGAGGCGGTCAAGCGAGCGGTCGATGGACGCGGCATCCGCGACATCGCGCAAGGCGAGGACATTCACATCCCGAAGAAGGACATCAGCGAGCCGGTGTTCGGCCACGGCCAGGGCGGCAAGCGCGAGATGGTCCATCCGGGCAACCAGGAATACGTGCGTGGCGACCGCATCGAGCGGCCCAAGGGCGGCGGCGGCGGTGGTGGCGGGCAGGCGAGCGACCAGGGCGAGGGCGACGACGATTTCGTCTTCCACCTGACCAAGGAAGAGTTCATGCAGGTCTTCTTCGATGACCTCGCATTGCCCAACCTCGCGCGCACGACGCTGGCCGAGACGCCGGAGTTCAAGACCCATCGTGCGGGCTTCTCCAGCGACGGCACGCCCAACAACCTGCACGTCGTGCGTTCGATGCGCGGTGCGATCGGCCGGCGCATCGCGCTCGGCGGCGACACCCGCAAGGACCTGCGGCGGCTGGAGGAACAGCTCGAACTGCTCAAGCGCCATCCGGAACCGAATCCGCTCGCGCACGAGATCCCGCCGCTGGAGGCCGAGATCGAGGCGCTGCGTGCGCGGCTGGGCCGCATCCCTTACCTCGATCCGATCGACCTGCGCTATCGCAGCCGCGTGCGCGTGCCCGTGCCGACCGCGAAGGCGGTGATGTTCTGCCTGATGGACGTGTCCGGCTCGATGGACGAAGCCCGCAAGGACCTCGCCAAGCGCTTCTTCATCCTGCTGTACCTCTTCCTCACGCGGCACTACGAGAAGATCGACATCGTCTTCATCCGCCACCACACGCAGGCGCAGGAGGTCGACGAGGAAAACTTCTTCCACTCCACCGAGACGGGCGGCACGGTGGTGTCGAGCGCGCTGGTGCTGATGGAAGAGATCGCGCGGGCGCGCTACCCGACCAGCGAGTGGAACATCTACGGCGCGCAGGCGAGCGATGGCGACAACTGGCACCACGACAGCGGCCGCTGCCGCGAACTGCTGGCGCACAGCATCCTGCCGCTGTGCCGCTACTTCGCCTATGTGCAGGTGGCCGAGGAAGAGCAGAACCTGTGGGACGAGTATTCCGCGCTGGCCGCGGAGTCGAAGGCCTTCGCGATCCGCAAGGTGACCGAAGCCTCGCAGATCTACCCCGTCTTCCGCGACCTGTTCAAGAAGGAGGGGGCGACGACATGACCCGCAAGAACGCCGCGGCGACCATTGCGCCGGACCCGACACCCGACCTGTTCGAATCCGGCATGGGCGAAACCAAGAAGCGGCCGCGGGTGACGCGGGCCGCCGACATCGTGACCCCGCCGCGCGCGAAGGAGCACCTGCCCGCGCCCAGCGACTGGTCGTTCGAGCTCATCGAGCAGTACCACCAGGTCATCAAGCAGACGGCCGAGCGCTTCGGACTGGACACCTACCCCAATCAGCTCGAGATCATCACGGCCGAGCAGATGATGGACGCCTACGCCTCCGTGGGCATGCCGGTGAACTACCGCCACTGGAGCTACGGCAAGGAGTTCATCGCCACCGAGAAGAACTACCGGCGCGGCCACATGGGCCTGGCCTACGAGATCGTCATCAACTCGAACCCCTGCATCGCGTACCTCATGGAAGAGAACACGATGGCGATGCAGGCGCTGGTCATCGCGCACGCGGCCTATGGCCACAACAGCTTCTTCAAGGGCAACTACCTCTTCAAGATGTGGACCGATGCGTCGTCGATCATCGACTACCTGGTCTACGCGAAGAACTACGTCGCCGAATGCGAGGAGCGCCACGGGGTCGACGCGGTCGAGGAGACCCTCGATTCATGCCACGCACTCATGAACCACGGCGTCGACCGCTACCGCCGGCCGAGCAAGCTGTCGCTCGCGCAGGAGCAGGCGCGCCGCGAGGAGCGCGAGGCCTACGCGCAGCGGCAGATCAACGACATGTGGCGTACGCTGCCCAAGAAACCCCGCAGCGACAAGGACGGTCCGGACGAAAGCCCGGCGCGCCGCTTCCCGGATGAGCCGCAGGAGAACATCCTGTACTTCATCGAGAAGAACGCGCCGCTGCTGGAACCTTGGCAGCGCGAGATCGTGCGCATCGTGCGCAAGGTGGCGCAGTACTTCTATCCGCAGCGCCAGACGCAGGTCATGAACGAGGGCTGGGCGACGTTCTGGCACCACCACCTGCTCAACACCATGTACGACGACGGCCACCTGACGGACGGCATGATGATCGAGTGGCTGAAGTCGCACACGAACGTCGTCTATCAGCCGCCGGTCGGCCACCGCGCGTACAGCGGCATCAATCCCTACGCGCTGGGATTCTCGATGTACACCGACCTCAAGCGCATCTGCGAGAAGCCGACCGATGAGGACCGCCAGTGGTTCCCCGACATCGCCGGCTCGGACTGGCTCGAGACGCTGGACCACGCGATGCGCAACTTCAAGGACGAGAGCTTCATCGGCCAGTACCTGTCGCCCAACCTTATGCGCGAGTTCCGCTTGTTCGCGATCGTCGACGACGAGAAGGAAAGCGAGCTCGAGGTGTCCGCGATCCACGACGAGACGGGCTACCGGCGCGTGCGCGAGGCGCTGTCGCACCAGTACGACCTGGGCAGCCGCGAGCCGAACATCCAGGTGTGGAGCGTGAACACGCGCGGCGACCGCTCGCTGGTGCTTCGCCACACGCAGCACAACGACCGCCCGCTGCACGAGAACGCCCAGGAAGTGCTCAAGCACGTCGCCCGCCTGTGGGGTTTCGGCGTGCACCTGGAGAGCGTGGACGGCGGCGGCAACATCACCAAGCGCTGGTCGGTGCCGGCGCCGCATTGACGGCGAGCCGCCCGGCGCCTGAAGCGCAGTCGCCGGCGCGGCGATCCGGATTTCCTGTTACTTCCCCGAGCGGCACTCGGCTTGCTGCCTCGTGCAAAAATCGCGTGTCGGCGAGGAACCCCCGGAATACTTTTCCGCTCCCTGTCGTCTGCAGGTCGCAGACGCGGTTGCCTCGACCGCCCGCGCCCCGCGCGCCGCACCGATTTGGCACCCAGGCAGTACCGCATGAAGATTCTCGGCATCGAGCTCAGCAAGCCCTCGTTCAACGAAGTGACCGCCTCGGCGGTGATGGCGGCGGGCCTGTGGCTCGCCTGCGTGGCCTTGTGGCGCGCCGTCGACCAGCCGATGGATCGCGTGGAGGCCGGAGCAGCGCTGCTGGTGATCTTCTGGGGCTGCGTGGGCGTGCGCATGGGCATCCGCTTCGACAAGGGCTTGCGCCATGTCGCCGCCAACATGCTGTGTGCCGGCGTGATCCTCGCCGTCTACCAGGGCATCGTGTCGCTGCTGACCTGATCCGGCAGGCTCAGCGCGCTCACAGCGCGAAGATCTTGCCGGGGTTGAGGATGTTCTTCGGGTCCAGGGCGCGCTTCAAGGTGCGCATCATCTCGACGGAGCCGGCGCCGGCCTCGTCCACCAGGAAGCCCATCTTGTGCAGGCCGATGCCATGCTCGCCGGTGCAGGTCCCGTCCAGGCGCAGGGCGCGCTGCACCAGCTGCTGATTCAGCCGCTCGGCGGTCTCGCGCTCCTGCGGCAGGGCCGGATCGATGAGGTAGGCGACATGGAAGTTGCCGTCGCCCACGTGCCCGACGATGTAGTACGGCAGCCCGCTCGCGTCCACTTCGGCGACGGTTTCGAGCAGGCAGTCCGCCAGCCGCGAGATCGGCACGCAGGTGTCGGTGGTGACGGTGCGGCATCCCGGCTTGGTCTGCGCCCCGGCGAAGTAGGCATGGTGCCGCGCCGTCCACAGGCGAGTGCGCTCCTCCGGCGTCTCGGCCCACTCGAACGCCATCGCGCCGTGCTCGCCGGCGACCTGCTGCACGGTGGCGATCTGCTCCTTGACGCTCGCCGGCGTGCCGTGGAACTCCATCAGCAGCATCGGCCCTTCGCGCAGCGCAAGCTTGTCGTGCCGGTTGACCGCCCGCACGGCGTTCGTGTCCAGGAGCTCGCAGCGCGCGATGGGCACGCCGACCTGGATGATCTCGATCGTGGTCTGCACGGCGTCGGCGATGCTGGGAAAGCTGCACACCGCCGCGGAGACGGCGTCGGGCTGCGGATACAGGCGCAGCGTGATCTCGGTCATCACGCCGAGCGTGCCTTCGCTGCCCACCATCAGGCGGGTCAGGTCGTAGCCGGCGCTGCTCTTCTTGGCGCGCGTGCCGGTGTGGATCACCTCGCCACGGGCCGTGACGACGGTGAGGGCCAGCACGTTCTCGCGCATCGTTCCGTAGCGCACGGCGTTGGTGCCGCTGGCGCGTGTCGCGCTCATGCCGCCGATGCTGGCGTCGGCGCCCGGGTCGATCGGGAAGAAGAGGCCGGTGTGGCGGATCTCGTTGTTCAGCTGGGTTCGCGTCACGCCCGCCTGCACCGTGACGGTGAGGTCCTCGGGGTGGATCGACAGCACGCGGTTCATGCGCGACAGGTCGATGCTGACGCCGCCCTGCACGGCGAGCAGATGGCCTTCCAGCGACGATCCGGCGCCGTAGGGAATCACGGGAACCGCGTGCGTGTCGGCCAGCTGCACCACCGCTGCCACCTCTTCGGTGCTCTCGCAGAACACCACGACCTCGGGCGGCGGGACGTCGAAGGGGGATTCGTCGCGACCGTGCTGCTCGCGCACGGCCCGAGCGGTGGAGCAGCGCTCGCCGAAGAGCGTCTTCAGCGCGTCCAGCATCTCGGCCGGAACGGGCCGCGGCTCGACCTTGGGCAGCAGATGGGCGGGCAGCGGTGCGTTCATGCCATTCTCCTCGGTCGACACGTGCGTGCGATCGATTGTAGGCAGCGTCCATGGACTAGCATGCGAGCATGGCAAACCGACTGACGCAGATCGCCACGCGCACCGGCGACGACGGCACCACCGGCCTCGGCGACGGGCAGCGCGTGCCCAAGGACCACTTGCGCATCCAGGCGCTGGGCGACGTCGACGAATTGAACTCCCACCTCGGCGTGCTGCTGTGCGAGCCCCTGCCCGACGAGGTGCGCGAACTCCTGGTCGTGATCCAGCACGAGCTCTTCAACCTCGGCGGCGAGCTGGCCATGCCGGGCTTCGAGCTTCTGAAGGCGGAGGCGGTGCTGCGTCTGGACCAGGCCCTGGCGCATCACAACGCCGAACTGCCGCGGCTCAAGGAGTTCATCCTGCCGGGCGGCACGCGCGGCGCCGCGATCGCCCACGTCTGCCGCACCGTGGCGCGTCGTGCCGAGCGAGCCGTGGTGGCGCTGGCCGCGCACGAGGCGGTCAACGCGCCGCCGCGGCAGTTCCTCAATCGGCTGAGCGACCTGCTCTTCGTGCTGGCGCGCGTCCTCAACCGCGCCAACCTGGACGGGCTGGGCGGCGACGACGTCTACTGGAACAGCGAGCGCCTGAAGCGCCAGGACGCTTGAAGCGAGAGGGCGGCCAGCGCCGGCCGTCCGAGCCTGTGGGAGGCGGTCAGAAGTACCAGTTGAACATCAGGCCGATGTGGCTGCCGTCGACCTTGCCGCCGCCCGATTGCGGCTCGAACTCTTCCGAGACGTAGCGCAATTGGCCGGCGATCTGCGGCGAGAAGAAGTATTCGCCCGCGACGATCGCGCCGGTGGTGTTCTTGAACTTCGCGTTGATGTTGCTGGCCACGCCGCTGCCCTTGAGCTCCGGGCCGTTGACCCACTGCACGCCCGCGCCGAGGCGCACCTTGTCGTTCACGCGGTACAGCGCGAGCATGTCCACCGGCACGCGCGTGAAGCGCACGCTGCCGTTGTTGGCCGCCCGGGTGTCGTCGACGTGGTAGCCGATCGTCCCCTGGAGCGAAACGGCGTCGCCGACGCGGAATTCGCCGCCGGCATAGAGGTGGAAGATGCCGCCGGCCTTGAGCGTGTCGGTCGAGCCGTCGGAGAACGCGACGGTGACGAGGTTGTCGCCGCCAAAGGTGAGGCCGGCGCCGGCCAGGAAGCGAACAGGTGCATTGGCGTCGGCGGCCTGGGCGCCGAACGCGGCACCGAACGACAGCGCCGCGGCGAGGACGATTTTCTTCATGGGTATCCCGTTGTGGATGGTCTGACGGCCGCCTCTGAACCCCCGCGGCCGGGCGCGATCGTACGAGGGACCCCATGAATTCCTGTGGCGAACCGGCGACAGCGAGCGTGCCGAATTCGCACCAAAGGAGCGGACGTGCCGGCCCGCCGCGGGCCGGATGCCGAACCGGTCAGCGCCGCGCTTGCAGATCCGCGGCGGTGAAGACCGCGGCGAATTCCTCGAGACTGAGCACGCCGTCCTTGTTGGTGTCCAGGCGGTCGAACTTGGCAAACACCGCGGGCAGCTTGCCGGCTTCGGCCAGGCTGAGCTTGCCGTCGTTGTTGACGTCGGCGTGGGCGAACGCCGATTCGATCATGACCCGGTCCTTGGCCGCGAGCGATTCCTCGGTGACAGGCACCGCGTTGTTGGTCTGCGCAAAGGCCGTCAGGGCTGCGCCGGCCAGGACGACAGGCAGGCACGTCAGCGGCAACAGGTAGCGGGTGGGCATTTCGGACTCTCCGGTTCGACCTCGGAGCGTCATTGCAGCCCGTGGCGGCGCCTGCGCAAAGCACTCTTGCGCAGCCTTACCCCGCTTACAGACGCCCCGCCGCGGTTACCGCAGCAGTGCGATAGCCGCCCATCACCGCAGAGGGGGCTTGCGCCCTTCAGCCACGCCGCGCCTTCACGGCGTCGCTCAGGACCTCCAGCACCGTGAGCGAGTCGTCCCAGCCGAGGCAGGCGTCGGTGATGCTCTTGCCATACGCGAGCTTGCTCGGGTCGTCCTTGCCGGGACTGAATTTCTGGGCGCCGGCATGCAGATGGCTCTCGACCATCACGCCGAAGATGCGGCGGCTGCCGCCCGCAAGCTGCGCGGCGACATCGCGTGCCACATCGATCTGCTTCTCGTGCTGCTTGCTGCTGTTCGCGTGCGAGCAGTCGACCATCAGAGAGCAGGGCAGCTTGGCGGCCTCCAGATCCTTGCAGGCCGCCTCGACATGCGCCGCATCGTAGTTGGGCGTCTTGCCGCCGCGCAGGATGACGTGGCAGTCCCGGTTGCCCTTGGTCTGGACGATGGCCACCTGGCCGTTCTTGTGCACCGACAGGAAGTGGTGCGGCCGCGCGGCTGCCTGGATGGCGTCGGTGGCGATGCGGATGTTGCCGTCGGTGCCGTTCTTGAAGCCGATCGGCGCCGAGATGCCCGAGGACAGTTCGCGATGGACCTGGCTCTCCGTGGTGCGCGCGCCGATCGCGCCCCACGAGATGAGG
>DATFAY010000557.1:0-3973 GCA_035254085.1 Piscinibacter sp.
TGCGGCCGGGATGGCCGGGCGCCCTGAACCTGGTCAGCGACTGGGCCAATGTCGCGGTGTTCCTGTGCTTCTTCGTCTTCGGCTATCTCGCCGGCATCGATCCGTGGATCGCCGAGGCCGTCGAGCGGCATCGCATGGCCGCGCTGGCCCTCGGGCTGGCGGCCTTCCTGGCACGCGTGGCCTGCTACCGCTGGCTGCCGGTCGGAAGCGGATACGACCCGTTCAACATGCTCGCGCAATTCCTGCGCGGCATGGCAGCGTGCGGGCTGGTGGCCGCGGCGCTCGGGCTCGGGCGACGACATCTCGAACTGACCGGACGGTGGTGGAGGGTCGCTCGCGATCTGTCGTTTCCGCTGTATCTGCTGCATTACGCGCCGGTGACCGCGGCGACCTACCTGCTCCTCGATTCGACGCTGGGCATCTGGCCGCGCTGGGCCCTCTCGGTGGCCGTCTCGTGGATCACCGTCGCCCTGTGCACCTTCGTGTTCCGCTACATCCCGCCCCTTCGAGCGTTGTTCGGCATCGCACCGCCGCGGCATGCCGGCGCCCGCGCGATTTGACCCGGCAGGCCGCATGCGGGCGGCCGGCAGGCACACTACGGCGCTTGCCATCCTCCACGCAAGGGCCTCACGCCATGGGCATCATCGACACCAAAGTGGTCAACATCGCGGACCTGACGCTGGCGCACGACGCGAAGGGCGATCTGTACGAGAGCCGCTCGGCGCGCATCGGGCCCTTGCTCGGCGCCAAGGACCTGGGTTACTCCTACGACATCGTCCCGCCCGGCAAGCGTTCATGCCCGTTCCACAGCCACCGCGGCGAGGAAGAGATGTTCTTCGTCGTGCGCGGGCGCGGCCTGCTGCGCTACGGCGGCGAGACCCGCCCGATCCGCGCCGGCGACATCATCTGCTGTCCCACCGGCGGCCCGGAGACGGCGCACCAGATCGTCAACGATTCCGACGAGGAGCTGGCTTATCTGTCGGTGAGCACCATGATGCCCGCCGAGATCTGCGAGTACCCGGACTCGCGCAAGATCGGGGCCTTCGGCGGCGGACTGCGTCACATGACGCGCGCGGGCGACGGCGTCGACTACTGGGTGGGGGAGGCGTAGCGGCCTGCCCGGCGCCGCCGGCGCCCGCATATCCCTCCTCGGTTTTCGAGCAAGGACTGGTGGCAACATCCGGCTCTTCCAACCGAGGAGACCCCCGATGAAGAGCAAGCTCACCGCCCGGCTCGCTGCCGTGCTGCTCGCAGGCGCTGCCGTGGCCGTCCATGCGGCCGATCTGCTCGACGAAGTGAAGGCGCGCGGAACCTTGCGCATCGCCTGCGAAGGCACCTATCCGCCTTTCAACTACAAGGACGACAAGGGCCAGCTGGCCGGCTTCGACGTCGAGGTCGGCCGGGCGATCGCGGGCCGGCTGGGCGTGAAGCCGGAGTTCGTCACCACCGAGTGGAGCGGCATCCTGGCGGGGCTGCAGGCGGGCAAGTACGACGTGATCGTCAACCAGGTGGCCGCCACCGACAAGCGCCGCGAGACCTTCGACTTCAGCGAGCCCTACGTCGTCTCGACCCCGCAGCTCATCATCCGCGCCAACGAGACGCGCAAGCTCGACACGCCGGCCGACCTCAAGGGCAAGAAGATCGGCGTCGGCCAGGGCAGCAACTACGCCGACCTGGCCAAGGGCATCGAGGGCGCCGAGGTGCGCACCTATCCCGGCGCGCCGGAGTACCTGCAGGACCTCGCCACCGGGCGCATCGACGCGGCCATCAACGACAGCCTGCTCATACCGTACCTGCGCGAGAAGACGAAGCTGCCGGTCAAGGCCGGCGCCTTCATCGGCAAGTCGGGGAGCAACGCGATTCCGTTCCGCAAGGGCAATCCGAAATTCAAGCAGGCGATCGACAAGGCGCTGGAGGACATGAAGGCCGACGGCAGCTACGCCAAGATCTCGACCAAGTGGTTCGAGCGCGACGTGAGCAAGCCGCTGGCCGGCCGCTGAACGCCGCCGGCTCGCATGGACCTGCAATCGCTGCTGCGGCTGGCCTGGCCGGTGATGCTCCAGGGCACCGGCTACACGCTGCTGTTCGCCCTCGCTTCGATGATCCTGGGCCTGCCGCTGGCCGGGCTCATCACGCTGATCCGGGTGCTGCGGGTGCCGGTGCTGCAGGCGGTGATGGCGCTGTACGTGAGCGCCATGCGCGGCACGCCGCTGCTGGTGCAGGTGTTCATCGTGTACTACGGGCTGCCCAGCATCGGCATCGAGTTCTCGCCGATTGCGGCCGGCATCCTGTCGTTGACCCTGAACGTCGCGGCCTACATGAGCGAGACGCTGCGCGGCTCGATCAGCGCGGTCTCGCAAGGGCAGTGGCTGGCCGGCACCAGCCTGGGCCTCACGCGCCGGCAGACCCTGCGCCACGTGATCGGGCCGCAGGCGCTGCGGGCGGCGGTGCCCAGCCTGTCCAACAGCCTCATCAGCCTGATCAAGGACACGTCGCTGGTATCGGTGATCGCGGTGACGGAGCTGATGCTGGCCACCAAGGAACTGATCTCCACCACGTTCCAGCCCTTCCCGCTGTACATGGCAGCGGCCGGAGTCTACTGGGTGCTGAGCATGGGTTTCGAGCGCATCCAGCGCTGGATGGAGACGCGCCTGGCGTTTCCGCATTGAGCCCCAAGCATGCCGACCTTGCTCGCAGACGTCGTCGAGGCCTCGCGCCGGGCCGCCGAGACGAGCAGCCGGCTGGCCAAGCGCGATGCGATCGCGGCCTGCCTGCGCGGCGCGGCGGCCGATGAAGTCGAGATCGCGGTCGCGTACCTTTCCGGCGCGATCCGCCAGGGTCGCATGGGCATCGGCTACGCCACCCTGGCGGCGTTGCGCGGCGCGCACGCCCCGCAAGCCGAGCTGACCCTGCGCGACGTGGACGCCGCGCTGGGGCGCATCGCCGGCACCACCGGCAAGGGCTCGGCCGCCGCACGCCAGGCGCAGCTCGAGTCGCTGTTCGAGCGCGCCACCGAAGCCGAGCAGGATTTCCTTGTGCGCCTGCTGGTGGGCGAACTGCGCCAGGGCGCGCTCGAGGGCGTGATGATCGACGCGATCGCGGCCGCCGCCGGCGTGCCGGCGAACGAGGTGCGTCGCGCGGCGATGTTCACGGGCGACCTCGGCCTGGTCGCGCGCGTCGCGAGCACCGAAGGCGCGGACGGCCTCGCGGCCTTCGCCGTCTCGCTGCATCGGCCGGTGCAGCCGATGCTCGCTCAGCCGGCCGCCGACATCGCCGACGCGCTGGCTCGCCTGGGTACGGCGGCGCTCGAATGGAAGGTCGATGGCGCCCGCGTCCAGGCCCATAAGTCGGGCAGCGAGATCGCCGTCTACACGCGCAACCTGAACGACGTGACCGCCTCGGTGCCCGAGATCGTCGAGGCGCTGCAGGCCCTGCCGGCGCGCGAGCTGATCCTCGACGGCGAAGCGATCGCGCTGGCAGCCAGCGGCGCGCCGCAGCCGTTCCAGGTGACGATGCGGCGTTTCGGCCGCAAGCTTGACGTGGCGCGCATGCGCGCCGAGCTGCCGCTGGCGGTGTTCTTCTTCGATTGCCTGCAGCGCGACGGCTCGTCGCTCATCGACCGGCCTGCGCAGGAGCGCTTCGATGCGCTGGCCGAGGCGGTGCCCGCGCCGCTGGTGATTCCCCGCCTCATCACCGCAGACCTGGCCGCCGGCGAGGACTTCTACGCCGACGCATTGGCGCGCGGCCATGAAGGCGTGATGGCCAAGGCGCTCGACGCGCCCTACGAAGCCGGCAGCCGCGGTGCGAGCTGGCTCAAGGTCAAGCGCGCGCACACGCTGGACCTCGTGGTGCTGGCCGCCGAATGGGGCCATGGACGCCGCCGCGGCTGGCTGTCGAACCTGCACCTGGGCGCACGCGGCCCGGCGGGCACCTGGGTGATGCTCGGCAAGACCTTCAAGGGCATGACCGATGC
>DATFAY010000558.1:0-2488 GCA_035254085.1 Piscinibacter sp.
CAGCAGTGGACGCGGCACCCCTGGCAGATGGAGGTCTCCGGCTTCCACCACAACGTGTTCGGCGGGTTCCTGAGCCTGCGCATCGCCCTGTTCGCGGCGGGGGGAGGCGCGGTCCGGTTCCGCCGCTTCGGCTATCGGGCATTGCAGGCCGAGCGAATCCGCTGATTCGGCCTGAGGCGCGCCCTCGCGGGCGCGTGGCCGTCAGGGCTCGTTCAGCAGCGCTTGCAGCGTGGGGTCCATCGCCCGCTGCCAGATCGCGTAGCCCTTCGCATTGGGGTGCAGGAGGTCCGGCATGATCTCCTTGCTCAGCGTGCCGTCGGCATTCAGCAGCGCGGCACCGATGTCCAGGAAGCGCACGTTGCGACCGTCGCCGTAGCCGGCGATGAGCTTGTTGACGCGCTCGTTGATGCGGCGCAGGAAATCGTCGGGCTTCTCGCCGCGCGGGAAGATCGCCAGCAGCAGCACCTTCGTGGCCGGCGCGCGCCGACGGATCTCGTCGAGCAGGCGCTTGATGCCGGCGGCCGTCGTCTGCGGGTCCTCGGCGCGATGGCCGGTGTTGTTGGTGCCGATCATCAGCACCGCGACCTTCGGCGCGAGGCCGTCGATCTCGCCGTGCTGCAGGCGCCACAGGACGTTTTCGGTACGGTCACCGCCGAAGCCGAGGTCCAGCGCGCGATGCCTGGCGTAGTGGCGTTGCCAGATCTCGCGGCCGTCGTTCTCCCAGCCCTGGGTGATCGAGTCGCCGATGAAGACGATCTCCGGGCCCGGGCCCGCGGCGAGGAGCTTGCGCTTTTCTTCCAGCTTCTGCTCGTGCCGCGGCAGCCACCAGTCCACGGACCACGATTCGTCGAGCATCGCGGGCGTGACGGACTCGGTGCGGTAGTCGGGGCAAGCGATGCCCGGCTTGGCAGCGCTGGAGATGCGCACGTTGGCCACGCTGACGCGGCCGCTGCCGTTGCCCTCGAGCGCGAACGGCAGAGTCACCTTGGAAAAGTCCGCGCCGTCGCGGACGAAGCAGTTCATCGCCAGCGTGATGTGCTGCCAGCCTTTTCCCGCGATGGCGCGCGCCGGACCCATGAGGTTCACGGCGCGATCGCAGCCTTCGCCGCAGCCGACCTTGACCTTGATCGCCCCCTTGGCAAGGTCGGCGGAGTCGAGGTCGAACTCCAGCGAGCCGCCCAGATACGGGCGCAAGTCCAGCGGCTGGCGGCTCTCGACGCGCAGCATGGCCTGCCAGAGGTCCTTCCATTCCAGCAGCACCGACTCGCGCAGGCCGCCGCTCGCGCGCGCGCTGGCGCCCAGGTAGCTCGAGCGCGCGTACTCCGCGCTCGGCGGTGGCACGACGACGCTCTCGCCGGTCAGCTCGGCCCGGCTCTCCCAGTGGCCGACGACGGTGTGCCACGCCGCGGCAGGAGCGGGCAGGACGACGAGGTCGCCGCTCGCTTGCGCGCCGGCGACCGTGCCGCCGACGGCCAGCGCCGCGCCGACGAGGCAGGAACGGAGTGTGTTCATCGCAGATGCGTGGTCGAGGCGGCCGTCCATCGGCCGAAAACCGCCGGACATTAGTTCGACCGCCGGTCGAAATAAATGAGCACAAGTACCTAGGCCTCGACCTCGCTCCAACCCGCGCCTTAGGTGTTTCCACTGTTTTATTTCGTTCGCCGGCCTAACTAATAATTCGCCCATGACGAACGCCATGTCGACCACCGAACTCTTCCTGATCGCGATGTTCGTCGTGCTCACGCTGCCCTACCTCGTGTGGCGCCTGGGGCGTACCGACTACTTCGCGCCGCTCGTCGTGGTGCAGATCCTCGCGGGCGTGCTGCTCGGGCCGGGCGTCCTCGGCAAGGCCTTTCCGCAGCCTTTCGCTGCGGTGTTCACGCCGGCAGTCGTCCAGTCGCTCAACGGCATCGCCTGGTGGGGCGTGATGCTGTTCGTCTGGCTGGCCGGCATCGAGCTCGACCTGGGCGCCGCCTGGCGCCACCGTCGCGAGAGCGCGACCACCGCGGCGCTGGCGCTCGGCGTGCCGCTGGCGGCGGGCTCGGCGGTCGGCCTCGTGCTGGCCGGCATGCCGGGCTGGATGGGGCCCGCTGCGCATCCCTGGCAATTCGTCACCGGCGTGGGCATGTCGTGCGCGGTGACAGCACTGCCGATTCTGATCCTGCTGATGGAGAAGCTGGAGATCCTGCGCCAGCCATTCGGCCAGCGCATCCTGCGCTATGCAAGCCTGGACGACATCGCGATCTGGGGCGTGCTCGCGACCATCCTCATGGACTGGCAGCGCGTGGGCCGCCAGGCCCTCTTCCTCGTCGCGTTCGCGCTCGCGACCATCGCTTTCCGGCGCCTCATGGTCGCCTTGCGCGAGGCGGACCGCTGGTACGCCGGCATCGTGTGGCTGGTGATCGTGTCGTTCGGCGCGGACTGGTCCGGCCTGCACTTCATGGTCGGCGCATTCCTGGCCGGCGCGGTGATCGACGGCCATTGGTTT
>DATFAY010000559.1:0-2228 GCA_035254085.1 Piscinibacter sp.
GACAGGTGCCGCCATGGATGGTGGCGGAACTCGGGCCACGACAGCCGGCGTAGCAGCGCGCCCATCTGACTCGTCAGCCTGCCGCGATGCCGTGCGCGGTGAGCGTGAGCACCCGGTCCGCGCGCGCGGCGGCCATGCGCGAATGCGTGACCAGCACGCAGGCCGCGGCATGCTCGCGCACCTGGGCCGACAGCAGGTCCATCACTTTCTCGGCGGTGTGCGGGTCGAGGTTGCCGGTGGGCTCGTCGGCGAGGATGAGCCGCGGGGCGTGCACCAGCGCGCGCGCGATGGCCACGCGCTGCAGCTGGCCGCCCGACAGCGTCTGCGGCAGGCGATCGCCCAGCCCCTGCAAGCCGACCGCGTCCAGCATCGCGTCCACCCGAGCCGGGTCGGGACGGTGCTGCAGCAGCAGCGGCAGCCCGACGTTGTGGGCGACGCTCAGGTGCGGCAGCACGTGGAAGGCCTGGAAGACGAAGCCGAGGTGCGTGCGCCGAAACAGCGCCTGCCGTGTGTCGTCCAGCGCGGTCACGTCGATCTCGGCCACGCGCACGCTGCCGGCGTCGGCGCTGTCGAGGCCGGCGATGCAGTTGAGCAGCGTCGACTTGCCCACGCCGGACTCGCCCAGGATGGCGACGAACTCGCCGGGCGCCACCGCGAGGTCGACGCCGCTGAAGACGGTGCTCGCCCCGTAGCGCTTGGCCAGCCCGTGCACCTCAAGCAGCATGGCGACCTTCCGCGGCGTGGCGGCGCGCGATCGCGACCACGCGATCGAGCGCGTCCGGCTGGTCGCAGGCCACGACCTCGCGATGGGCCATGCTGCGCAGCCAGGTGAGCTGGCGCTTGGCGAGCTGCCGGGTCGCCGCGATGCCCTTGTCGCGCAGGCCGGACAGGTCGTTCTCATCGAGCGCCTCCCACGCCTGCCGATAGCCCACGCAGCGCATCGAGGGCAGGCCCGGATGCAGGTCGCCGCGCTCGCGCAGGCGGCGCACCTCGTCGACCAGGCCGGCGGCGAGCATCGCGTCGAAGCGCTCGGCGATGCGCGCGTGCAGCCAGGCGCGTTCCCGCGGCTCCAGCGAGACGAGCGGTGGCACGGCGCGCGCGGGCTTGTCGCGATGGAAGGAGGACAGCGGGCGGCCGCTCAGCTGCCACACCTCGAGCGCGCGCTGGATGCGCTGCGCGTCGCCGGGCGGCAGCCGCGCGGCTGTCGCGGGGTCGACCTCGGCGAGGCGCCGGTGCATCGCCGGCCAGCCGATGCGGCTCGCCTCGTCGTCGAGCGCGGCACGCACGGCCGGGTCCGAGGCGGGCATCTCGTCGAGACCTTCGAAGAGCGCCTTGAAGTACAGCATCGTGCCGCCCACCAGCAGCGGCAGGTGCCCGCGGGCTTCGATCTCGGCGGCCAGCCGGGTGGCATCGGCCACGAACTGCGCGGCGGAGTAGGCCTGGGTGGGCTCGATGATGTCGATCAGGTGGTGCGGCGCATGCGCCAGTTCCTGCGCCGTGGGCTTGGCGGTGCCGATGTCCATGCCGCGGTAGACGAGCGCGGAGTCGACGCTCACGATCTCCACCGGCCGCACGTCGCGCAGCGCGTCGGCGATGGCCAGCGCCGCGGCCGTCTTGCCTGCGGCGGTGGGGCCCGCCAGGCAGAGCAGGCCGGCGAGCCTCATGCCGGCTGCGCCGTCGCCGGCGCGGCGTGCGCCTCGCCGTGCCGCTGCACCAGCGTCCAGGCGACCAGGGCGATGCCGGTGCTCAGCACGCCGATGCCCAGCGTCAGCGGGAACACCGTGCCGTTCAGCTGGCGACCGAGCCACAGGCCGATCGCGAAGGACGTGAGCATCATCAGGAAGCCCGACAGCGCCGCCGCCGCGCCGGCCTTGTCGGGGAAGGGCCCCACGGCGCCGACCTGCCCGCACGGCTGGTGGATGCCGTGGCCGATCGCGAACAGCCATTGCGGCACGAGGATGGCCCACACGCCGATCACGCCCGCGAGGCTGAGTGTGGCCATGCTCCAGCCGCCGCACAGGGTGAACACTGCGGCGCGCCGCACGGTGCCGCGCAGGCCGTGCGAGGCGAGCAGCCGCCGGCAGATCAGCGTGCCGCTGATGTAGGCGAGCGAGTTCGACGCCATGATCGCGCCGTAGCCGACGCGCGAGACGCCCAGCACCTCGGTGAAGACGAAGGACGATCCGGCGAGGAAGACGAACAGCGCGCCGTAGCTGAGCGAGAGCAGC
>DATFAY010000560.1:0-2740 GCA_035254085.1 Piscinibacter sp.
CGGTTGGCAGCCACGTCGGCGTCGAGCAGCCAGCGCCAGGCCAGCACCGCGAGCGTGGGCGGCCGGGTCGGCCCGAGAACGATCGCCATGTCGACCACCGTCAAGGCGTAGGCCCACACCGCGAGCAGCGGCAGCGACAGACGAGGCAGCAGTTGCGGCCACAGCACCCGCCACCAGGCGCTGCGCGGTGAGTAGCCGAGCGTGGCCGCCACCTGCAGTTGGCGCGTGATCTCGTCGGCCTGTCCCGCGCGGCGCAATTGCGCCGCCACGTTCCACAACAGGAAGGGCAGTTCCTTGAGCACCAGCGCGGCGATGAGCGCGAGGCCCCACGGGTCTTGCACGCTGGCGACGTCGGGCGGCTCCTGCCAGCCGGCCAGCGGGGCGAGCAGGCGGGCGATCGGCCCGCTCGGCATCAGCAAGAGTGCGAGCCCGATCGCGAAGGCCGCGTGCGGCACGGCGAGCATGGGCGCGAGCCAGGCCTGCAGACGCCGCCAGGTGCTCGTTGCGGCGCCGTGGGTCACGATGAGCACCGTCAGCGTCGCGGCGATCAGCGTGCTCGCCGCGCCCGTCCAGAGACTCAGCGCGAGCGCAGAAGGCAGCTGCGAGTCATGCCAGAGGCGCGACCATGCCGCGGCGTCCAGCGAAGGCGAGACGCCCAGCCACAGGGCCGCGCCCAGGGGCACGCCGAACAGCGAGGCCGGCACCAGCCAGCCTGGATCCGCGCTCGGCACCCGGCTCACGTCACTGTCCGTAGCGGCGCGTCCATTCGCGCTCCAGCGGCTCGACCCACGAGGCATGCGGCTCGGGCAGCGCCGGTGCGCCGCGGCCCACCATGCCCGGTGCGACGGCGCGGGTGAACAGCGAGCGCTGCGCGGCATCGAGCCGGTCGACCGCCAGCACCGTGGGGTCGCCCCACACCGCGATGTCGGCCTTGCGCGCCTGCGCGGCGGGCGACAGCAGGAAGTCGATCAGCACCTGTGCGCCCTCCTTCGCCGAGGCGTTGAAGGGGATGGCGAGGAAATGCGTGTTGCCGATGGTCCCGCCGTCGTGCTGCCAGCTCACCACCGAGGCCGGCAGCCGCCCGGCGGCGATCTCGTTGGCCGCTTCGTTGGGATTGAAGGTGAAGGCGATGAGCAGCTCGCCGTCGGCCAGCATCTGCCGCATCGCCGCGGCATGCTGCGCGAATTGACGGCCCTGCCGCCACAGCGACGGGTGCAGCGCATCGAGCGTGGCCCACAAGGGCGCGGAGAGCGCTGCGAAGCCTTCCGTCGCTATCGGCTTCTGGAAGGGCGCGCGATCGGCAGCGGTTTCGAGCAGCACCTGCTTGAGGAAGGTCGTGCCGTGGAAGTCCGGCGGCTTCGGGTAGGTGAAGCGGCCGGGGTGGCGCCTGGCGAAGTCGAGCAGCGCAGCGACGCTGTGCGGCGGTTGCGCGACGCGTTGGCCGTCGCCGAAGAAGGTGAGCTGCGCCATGCCCCAGGGCGCTTCCATGCCCTCGACCGGCTCCGAGAAATCGATGCGCGTGGTCGGCTTGCCGGACGTGTCGACGTGCGCGTAGTTCGGCAAGCGCTCGGCGAAGGGGCCGAAGAGCAGGCCCTCGCGCTTCATGGCGAGGAAGTTCTCGCCGTTGATCCAGACCATGTCGACCGAGCCGTGCATGTCGCGGCCCGCACGCTTCTCGGCACGCACGCGTGCAACCGCCTCGGCGGTGTCGGCGATCTTCACGTGGGACAGCTTCATGCCCCAACGCTTGTCGACCTCGGCGCCGGCCCACTGCAGGTAGGCGTTGATGCGCTCGCTGCCGGCCCAGGCATTGAAATACACGGTCTGCCCACGCGCCGCGCGCTCGATCGTCGGCCAGTCGCCGGCGGCCGCGGCACGCGGCGACCAGTGCAGCGCGGGCAGCGCGGCGGTGGCGGCGAGAAGCCGGCGGCGGGTCGGGTGCATGCGCATGAAGCTCCTGTCGCGAAAGGCCGCCGTGTCCGGTCGAGCGTCAGCCCCGGTTGGCAGAGGCCGCGCCAGTGTATCGGCCCATGCCGGCGCCGCCGACGCGATCGCGCAGCCAAGGCGCGGTGAATCGGTCGAGCGACCAGCGGCCCGGCCCCCATAGCAGCAGCGCCGCGAGCAGGCTGCCCCACAACACGTGCTGCTGCAGTGCGGCGGGCGCCACGTCCATGAGGCTCAGCACCGCCACGCCGTTGAGGATGAACAGCCCTGCCGCGGCAAAGCGGCCGCCCAGGCCCAGCACCAGCAGCACCGGCAGCGCCACTTCGCAGGTAGTGCCCATGTAGGCCGCGAGCGTCGGGTTCAGCACCGGCACGTGGTACTCGTCGGTGAACAGGGCGAGCGTGGTGTCCCAGTCGCGCAGCTTGGTCAGGCCCGACAGGAAGAAGACGTGTGCGACGTACAGGCGCGCCAGCAGCTGGGCGGCGGGCTGCAAGGCGTCGAGGGCGCGGATGCCGCCCTCGATCAAGGCCCACAGGCGGGCCGGCACGGAGGTGGAAGGACGGTTCATTCGGGACGCTCCTGGCTCGGGAATGAGCTTCAGTCGCGCAGGACCCGGATTCCTTTCAGCCAGTCGTTGCGCAAGGCGATGGCCAGCCATGTACCGAAGTCGAAGCCGGGCTGCGCGCGCTGCAGCGCCTGTGCGAGATCCGCGCCGGCCAGCAACTCGCGCGTCCACGCCGCCGTGGCGGCATCGACCCGCGTGACCACGCCCTTCCAGCCGCGGCGAGAGACGATC
>DATFAY010000561.1:0-3220 GCA_035254085.1 Piscinibacter sp.
CGGTCGAGGTGACGCCCGACTATGCGCACGCCAAGGTGTTCTTCTCGCTGCTGGTCGGCGAGCCCGAGGAGTGCGAGACGGCGCTCAACGAGGCGGCCGGATTCATCCGCAATGGCTTGTTCAAGCGCCTGCAGATCCACACCGTGCCCACCCTGCACTTCGTCTTCGACCGTACGACGGAGCGCGCGGCTGAATTGAACATGCTCATCAACCAGGCCAACGCCAACCGCGCCAAAGACGACTGATGCAGCCCGCCCGCGTCCGCACGCCCAAGCGCGCCGTCCACGGCGTGCTGCTGCTCGACAAGCCGCTCGGCCTGTCGAGCAACGACGCATTGCAGAAGGCCAAGCGGCTCTACGGCGCCGAGAAGGCCGGCCACACCGGCACGCTGGACCCGCTGGCGACCGGCCTGCTGCCTCTGTGCTTCGGCGCGGCGACCAAGTTCGCGCAGGTGAGCCTGGAGGCGGACAAGCGCTATACCGCGACGCTGAAGCTCGGCGTCACCACGACCACGGCCGACGCGGAAGGCGAGGTCCTGCAACGGCGGCCGGTGAATGCCTCGGCCGACGACGTGCGGACCGCCTGCCGCCGCTTCGTCGGCGAGATCGACCAGACGCCGCCCATGCACTCGGCGCTGAAGCGCGACGGCCGCGCGCTCTACGAATACGCGCGTGCCGGCATCGAGGTGCAGCGGCAGCCGCGCCGGGTGGCGATCCGCGAGATCACGCTCGTCGGCGGCGAGCACGACGAGTGGACGCTCGACGTGCGTTGCAGCAAGGGCACCTACGTGCGCACGCTGGCCGAGGACATCGGCGAGGCGCTCGGCTGTGGCGCCCACCTCGTCGCGCTGCGCCGCACGGGCAGCGGCCCGCTGACGCTCGAGGGCGCGGTGACGCTCGAACGGCTCGCCGAGATGGAGCCGGCCGAGCGCGATGCGCTGCTGCTGGACGCGGACACCTTGCTCACCGACTGGCCGGCCGTGCGCCTGGGCGAGGACGACGCCGGCCGCTTCCTGTCCGGCGTGCGCCGGCGCACGCCGCTGGCCGACGCGCCGCACGTGCGCGTCTACGGACCGCAACCCAAGGCCTTCCTCGGCAGCGGCCACATCGCCGGCGGCGAATTGATTTCCAACAGGCTCCTGAGCCCGGTGGAGGTGGAAGGCCTCCTGCAGAAAGCAAGCACATGACCCGACAGATCCGAAACATCGCCATCATTGCCCACGTCGACCACGGCAAGACCACGCTCGTGGACCAGCTGCTGCGGCAAAGCGGCACCTTCCGCCAGAACGAGAAGGTGGCCGAGCGGGTCATGGACAGCAACGACCTCGAACGAGAGCGCGGCATCACCATCCTGGCCAAGAACTGCGCCGTCGAGTGGAAGGGCACCCACATCAACATCGTCGACACCCCCGGGCACGCCGACTTCGGCGGCGAGGTGGAGCGCGTGCTGTCGATGGTCGACAGCGTGCTGCTGCTGGTCGACGCGGTCGAAGGCCCGATGCCGCAGACGCGCTTCGTGACCAAGAAGGCGCTGGCGCTGGGCCTGAAGCCGATCGTCGTGGTGAACAAGGTCGACCGGCCGGGCGCGCGCGCCGACTACGTGATCAACGCGACCTTCGACCTGTTCGACAAGCTCGGCGCCACCGAAGAGCAACTCGACTTCCCGGTCGTCTTCGCCTCGGGCCTGAACGGCTGGGCCACGCTGGCCAAGGGCGAGACGGGCACCGACCTCGCGCCGCTGTTCAACGCCATCCTCGAGCACGTGCCGGCGCACGAAGGCAGCGCGAGCGATCCGCTGCAGCTGCAGATCTGCTCGCTCGACTATTCGACCTACGTGGGCCGCATCGGCATCGGCCGTGTCAACCAGGGTACGCTCAAGCCCATGCAGCAGGTCGCGGTGTACAGCGGCCCGGACAGCACGCCGGTGATGGCGCGCGTCAACCAGGTGCTCAAGTTCGAGGGCCTGGAGCGCCAGCAGGCCACCGAAGCGGGGCCGGGCGACATCGTGCTCATCAACGGGATCGAGCAGATCGGCATCGGCGTCACCATCACCGACGTCGAGAACCCGGCGCCCCTGCCCATGCTGCAGGTCGACGAGCCGACGCTGACCATGAATTTCTGCGTCAACAACTCGCCGCTCGCGGGCCGCGAAGGCAAGTTCGTCACCAGCCGCCAGATCTGGGACCGCCTGCAGCGCGAATTGCAGAGCAACGTGGCCCTGCGGGTGCGCGAGACCGACGAAGACGGCATCTTCGAAGTCTCCGGCCGCGGCGAACTGCACCTCACCATCCTTCTCGAGAACATGCGCCGCGAAGGCTATGAGCTGGCCGTCTCGAAGCCGCGCGTGGTGTTCAAGGAGGAAGACGGCGTGCGCCTCGAGCCCATCGAGCAGCTGACGGCCGACGTGGAGGATCAGCACCAGGGGGCTGTCATGCAGGCGCTGGGCGAACGCAAGGCCGAGCTGGTGAACATGGAGCCCGACGGCATGGGCCGCGTCCGCCTGGAGTACAAGATCCCGGCGCGCGGGCTGATCGGCTTCCAGAACGAGTTCCTCAACCTCACCCGCGGCACCGGCCTCATCAGCAACATCTTCGACAGCTACGAGCCCTACAAGGGCGAGATCGCCGGGCGCAAGAACGGCGTGCTGATCAGCCAGGACGACGGCGAAGCCGTGACCTATTCGCTGGGCAAGCTCGACGACCGTGGCCGCATGTTCGTGAAGGCGGGAGACCCGCTGTACGAAGGCATGATCATCGGCATCCACTCGCGCGACAACGACCTCGTGGTCAACGCCGTGCGCGGCAAGCAGCTCACCAATTTCCGCGTGTCCGGCAAGGAAGACGCGATCAAGATCACGCCGCCCATCATCCTGACGCTGGAGTACGCGGTGGAATTCATCGCCGACGACGAACTGGTCGAGATCACGCCCAAGTCGATCCGCATCCGCAAGCGCTACCTCAAGGAGCACGACCGCAAGCGCGCATCGCGCGAAGCTGCGTAATCGCCAGGGCTGCCGGCGCCATGACCCTGCGTCCCGTGTCTCATCGCCAGGCGGTGGCGGGCATGCTGCTCGTCACCTTCCTGTGGAGCATCGCCGGCGTCGTCACGCGGCACCTCGATGCGGCACAGAGCTTCGAGGTGACGTTCTGGCGCAGCTTCTTCACCGCCGCCTCGTTCGCGGTGTACTACGCGGTGGCCCACGGACGCGACACGCCGCGGCT
>DATFAY010000562.1:0-5166 GCA_035254085.1 Piscinibacter sp.
CAGCAGGTGCTCGACATGTTCGGCGCCACCCGCGAGCAGCTCGTGGGGCGCTCGTTCGAGGTGCTCTATCCGACGCATGACGAGTTCGAGCGTACCGGCCAGCGCATCGTCGCCAGCCTCAACGCCCACGGTTTCTACGCCGACGAGCGCGTCATGAAGCGCACCGGCGGGCCGAGGCGCGGCGAGCTGTTCTGGTGCCATGTGTCGGGCCGCGCGCTCAATCCGCGGCATCCCCACGCGGCCGGCATCTGGAGCTTCGAGGACCTGTCGGCGCGGCGGCAGCTCAAGGCGGATCTCACCCCGCGCGAGCGCGAGATCGCCGCGCTGCTGATCGAAGGCATGACCAGCAAGCAGATCGGCAAGCGCCTGGAGATCAGCCCGCGCACCGTCGACGTCTACCGGGCGCGCCTGATGCGCAAATACGGCGCCTCGACCACCCCGCTGCTGGTGCAGAAGCTGCTGAGCGCCTGAGCAGCGCCTTCAGCCTTCAGTCCAGCGCCCGGCGCAGCCACTCGGGCAGCGGCACCGATTTCTGCTGCGGGAAGTCGATCCACACCGTGGTGGCGCCGCCGGCGGCGTACAGCACGCCGGGCTGGTCGGTGCGCTCCAACGTGATGAAGGTGTCGAAGCTGCTGCGGCCCGGGTTGGCGACGTAGTGCCTCGCCAGGATGTCGCCCGGATACTCCAGCTGGCGGATGAAGTTGCAGAAGGCGTTGACGATCACCGGCCCCTGCCCGCTCGGGTCGGGTGCACCGCCCAGCCGGTGCAGCCATTCGATGCGCACGATCTCGAGATAGCGAAAGTAGATCGTGTTGTTGACGTGGCCCATCGCGTCCATGTCGCCCCAGCGGATGGGGATGGTCATCTCGAAGACCAGCTTCTTCTCGTCGGGGATGTCGATGCGCATGGTGCGGACCCGGGCTCAGTTCGGACGAGCGATGCCGAGCTCGCTGTACAGCCGATCCACCAGCGCTCGCAGTTGCGCGAGTTCGTCGTGCATCGCCGCCTGCTGCGACTTGAGCGCGGCCAGTTCGCTGGCGGCCACGAAGTCGGGCGCGTCGACCGCGGCTGCCAGCGCGGACACATCGACCGCGCCGCACAGCAGGTGCGCCCAGCGGGCTTCGCGCGCCCCGGGCGCGCGCGGCAGCTTGGCCACCAGCGCGCCGCCCTTGTCGGCAGCCCGCTCGGCCAGTTCGGCGAGGAAGCCGTCGACCGATGACACGTCGGCGAAGCGGTGCAGCCGCTCGCAGTTGGTGCGCAACTCGGCGCTGGTCTGCGGCCCGCGCAGCATCAGCACCGCCAGCAGCGCGACCGACTGCGAGGGCAGGCCGAGCGCTCGGCCCAGGTTGTGCTCGTAGCGGCTCACGCGCGACCCGCTCGACTCGAAGACGAGGCTCTGCGCCTTCAAGGCGTCGACCGCCACCTGCACCTCGGCCTCGGTGGCGTTGAGGAGCGGATCGCGCGCGGTCTTCTGGTTGCAGCCGGCCACCAGGGCATTGAGCGACAGCGGGTAGCTGTCGGGCACGGTGTGCGCCTTCTCCACCAGCACGCCCAGCACGCGGGCTTCCAGCAGCGAAAGTTCCCTCACGGTCTCGCCGGCCCTCGTCAGACCGCGAAGCCGTCGTCGGCCTGGATCACCGCGCCGTTGATGAAATGGCTCTCGTTGGCCACCAGCATCATCAGCACGGCGTCGAGGTCCTGCGGCTTGCCCACGCGCTTGCGCGGCAGCAGGTCGATCAGGCGCTTGCCCTGCTCGGTCTGCCAATGGTGGTGGTTGATCTCGGTGTCGATGTAGCCGGGGCACAGCGCGTTCACGTTGATGCCGTACTTGCCCCACTCCAGCGCCATTGCGCGGGTCATGTGGATGACGGCCGCCTTGCTCATCGCGTAGACGCCGATCTGCCCCAGCGCCCGCAGGCCGGCCATGGAGGCGATGTTGACGATGCGCCCCCCCGTGAACGTGCCCGGCGCCGAGCCGCGTGCGCGTGCCAGCATGCGCTTGCCGACCTCCTGCGCCACGAAGAAGGCGCCCTTCGTGTTGGTGTCGAAGATGTAGTCGTAGTCGCTCTCGGTGACCTCCGTCAGCCGCTGGGTGGTGCTGACGCCGGAGTTGTTGATCAGGATGTCGATGGTCCCGAACTCGGTCTCCGCGTGCGCGACGGCGGCACGGATGCCGTGCACGTCGGTCACGTCGACCGTCACCACGTGGGCGTCGCCGCCAGAAGCCTCGATCTCCGCGCGCAGCGTCTTCAGGCGCTCGACCCGGCGGCCGGCGAGCACCACGCCGCAGCCGGCACCGGCCAGCGTCTTGGCGAATTGCGTGCCCAGCCCGCTGGACGCGCCGGTGACGAGTGCGACGCGGCCCGACAGATCGATGCAGTAACTCATGGGCCCTACTCCTTTGAATGCTGCGGCGACGATAGCACGCGCTCTTGTCGCCGCCATGCCACGCGCGCGACAGCGATCGGCACGCGGTGTCCCTCTGGAGACTGCACTCCAATCGAAATAGCACGATCGTTCGATTTTGAGTGCCGGCCCCGTAGAATGCCCGCAGTTCTAGCTCAAGGAATGCCATGACACCGCAAGCGATCCTCGAACAATACGGCCCGCGCGAAGCGATGGAATACGACGTGGTCATCGTGGGTGGAGGCCCTGCGGGTCTGGCCACGGCGATCCGCCTCAAGCAGCTCGACAGCGAGCGCTCGGTCGTGGTGCTGGAGAAAGGCTCCGAACCCGGCGCGCACATCCTGTCGGGCGCGGTGATCGATCCGATCGCCTTGAACGAGCTGCTGCCGAACTGGAAGGAGCTGGGCGCGCCGCTGAACCAGCCGGTGACCGGCGACGACATCCTCTTCCTGTCCGAGACCGGCTCGACCCGCACGCCGGACTGGCTGGTGCCGCGCAACTTCCACAACCACGGCTGCTACATCGTCCAGCTGGGCAACGTCGTGAAGTGGATGGCGCAGCAGGCGGAGGCGCTGGGCGTGGAGATCTTCCCCGGCTTCGCCGCTGCGGAAGTGCTCTACGACGAGCAGGGCCGCGTGAAGGGCGTTGCCACCGGCAACATGGGCGTGGGCAAGGACGGCGAGCCGACCGAGAACTTCCAGCTCGGCATGGAGCTGCTGGGCAAGTACACCGTCTTCGCCGAAGGTGCGCGCGGCCACCTCGGCAAGCAGCTGCTCGCCAAGTTCAAGCTCACCGAGGGCAAGGACCCGCAGAGCTTCGCGATCGGCGTCAAGGAGCTCTGGGAGATCGACCCGGCCAAGGCCAAGCCCGGCCTGGTGGTGCACACCGCCGGCTGGCCGATCACCGACGACACCTTCGGCGGCGGCTTTCTCTACCACCTCGACGGCAACAAGGCGACGCTGGGCTTCGTGATCGGGCTCGACTACAAGAACCCCTACATGAGCCCGTTCGAGGAGATGCAGCGCTGGAAGACGCACCCCGCGATCCGCGCCCATCTCGAAGGCGGCAAGCGCATCGGCTACGGCGCCCGGGCCATCAACAACGGCACGCCGCAGGCCTTGCCCAAGACCGTATTCCCCGGCGGGGCGCTGGTCGGCTGCGACGCGGGCTTCCTCAACGCGGCGCGCATCAAGGGCACGCACGCCGCCATCAAGACCGGGATGATGTGCGCCGAGGCGATCGCCGACGCGCTCAAGGCCGGCCGCTCGCATGACGAGCTGTCCGCGTTCCCGCAGGCCTTCGAGAAGAGCTGGCTCAAGGAGGAGCTCGACCAGCAGCGCAACTTCAAGCTGTGGTTCAAGAAGGGCAAGCTGATCGGCAACGTGATGACGGGCATCGAGCAGTGGCTCCTGCCCAAGCTCGGCGTGAAGAACCCGCCGTGGACCCTGCACGCCACCCAGCCGGACCACGTCAAGCTGCTGCCGGCCAGCCAGGCGACCAAGATCGAGTACCCCAAGCCCGACGGCAAGCTCACCTTCGATCGCCTGTCCAGCGTGTTCGTGAGCAACACCAACCACGAAGAGAACCAGCCGGCGCACTTGACGCTGAAGGACCCGAACGTGCCGGTGCAGATCAACCTCGCCAAGTACGCCGGGCCCGAGAGCCGCTACTGCCCGGCCGGGGTGTACGAGTTCGTCAACGACGGCAGCGGCGAGCGTCTGCAGATCAACGCGCAGAACTGCGTGCACTGCAAGACCTGCGACATCAAGGATCCGACGCAGAACATCGTCTGGGTCACGCCCGAAGGCGGCGGCGGCCCCAACTACGCGGGGATGTGATCTCGGCCGCAGCGGGCGTCAGGCACGCCCGCCGGCCTGCCGGGCGCGGTACTGCTTGATCAGGCGCAACTCGGCTTCGACGTTGAACGGGAAGCCGCGCCGACCGCCGCGCCGGTCGCCCAGCAGGTCTTCGAAGGAACGATGGCAGCGCTCCGCGCTGGCCCAGCTTTCAGCGAGCCGGTTCACCACCCAGGGATAGCGCTGCATGGTGGCGACCGGACGCAGCTCGGACGGAAGCCGCGCGATCCATTGCAGCGTGCTCGCCGCCAGCACCCGCTCGGCATGGCCGGGCGCCCGGCGGCGGCCGGCCCAATAGTCGGCGCCGCGCTGCCCTGCCCGCTCCACGCCCGCGGGCAGTTCGTCGAGCGCGCTGCGGGCGGTGTCGATGTCGGTGAGCTCGAATTCGATGGCGCCGTAGTCGGGCGTCTTGTGTGTTGGAGTGACCATGCCTGCGTGGGGCTGAAGCGGTTCGCAACAGCACGATTCTAGGAAGCGCGCCGCGTTGGCGGCGGGTCGGCACGGCCGCTCCCCCATGTTCGCGGGAGTGGGGATTTCACGTTTTTCCGCGCCTGCGGGCGCGGCGTCGCGCAGGCCGCGTCGGCTACACTGCGAGCCGTCAGGAGAGAGCTTCATTCGAAGCCGCCGAAGGCGCAGGGCGCTCAGCGATGAGCGCCCGAACGCTCAGGCAAAAGGACTGGCAAGCGCCTTCAGTGCAAGGCGTTCCTCGCTGGAGAGAGGCTCGCCCCGAGCGAGCCCACCGAAGGGGCAAGCGGCCGACCGTCATCCGGCAGCCGCCAATCTCTCAGGTAAAGCGGACAGAGAGGGCATCCCAACGTATGCTGAATGCGTTGGCACCACGAATGCCCTCGGAGAGAAACGATGTCCGCCACCGAAATGCTGAAGACCCCGCTGTATGCGCTGC
>DATFAY010000563.1:0-5621 GCA_035254085.1 Piscinibacter sp.
CGACGCCGAAGGCTGCACGCTCGACAAGGCCACGCACGAGGTCCGGGCACCCAAGGGCTTCCGGGAGGCCTACGCAGCCTATGTCGAAGGCGGCTGGCCGGCGCTGAGCTGCGACCCGGCGTTCGGCGGCCAGGGTCTGCCGATCCTGCTGAACCAGTGCCTCTACGAGATGCTGAACTCGGCCAACCAGGCCTGGACGATGTACCCCGGCCTCTCGCACGGCGCGTACGAGGCGCTGCACGCGCACGGCACGCCCGAGCAGAAGAAGATCTACCTGCCCAAGCTGACCAGCGGCCAGTGGACGGGCACCATGTGCCTGACCGAGCCGCATTGCGGCACCGACCTCGGCCTCCTGCGCACCAAGGCCGAGCCCCAGGCCGACGGCACCTACAAGATCACCGGCAACAAGATCTTCATCTCGGCCGGCGAGCACGACATGTCCGAGAACATCGTGCACCTGGTGCTGGCGCGCCTGCCGGACGCGCCGCAGGGCTCCAAGGGCATCTCGCTGTTCGTCGTGCCCAAGTACAACGTCACGCCCGAGGGCAAGATCGGCTCGCGCAACGGCATCTACTGCGGCGGCCTCGAGCACAAGATGGGCATCCACGGCAACGCCACCGCGCAGATGGTTCTCGAGGGCGCGAACGGCACGCTGGTGGGCGAGCCCAACAAGGGCCTGCAGGCGATGTTCGTGATGATGAACGCGGCGCGCCTGGGCGTGGGCATGCAGTCGCTGGGCCTGACCGAGGTCGCCTACCAGAACGCGGTTGCCTACGCCAAGGACCGCATCCAGATGCGCTCGCTGTCCGGCCCCAAGGCCGCGGACAAGCCGGCCGACCCGATCATCGTGCACCCCGACGTGCGCAAGATGCTGCTCACCGCGCGCGCCTACGCCGAGGGCGGCCGCGCCTTCGCCATCTGGACCGCGCTGCAGATCGACAAGGAGCTCTCGTCCACCGACGAGGACGAGCGCAAGGATGCCGCCGACCTGGTCGCGCTGGTCACGCCGATCGTCAAGGCCTTCCTGACCGACAACGCCTGGATCGCGACCTCGCACTGCATGCAGGTGTTCGGCGGCCACGGCTACATCGCCGAGTGGGGCATGGAGCAGTTCGTGCGCGACGCGCGCATCAACATGATCTACGAGGGCACCAACACCATCCAGTCGCTCGACCTGCTGGGTCGCAAGGTGCTGGGCGACAACGGCGCCAAGCTCAAGAAGTTCGGCAAGATCGTGCAGGCCTTCGTCGAGGAAGAGGGCACCGACGAGGCGATGCAGGAGTTCGTCAATCCGCTGGCCGACCTGGGCGAGAAGGTCACCAAGCTGACCACCGAGATCGGCATGAAGGCCTTCCAGAACCCCGAGGAAGTGGGCGCCGCGGCGGTCGACTACCTGCGGGTGTGCGGCCACCTCGTGTTCGGCTACTTCTGGGCGCGCATGGCCAAGGCGGCGCTGGCCAAGGTCGATTCGGACGACCCGTTCTACAAGGCCAAGCTCGCGACCGCACGCTTCTATTTCGCCAAGCTGCTGCCCGAGACCGCGTCGCTGATCCGCACCGCGCGTGCGGGCGCCAAGCCGATGATGGACATTGAAGAAGCGCTGTTCTGATGAGATGCTGAGGGTTTCGACCAAGGAGGCCAGCATGAACATCACGAAGAAGATCGCCTTTGCCGCCGCAGCGCTCGTGCTGCAGGCTGCCGCGTGGGCCCAGGCCTCGCCGGTGGGCCTGTGGAAGACCATCGACGACGACGGCAAGACCGAGAAGTCGCTGGTGCGCATCACCGACAGCGGCGGGGTGCTCACCGGCAAGATCGAGAAGCTGCTCGATCCGTCGACCAAGCCCGACGCGGTGTGCGAAGAGTGCCGCGACGAGCGCAAGGGCAAGCCGCTGGTGGGCCTGACCATCCTGCGAAACCTCCGGCACGGCGACGGCGAGTGGTGGGAAGGCGGCGACGTCACCGACCCGAAGAACGGCAAGACCTACCGCGCCAAGGTGCGCGTGACCGAAGGCGGCAAGCAGTTGCAGATGCGCGGCTACATCGGCCCCTTCTACCGCACGCAAACCTGGCTGCGCGTCGAGTGACGCGCCCAAGAATCTCCAACGAAGGAAAGACCATGAACCGATTCCCCGTTCGCAAGGTGGCCGTGCTCGGCGCCGGCGTGATGGGCGCGCAGATCGCCGCTCACCTCGTCAACGTCAAGGTGCCAGTCGTGCTGTTCGACCTGGCGGCCAAGGAAGGCCCGAAGAACGGCATCGTGAGCAAGGCGGTGGAGGGGCTCAAGAAGCTCAAGCCCTCGCCGCTGGGCGTGCCGGAGGACGCGGCCCTGATCGAGCAGGCCAACTACGAGGAGCACCTGGACAAGCTCAAGGACTGCGACCTCGTCATCGAGGCCATCGCCGAGCGTATGGACTGGAAGCTGGATCTCTACAAGCGGATCGCGCCGGCGATCGCGCCGCACGCGATCGTCGCGTCCAACACCTCGGGCCTCTCGATCACCAAGCTGGGCGAGGTGCTGCCCGAGGAAATCAAGCCGCGCTTTTGCGGCATCCATTTCTTCAATCCGCCGCGCTACATGTACCTGGTGGAGCTGATCCCGACCCCGAAGACCGAGCCGCACATCATCGACCAGCTCGAGGCCTTCGTGACCAGCCAGGTCGGCAAGGGCGTGGTGCGCGCCAAGGACACGCCGAACTTCGTCGCCAACCGCGTCGGCATCGCCGGCATGCTGGCCACGATGAAGGAAGCCGAGAACTTCGGGTTGAGCTACGACGTCGTCGACGACCTGACCGGCAAGAAGCTCGGCCGCGCCAGCAGCGGTACCTTCCGCACGGCCGACGTGGTGGGCATCGACACCATGGCGCACGTCATCAAGACGCTGCAGGACAACCTCGGCAACGACCCGTTCTTCTCGTCGTATGCCACGCCGCCGGTGGTCAAGGCGCTGATCGACAAGGGCGCGCTCGGCCAGAAGAGCGGCGCGGGCTTCTACAAGAAGGTCGGCAAGGACATCCTGCGGCTCGACCCGGCCAAGGGCGAGTACGTGGCGGCCGGCAAGAAGGCCGACGAGATCGTCGCGCGCATGCTGAAGAAGCCCGCCGCCGAGCGCCTGAAGCTGCTGCGCGAGTCGAGCAACCCGCAGGCGCAGTTCCTGTGGGCGATCCTGCGTGACAGCTTCCACTACGCCGCCGTGCACCTGGCCGACATCGCCGACAGCGCGCGCGAGGTCGACTTCGCCATGCGCTGGGGCTTCGGCGCCAGCCAGGGCCCGTTCGAGCTGTGGCAGGAGGCCGGCTGGAAGCAGGTGGCCGAATGGGTCAAGGCCGACATCGACGCCGGCAAGGCGCTCGCCAAGGCGCCGCTGCCGGATTGGGTGTTCGACGGCCGCGAGGGCGTGCACACCCCGCAAGGTTCGTGGAGCGCCTCGCAGAAGAAGTACCTGCCGCGCCGCGACCTGCCGGTCTACAAGCGCCAGTACTTCCCCGAGAGCCTGGCCGGCGACGGCTCCGTTGCGCCGCTGAAGGCCGGCACGGAGCTGTTCAAGAACGACGAGGTGCGCGTGTGGACGCTCGATGACGAGGTCGTCATCGCCAGCATCACCGCCAAGCTGCACTTGATCAGCCCGTCGGTGTCCGAGGGCCTGCTGAAGGCGGTCGAGATCGCCGAGGAGAAGTTCAAGGGCCTGGTGATCTGGTCCCCGGACGACGTGTTCTCGGCCGGCGCCAACCTCGAGGCGCTGATGCCGGTGTTCATGAAGAGCGGCAGCAAGGGCATCGCGCCCGAGGTCAAGAAGCTGCAGGACGCATTGCTGCGCGTGCGCTACGCCACCGTGCCGGTGGTGGCCGCGATGCGCGGCATCGCGCTAGGCGGCGGCTGCGAGATCGCCGTGTCGTGCGCCAAGCGCGTGGCGGCGATGGAAACCTATGTCGGCCTGGTCGAGGTGGGCGTGGGCCTGCTGCCGGGCGGCGGCGGCCTGACCTACATCGCCCGCCGTGCGGCCGAGAACGCGGCCAGCGGCCCGGGCTCGGACCTGCTGAACTTCCTCAAGGGCGGCTTCGAGGCCGCGGCCATGGCCAAGGTCGGCACCAGTGCGCTCGAATCGCGCAAGCTGGGCTACCTGCAGGACGGCGACGTGATCGTGCCGAACAAGGACGAGTTGCTCTACGTCGCGCTCAGCCAGGCCAAGGCCATGGCCGACGCCGGCTACCGCGCGCCGGCCAAGAGCCTGATCCCGGTGGCCGGCCGCATGGGCATCGCCACCATCAAGGCCAGCCTCGTCGGCATGCGCGACGGCAACTTCATCAGCCAGCACGACTATCACATTGCCAGCCTGATCGCCGACGTGGTCTGCGGTGGCGAGGTCGAGGCCGGCACGCTGGTGACCGAGGAATACCTGATGACGCTCGAGCGCAAGCATTTCTGCAGCCTGCTCGACCACCCCAAGACGCAAGAGCGAATCATGGGGATGCTGCAGACCGGCAAGCCCGTGCGCAACTGATCGACGAGAAGAGCGAGGAACACACCATGAGCAAGCAAGTTCAAGACGCCTACATCGTCGCCGCCAGCCGCACCCCGATCGGCAAGTCCGGCCGCGGCTACTTCCGAAACACCCGCTCCGACGACCTGCTGGTGCGCGCCATCCAGGCCGCGCTGGCCCAGGTGCCGACGCTGGACCCGAAGGCCATCGAAGACGGCATCGTCGGCTGCGCGATGCCCGAAGGCGAGCAGGGCGCCAACATGGCCCGCATCGCGATGCTGCTGGCCGGCCTGCCGAATTCGGTGGGCGGCATCACCGTCAACCGCTTCTGCGCCTCGGGCCTGTCGGCGATCCAGATGGCGGCCGACCGCATCCGGGTCGGCGAGGCCGATGTGATGCTGGCCGGCGGTGCCGAGAGCATGAGCATGATCCCGATGACCGGCATCAAGCCCTCGTTCAACCCCAACGTCTTCCTGAAGGACGAGAACGTCGGCATCGCCTACGGCATGGGCCTGACCGCCGAGAAGGTGGCACAGCAGTGGAAGGTCAGCCGCGAAGACCAGGACGCCTTCGCGCTGGCCTCGCACCAGAAGGCGCTGGCCGCGCAGGCCGCGGGCGAGTTCAGCGACGAGATCTGCCCGTTCGACGTGATCGAGCGCTCGCCGAACCTGGACACCGGCGAGATCAACCTGTCGACCCGCACGGTGAGCCTCGACGAAGGCCCGCGCAAGGACACCTCGCTCGAAGGCCTGGGCAAGTTGAAGCCGGTGTTCGCCGCCAAGGGCAGCGTCACCGCCGGCAACAGCTCGCAGACCAGCGACGGCGCCGGCGCGCTGATCCTGGCGAGCGAAAAGGCCATCAAGCAGTTCGACCTGAAGCCGCTCGCGCGTTTCGTCAGCTTCGCCAGCAAGGGCGTGCCGCCCGAGATCATGGGCATCGGCCCGATCGAGGCGATCCCCGCCGCGCTGAAGAACGCCGGCCTGAGCCTGGCCGACATGGGCTGGATCGAGCTGAACGAAGCCTTCGCCGCGCAGGCGCTGGCGGTCATCCGCACCGTCGGCCTGAACCCGGACGTGGTCAACCCGATGGGCGGCGCGATCGCCCTGGGCCACCCGCTGGGCGCGACCGGCGCGATCCGCGCCGC
>DATFAY010000564.1:0-4943 GCA_035254085.1 Piscinibacter sp.
CTCGCGCGTGCCGGCGAGGCGATCGGCGCTCCAGCGCTGGCCGAAGCGGAACTCGCAGCCGCCTTCGCGGCAGCCGGCGACCAGCACGCCGTCGGCGCCGCCGCGCAACGCGTACTCCACGAAGGAAGGCGCCAGCATGCCGGTGCACGCGAGGCTCATGGCCAGCACATCGGGCGCATGGATCGCCTCTACGCGCGCGCCCCGGTCGCAGCCGAAGACGACGAAGCGGCGCGCGCCGCGCATCGCGGACAGGCCCTGCACGAGGCGGCTGCGAAGCGCGTCGATCGGCCACTGCGGCATGTCGATGCCGGTGCGCAGGGCCTCGCCGCTGCGAAACGGTGTCGAGGAGGGGCAGGCGCCCACGCAGATGCCGCAGCTCGCGCACAGCTCGTCGCGCACCTGCGCGAGCTGCACGCCGCGCCGGCCGTTGGGATGAGGCACCATCGTGATCGCGGCATAGGGGCAATCGTCGAAGCAGCGGCGGCAGCCGTTGCAGTGGTCCGGATCGACCCGGGCCACCGGCACCGGTTGCGGCGCACGAATGAAAGGCAGGGCGAAGAGCAGCCCCAACGCCGCGAGCAGCAGCGACCACACGACGCCGGCCGAGGTGGCATCCGTGAGCGGGTGGATGAACAGCAGCAGCCAGTCGAAAGCCAGTGGGCCGGCCACGAAGGCGAGGTCTGCCGGCCCTTGGCTGCGCACCGGCGCGGCCAGCGCGAGCGCGACGAGCATCAGCGTCGTGCCCAGCGCCAGCGCTCGCGGCGGGAACACATCGGCGCGGGTGATGCGCTGGATGTGGAACCACAGGCCGAACACCAGCAGCAGCGGCACGCCCAGGTGCACGAACACGAACAGCGAGAAGAGACGGTCGCCGACGCTCGCGCCGGCCAGGAAGTTGCGCGCGAGCGGCGTCGACAGGAAGGGCAGCGCATCCAGCCATTCGGCGGTGGCCGTGGCCGAGAACTGCCCCAGCCGGTCCCAGTTGAGCCAGAAGCCGCCGATCGCGCAGACATAGGCGAACACCACCAGCGGCACGCCGGTCAGCCACGAGAAGCGGCGAAACCCGGCGAAACGGCCGAGCGTCCATTCGCGCAGCAGGTGCAGCAAGGTGACCAGCACGAAGGCGTCGGCGGCGTAGCGGTGCAGCCCGCGCAGCGCGCTGCCGAACGAGCCCGGCGTGCGCGACAGCGCATCGATCGAGCGGTAGGCACCCTGGGCGGACGTGTCGAGAACGATGTAGAGCACGATGCCGCTGGCCGCGAGCAGCCAGAACAGCAAGAAGGCGAGCGCACCCAGGTGCTTGAGCGGATTGCGCGCGCCGCCGAAGGGCAGGTCGAAGCCGTGTTCTGCATGTCGCCAACCGGCGGCGGCGTGCTGGGCGAGGGCGAGCTTGCGCATGCTCAGCCGTGCCGCAGGCGCCGGCGCTGCGCCCGCCGCCCCCGCCATTCGTTGAGCATGTACAGGGCCATGGCGACGATGAAGGTGATGCCGCCCGCGATCTCCAGCGGCAGGCTGTAGTCGACGCGATAGGTGCCCGTCTTCGGGTCGTACACCGTGCACAGCAGGCGCACGCGATCGATCAGGTCCGACAGCTGCACCCCGGCGGGCAAGGGCGCACCGGCCAGCAGCTGCTTCATCGGCTCGCCCAGCGTGTCGGCGGCCAGGCGGTCGCCGTAGACCTGGCGCACGATGCGCCCGTCGGCGTCGACCAGGGTCACTTGAAGCACGTGGTCGAAGCCGGCCGCGGTGGCCTGGTAGCGAAAGCCGAAGTCGCGCGTGAGCGGCTCGACGATGCGCATCGGCGGGCTCAGGAACTCCCAGTTCGGCTGGTCGATGCGGTGTTGTGCCGCGAAGGCCTTGAGCGCCTGCGGCGAGTCGGCCGGCTGGTTGAAGCCGATGCTCACGACGTTGAACTGATTCGGTCCGAAGCGTCCTTGCAACGCCTTCACCGTCTCGGCGAGCGAGCGCGTGGTGGTCGGGCAGACCTGGAAGCAGCCGGTGTAGATGAAGCTCACCAGCAGCGGCTTGCCGCGGTACGAGGCGAGGCGCACGGGGCGCTGCTCGCGGTCGAGCAGGGTGTAGTCGCCGATGCGCCGGCCGACCACGGCCTGGCTCGCGCGCAGCGCCTCGGCTGCGTCGAGCGCCGGCTCGGCAGCAGCGGCCTGCGCCGGCGACCACCCCGGCCAGAGCGCAGCTGCGCTCAGCAGCAGCGCCCAGGCACCGTGGCGCGCAGAGGTCGGCGTGGGCGTCATCGCTTGACTGCCGATGCACCCTCAGCGCAGGAAGCCGTCGAGGCTGGCCGCAACCAGCAGCACGCTCAACTGGATCAGCGATGCGAAGAACGAGCCCATGGCGGTGGCCCGATCGGGGGCGCGGGCGAGGCGCCACGACTTGCGCACGAAGTGCAGGCCGCCGGCGAGCGCGCCGACTGCGTAGACCGGGCCGGCGCCGAAGGCCAGCGGCAGCAGCGAAGCAATGAACAGCGCCACCGTGCTCGCGAAGACGATGCGCGCGGCGCGCTGCGGCCCGACCACCACGGGCAGCATCGGCACGCCGGCCGCGGCGTAGTCGTCGCGGTTGGCGATGGCCAGGCTCCAGAAGTGCGGCGGCGTCCACAGGAACAGCACCAGCGCGAGCAGCAGCGGCAGCGGCCCGGGCACCGGGTCCACCGCCGCGGCGCCGGCCAGCACCGCGAAGCTGCCGGCGAGGCCGCCGACCACGATGTTGAGCGGACTGCGACGCTTGAGCCACACGGTGTAGACCACCGCGTAGAAGAAGGCGCCGAGAAACACGAAGGCCGCCGCCGAAGCATTCAGCACCACCCACGCGCTGCCCACGGCGGCAGCCAAGAGCACGCCCATCAGCACCAGCCACCCGGGGTGGTGCGGCAGCGCGCCGGTGACGAAGGCGCGCCGGCGCGTGCGGGCCATCAGGCGATCGCTTTCGTGCTCGACGTACTGGTTGAACGCGCCGGCGCTGCCCGACGCCACGAGCACGGACAGCGCCAGGACCAGCACCTGACCGGCGCCGAGCGCGGCGCCCGGCGTCACCGCCAGGCCGACCAGTGCCGTCACCATGATCAGCATGCCGATGCGCAGCTTGAACAGCGAGATCACGTCGCGCGCGACCACCGCGGCACGGGGCCTGGGGCGCCCCGGTGCGGCTCGGAGAGAGACGGGCTGTTTCATGGCGACTCCCCGATCAGCTCAGCCCCCACAGTTGGCCGAGGTACTTCCAGTTGATGAAGTAATACAGCACGAAGGCGGTGAGGAAGAGCATCGCCATCACGAAGGTGCCGGGCGCCGCGAAGCCGGCCGAGCCGTAGCTCTGCGCGGCGGCGGTCGGCGCGGTCGGCGGGATGGGCGTGAACTTCGCGCTCACCGCACCGGTGTCGAGCTTCTTGCCCCACAGGATCGAGCCGACGGTGACGTAGATGTAGATGCCGCCGCCGACGATCGCCGACACGCCGGCGATGCCCACCAGGCCCATCATCAGGTAGGCCGCGCCCGGCCACTCATAGGCGAGCGCCGCGCCGCTGAAGGCCATGTCCCAGTGGCGGCGCGACACGCCGAGCGTGCCCGCGCCCATCATCACGAGGCAGAAGAAGTACATGGACAGGCCGAACAGGTACGGCTGGATCCTGGCCAGGCCGGGCGCGATCATCTCGCGGCGGAACAGCACCGGGATGAGGAAGTAGGTGAGCGCCATGAACGACAGCGTCGTGCCCACCACCACGGTGGCGTGGAAGTGGCCCGGCACGTAGATGGTGTTGTGGATCAGCATGTTGAGCTGCTCCGTGCCCATCATCACGCCCGAGATGCCGCCAAGGAAGCCGAAGCCGATCAGCGAGATGAAGACGCCGGCGAAGGTGGGGTTGCCCCACGGCGCCTTGCGCAGCCACTCGAACAGTCCGCGCGTGTAGCCCTTGCGCCGCTGCGCCACCTCGATCGCGCCGGGGATCGTGAGGCCGTGGATCATCGACGCCAGCACCGCGAAGTACATGAAGTAGCTGGTGTTGACGACCTTCCAGCCCGTGGACAGGCCCGGGTCGGCCAGCAGGTGGTGTGCGCTCGCGAGCTGCAGGAACAGGATGTAGAGCAGGAATGCGCCGCGGCTCACGCGCTCGCTCATCGGCTTGGCACCGAAGGCGATCGCCGCCACCGCGTACCAGATCGAGATGTGCGCGGCCACGTTGATCTGCTGCGACGAGTGCCCGAAGGCCCACCAGATGGTGCGGTAGACCAGCGGGTCGACTGCCTTGACCACGCCGACGGACAGCAGGAAGGTCGGGATCAGGATGATCGCGCCCGAGGCGATGGTGAACACCGCGATGATCGCGGCCGTGATCGCGCCGAAGGTGACCAGCGGCACCGAGCCTTCGTAGGTGCGGTCGCGCCGCGCGATGACCAGGGTGCCGAAGAAGACGAAGCAGGCGATGAGCGCGCCGACCGCGAACAGGATGAGGCCCAGGTAGAACGAGGGCGCGGCCATCATCGGCACGTACGAGGTCATCATGACGCTCGAGCCGCCCTGGAATACCGCCACGTTGTTGGTCACCGCGCCGATCAGCATCAGTGCGAAGGCGAGCCAGGCGATGTTGGGCGTGGCGATGCGGCATCTCAAGAGCGTCGAGGAGCAGAAGTACAGCACCGCGACCTCGAAGAAGATGATCCAGAAGATCAGCATGTCGATGCCGTGGGCGGTGAGCACCATGTAGAAGGTGTCGGCGGGCAGCCAGTGCACCGCGGGCCAGCGGGTGAGGACCACGCCGATGGCGAGCAGCCCGCCGATCAGCAGCGCCACGACGGCGGTGACGGCGTTGACGATCATCAGCCGCTCGGCGCGGGCCTCGAACTGCAGGCCGCTGCGCGGGCAGGTGCGGTAGGTGGTGATGCCGGGCCCGGAGGCCGGGGGCGCGGGAAGGACGGCGGACATGTTGCCTC
>DATFAY010000565.1:0-8972 GCA_035254085.1 Piscinibacter sp.
GCGTCGGCGGACGCGGCCGTGATCCAGCGCAGCAGCAGGTCCTGCGTGGCGCGCATGAGCTCGACCGGGGGCAGCTTCGTGGCCGTGGCCGCATGGGCCGAGCCCGGCGCGACCAGCTCGGCGAGCAGGGACAGGTCGTCCTCGGACTCGATGCCGGCCGCCGCCAGCAGGCTGCGCAGGCGTTCGCCGACCTCGTCGGACGGCGAGTCCGCGTCGAGCCCGCTGCGGCGCGCGATGTGCTGGGCGAAAGGATGCAAGGCGCTGTGGCGGTGAAACGGCGAGCAGCGCAGCACCATGACTTCGCCCGACTCGGCGCGCACGCTGGCGCGCAGCTCGTCGACCAGCCGGGTCTTGCCGATGCCCGCGGCGCCGTGCAGGCTCACCACGCGGCACGCGCCGGCGCTGGCGTCGCGCCACGCAGCCAGCAACTGCTGCCACGGCGCCTCGCGTTCCAGCAGCGTGCTCCTGCCGGCCGAAGTGTCGACGGGCTCGCGCTCGCCGACGATCCGCGCGAGGCGCAAGCTGCTGCCGCTGTTCTTCAACACCTGCTCGCCGCGATCGTCGCTCACGAACCGGCCGCGCAGCAGGCGCAAGGTGTCCTCGCTGACGAACACCGTGCCGGGTTCGGCGGCCGCCTGGATGTGCGCCGCGAGGTGCGGCGTCTCGCCCAGCGCCAGGGTTTCGCGCCGCAGCGCATGGCCCACTTCGCCGATCACCGCCAGGCCGGTGTGGATGCCCACCCTCAGCTGCACCTCTGCCCCGAAGCGCGAGCGCAGCGCCGGCGCCAGCCGGCTCATCGCGCGCACCAGCTCCAGGCCGGCGCGCACGGCGCGCTCGGCGTCATGCTCCTGCGCCAGCGGGTGGCCGAAGTACACGAGGATGCCGTCGCCCAGGTACTGCGCGACATGGCCGCCGAGCGCGACGACGACGCGGTCGCATTCGGCCTGGTAGCGCTGCACGAGCTCGCGAAAATCCTCGGGGTCGAGCGTGCGCGCCAGTCGCGTCGAGTCGACGAGGTCGCAGAACATCACGGTGAGCTGCCGGCGTTCGGCGGCGGCCGGCTGGGACGCGTCCCAGAGCAGGACGCCGGCTTCCTCGCGTGCGATGCGCTGGCCGTGGACCAGCTCGTGCGTCAAGTCGGCCAGGGCCGGCGCGTCGAGGCCGAATTCGCGGCCCAGGGCGCGGACGGTAATGCGGCCGCGCCGCCGCAGCAGGTCGATCGCTGCGTCCAGAATCTGCTCGAACCCCGTGCCCAACTGCGCCTTCCCCCCGTTCGCGCACGGCACGGCCGGCGCGGCGGGCGCAGTATAGGGGCGCCCTCTGGCGAGCGCGCGGCAGGAATTAACGTGCGGTGGGGTAGTCGGGCAGCAGCAGCTTCGTGGCCTGGACCATGTCGTCCTCCTCCGGGTGCGCGGCCCGGGAGAAGCCGCCGCGCGCGAGCAGCGCCAGCATGCGCGCGTTGTCGCGGCGCACGTCGCCGCGCAGCCAGCGCAGCCCGCGCTGTCGCGCCGCGTGCTCGAGGCCGCGCAACAGGCGCGCGCCCAGGCCGCGGCCCTGCCACGCGTCCGCCACGACCAGGGCGAAATCGGCGCAGGCGCTGTCGTCGTCGCAAAGGAAGCGCGCGTCGCCGATCACGGTCTCGTCGGCGCCTTGCCGCGTCGTCGCGACGAAGGCGAGGTGATGGCGGAAGTCCGGCTGCGTCATCTGCGCTATCAGCGCCGGCGTCGCCGCGTGCACGGCGCCCAGGAAGCGCTGGAAGCGGGCCGGGCGCGACAGGCCGTCGATGAAGGCGGCCAGCCGCCGCGCGTCGTCTGCGCGCACCGCGCGCCAGGTCACGTGCGTGCCAGGCTGCAGGGTCCAGACTTCGCAATGACGGTCGGCGCGCAGCGGGTGCGCGGGCTTCGGGGTTGCAGGCATGTCCACCGGCCCACTGTAGGCGGCAGCCATCGCTTCGGACGATGCACAAAGTCGTCGCGGCGCTGTGAACTGGTTCACTTTCCGCCGGCCGGGGCGGATGCGGCGCGGCTCAGGGCTTGACGCGCGCCACCCGCAGCACGCGGCTCGAGCGCTTGAGCGTGCGCATCACGTCGGCCAGGTGCAGGCGGTCGCGCACGCTCAGCAGCAGGCGCAGTTCGGCGGTTTGCGCGGCGGGCTCGTCGCCCATGTCGATGTGCGTGATGTCCGCTTCGGACGCGGCCACCGCGGCCGCCACCTCGGCCAGCACGCCCTTGCCGTTCTTCACCAGCACGGTGACGCCGGTCTCGAAGGAGCGGGTGGGCTGCTCCGCCCACTCGACCTTCATCCAGCGCTCGCTGTCGCGCTCGTACAGGCGCTTGCCGATGCCGCATTCGGCGGTGTGGATCACGAGGCCTTCCCCGCGGCCGAGGTAGCCGACGATCGCGTCGCCCGGAATCGGCCGGCAGCACGGCGCCATCTGCACCGACGCGCCCTCGGCGCCGTCGATCTGCACCATGCCTTGCACCGGCGCGCTGTCGTCGCTCGCGTAGCGGCCCAGCGTGAGCGTGAGCGCGTCGGGGCGCGTGCCGCGCTCGGCCAGCAGCCGCGCCAGCCGCTTGGCGACGATGGTGGCGATCTTGCGGCCCAGGCCGATGTCGGTGAGGAGTTCGTCGCGGCTGCGGTTGCCGCTCCAGCGCGTGAGCTGGGCCCAGACGGCGGAGTCCGAGGTGTCATCGCCGGGCATCGACAAGCCTTCGGCGCGCAGCGCCTGCGCGAGCATCTTCGAGCCGAGTTCCTGCGACTCCTCCTGCTCCATCGTCTTCAGGTAGTGGCGGATCTTGGAGCGTGCGCGGCCGGTGCGCACGAAGTTCAGCCAGGCCGGATTCGGCTTGGCGCCCGGCGCACTCACGATCTCGACCACGTCGCCGCTGCGCAGTTCGGTGCGCAGCGCCACCGGCTCGCCGTTGACCTTGGCGGCGACGCAGTGGTCGCCGACGTCCGAGTGGATCGCATACGCGAAGTCCACCGGCGTGGCGCCGCGCGGCAGCGCCAGGATCTTGCTCTTGGGCGTGAACACGTACACCGCATCGGGGAAGAGGTCGATCTTGACGTGCTCGAGGAACTCGCTCGCGTCGCGCGTCTCGTCCTGGATGTCGATGAGCGACTGCAGCCACAGGGCGCCCAGGCGCTGCGCCTCCTGCACCTGCACCGCGCCGTTGCCCTTGGTCTTGTACAGCCAGTGCGCGGCAATGCCCTTCTCGGCCACCGCGTGCATGTGCTCCGTGCGGATCTGGAACTCGACCGCCGTGCCCAGGGGGCTCACCAGCGTGGTGTGCAGCGACTGGTAGCCGTTGGCTTTCGGGATCGCGATGTAGTCCTTGAAGCGCCCCGGCAGCGGCTTGTACAGCTGGTGCAGCACGCCCAGCGCCAGGTAGCACTCGGGCAGCGTCTCGACGACGATGCGAAAGCCGAAGATGTCGTTCACCTGCGCGAAGGTGAGGTGCTTCTCGCGCATCTTCTTGTAGATGGAGAAGAGCGTCTTCTCGCGGCCGAAGACATGCACCTTCAGCTTGTTCTGCACGAAGGACTTCTCGACCTCGCGCTGGATGCGCTCGACGATGTCGCGACGGTAGCCGCGCGCTTTCTGCACCGCCTTGAACAGCGCCGCGTGGCGCCACGGCCGCAGGTGCTGGAACGACAGCTCCTGCAGCTCGCGATAGGTCTGGTTCAGCCCCAGGCGGTGGGCGATCGGCGCGTAGATGTCGAGCGTCTCGCGCGCGATGCGCGTGCGCTTTTCGGGCGCCATCGCGTCCATCGTGCGCATGTTGTGCAGCCGGTCGGCGAGCTTGACCAGGATGACGCGCACGTCGCGCGCCATCGCCAGCAGCATCTTGCGGAAGGACTCGGCCTGCGACTCCTCGCGGGTGGAGAACTGCAGCTTGTCCAGCTTGGTCAGGCCGTCGACCAGGTCGGCGGTCGGCGCGCCGAAGCGCTCGATCAGCTCCGCCTTGGTGACGCCGCAGTCCTCCATCGCGTCGTGCATGAGCGCGGCCATGATGGCCTGGGCGTCGAGCTTCCAGTCGGCGCACAGGCCCGCCACCGCGATCGGGTGCGTGATGTAGGGCTCGCCGCTGGCGCGGAACTGGCCGAGGTGCGCCTCGTCGGCGAAGCGGTAGGCGTCGCGCACGCGCTTGATGTCGGCGGCGTCGAGGTAGTCGAGCTTGTGGGTGAGGGCCGCGAACGACGCGGCGGCGGCGTCGCCCGTGGCCGAACCGGTCTTGGTGGCAAGACGCCGGCTGCTGGGGCTGGCAAGCTCCATGATGGCAGCGGCGATGCGAGACGGCATCCCCCGAATTTATCGTGGATTGCCGGGCGTCGCACCTGCGGCTCGCGGTCTCCCGGGAAAACGCACGCCCGGAATGCAAAAACGGCCCCGCAGGGCCGTCATGGTCGGGCGCGAGGCCGGTGCAGGCTCAGACCGGCACCTTGCGCAGCATCTCGAGGCCGACTTCGCCGGCGGCGATCTCGCGCAGCGCGGTCACGCCGGGCTTGTTCTTGGTTTCGATCTTGGGCGCATGGCCCTGGCTCAGCATGCGGGCGCGGTAGGTGGCGGCGAGCACGAGCTGGAAGCGGTTCGGAATCTTCTGCAGGCAGTCTTCGACGGTGATGCGGGCCATACGGAACTCCAAACGTGTGAATGTCTAACCGAGGTGTCTAACCGAGGTGTCTAACCGAGGTCGAGGGCCTTGAAGACGGCGGGCTTGCTGCGCAGCTGGGCGGCGTACTTCAGGCGCTGGCTGTGAACGACCGTCTTGAGGTCGAAGACAGCTGTCTCGAATAAAGCGTTGATTATAACGAAGTCGAAATGCCGGGCCTGCGCCACCTCGTGGCGCGCGTTCGCCAGGCGCTGCGCGATCACGTCGGGCTTGTCCTCGCCGCGCCGATTCAGCCGCTGCGCCAACTCCTCGTAGCTGGGCGGCAGGATGAAGATGAGCACCGCGTTCGGGAACAGCTTCTTGATCTGCAGGGCGCCTTGCCAGTCGATTTCGAGCACGACGTCCTGGCCGCCGGCCACACGCGACTGCACCTCCGCGCGCGAAGTGCCGTACAGGTTGCCGTGCACCTCGGCCCACTCGAAGAACTCGCCCTCGGCCACCATCCGGCGAAAACTCGCCTCGTCGATGAAGTGGTACTCGCGGCCGTCGCGTTCCTGGCCGCGCGGCTCGCGCGTGGTGTGCGAGATCGACACCACCAGGTGCGAGTCGAGCTCCAGCAAGGACTTCACGAGGCTGGACTTGCCGGCTCCGCTGGGGGCCGCGACGACGAAGAGGTTGCCCGGGTATTCCATGGTCGGTTCAGCGCCTCACTCGAGGTTTTGCACCTGCTCGCGCAGTTGCTCGATGGCCACCTTCATTTCGACCGAGATGTTGGTCAACTCGAGGGTCGAGGCCTTGGACCCGAGCGTATTGGCTTCGCGCAGTAACTCCTGAATCAGGAAGTCAAGCCGCTTGCCGACCTCGCCGCCCTTCTTCAGCAGGCGGGCGATCTCGTCGAGGTGGGCGCGCAGCCGCGCGAGCTCCTCCGCGACGTCGATGCGGATGGCGTAGGCGGCGGCCTCGTTAATGGCGCGCTCCTGCAAGGCCTCCTGCGGAATGGTCTGGGCCGCGCCGGTCACCTCGAGGGCCTCTTTCCAGCGCTCGACGAATTTCTGTTGCTGGCGCTGCACCACCGCCGGCACCAGCGGCTCGGCTTCGGCGGCGAGCTGGCGCAGGCGCTCGACACGTTCCATCAGCACCGCGACCAGGCGCTCGCCTTCGCGCGCGCGCGCCGCCGCGAGGCCCGCGAGCGCGCGCCGCGCGGCATCGAGCGCGACTTCGTCCAGGCGCTCGGCCACACCGCCGCCCTTGCACCACTGCAGCACCTCGTGCACCGACAGCGGCTGTGCCTTGGGCATCCAGCTGTTCACCGTGCCCTCGAGACGGCTCAATCGGCTGAGCTGCTCGGGTTGCGGCTGCGGCCAGGCCGACTCGGTGTCGGCGCGGGTGGACAGGCGCAATTCCACCTTGCCGCGGCGCAGGCTCGCGCTCAGCAGGTCGCGCAAGGCCGGCTCGAGCGAGCGGAACTCGTCGGGAAGGCGGAAGTTCAGATCGAGGAACCGGCCGTTGACCGAACGCAATTCCACCGTGACGCTGGCGGCCGGTGAGCCGCTGGGTCGGGTTGTCGGGGCTTCGGCAATAGTGCCGCTTTCGGCGGTGGCGCCGGCGCCTGCAGTGGCGCTGGCATAACCGGTCATGCTGTAGACTGGCATGCAGCTTTTTCGCCAAGAAAACCTCGATTATGTCAAAGCCAAAACCCGCTCCGCTGCCATCGGGCACGGTAGTGGGCGGGTACCAGATCATCAAGAAGCTGGCAGCCGGTGGATTTGGCGTGGTCTATCTCGCCGAAGACGCGGAGCGCCATCTGGTGGCGCTCAAGGAATACCTGCCGTCGTCGCTGGCCGAGCGCTCGCCGGGTGAGCTGACGCCGCGCGTCAAGCCCGAGAAGCAGCCGCTGTATCGCCTGGGCCTCAAGAGCTTCTTCGAGGAAGGGCGCTCGCTCGCGCAGATCTCGCACTCGAGCGTGGTCTCGGTGCTGAACTTCTTCCGCGAGAACGAGACCGTCTACATGGTGATGAACTACCTGCAGGGCGACACCCTGCAGGACTTCATCGTCACCGCGCGCGACCTGAAGCGCGACAAGGTGTTCCGCGAGTCCACCATCCGCAGCCTGTTCGACGAGATCCTGCGCGGGCTGCGAATCGTGCACCAGCACAAGATGCTGCACCTGGACATCAAGCCGGCGAACATCTTCATCACCAACGACAACAAGGCGGTGCTGCTCGATTTCGGCGCCGCGCGTGAAGTGCTGTCCAAGGAAGGCAACTTCATCCGCCCGATGTACACGCCCGGCTTCGCCGCGCCCGAGATGTACCGCCGCGACGGCACGCTCGGACCCTGGACCGACATCTACGCGATCGGCGCCTGCATCTACGCGTGCATGCAGGGCTATCCGCCCAACGACGCGCCGCAGCGCATCGAGAAAGACCGCCTGGCACTGTCGCTCTCGCGCCTGCGCAACGTGTATTCCGACAACCTGATCGAAGTGACCGAGTGGTGCATGTCGCTGGACCCGCTGTCGCGTCCGCAAAGCGTGTTCGCGCTGCAAAAAGAACTGGCGCGCGAGACCGAGCGGCGCTATACCAAGTTGAGCTTCAGCGAACGGCTGAAGCTCCAGCTTGAGAACCTCACCAGCGCGAAAGCCTGATTCCGTATGCGTTTCTCGGTCTATCAGGTGAGCCGCAAGGGCGGCAGGGAGAAGAACGAAGACCGCATGGGCTATTGCTACACGCGGGACTCCGGCCTGTTCGCCCTGGCCGACGGCATGGGCGGCCATCCGGAAGGCGAGGTGGCCTCGCAGCTCGCGCTGCAGACGCTCGCGGCCATGTTCCAGCGCGACTCCAAGCCGACGCTGGCCGACCCGCTGCGCTTCCTGCACGAGTCCATCATCGCCGGCCACCACCAGCTGCTGCGCTATGCGACTCAGAAGTCGCTCATCGACACGCCGCGCACGACGGTCGTGGCCTGCGTGCTGCAGGGCAACGCCGCGTACTGGGCGCACTGCGGCGATTCGCGGCTGTACATGGTGCGCGGCGACAAGCTCATCGCGCGCACGCGCGACCATTCCTATTCCGAGCTGCAGGAGACGCTCTCGCAGGTCGTGCCCATGGGCGAGCGCTTCAACCGCAACGTGCTGTTCACGTGCCTGGGCAGCCCCGGCAAGCCGGTGGTCGACACCGTCGGCCCGCTGCTGCTGCAGCCCGGCGACCGCCTGCTGCTGTGCTCCGACGGCCTGTGGGGCAGCGTCAGCGACACCGTGATCACGCAGCAGCTGTCCAACCACGCGATCTCCGACGCCGTGCCCGAACTGGTCGAGCAGGCGCTGCGCAACGGCGGCGCCAAGAGCGACAACGTCTCGGTCCTGGCCGTCGAATGGGAGAGCGCCGAAGACGCCGACAGCGGCAGCGGCATCTCCACGCAGACGCTGGGCGAGGAGGTCTTCGCCTCCACCATCCAGGCCAGCGTGCTCGGGCAGGAAGTGCCCGACGAACTTGACGACGCCGAGATCGAGCGCTCGATCAAGGAAATCAACGAGGCCATCCGGCGCTCGTCCCAGAAGAAGTCCTGAGGAGGTCCCCGATGAGTTTTGCTCGCACGCAAGGCCGTGCCGCCGATGCATTGCGTCCGGTCACGATCACCCGCCACTACACCAAGCATGCCGAGGGCTCGGTGCTGGTCGAGTTCGGCGACACCAAGGTGCTGTGCACCGCGTCGGTGGAAGAGAAGGTGCCGCCCTTCAAGCGCGGCAGCGGCAGCGGCTGGGTCACCGCGGAGTACGGCATGCTGCCGCGCGCCACGCACACGCGCAGCGACCGCGAAGCTGCCAAGGGCAAGCAAAGCGGGCGCACGCAGGAGATCCAGCGCCTGATCGGGCGCTCGCTGCGCTGCGTGTTCGACCTCACCGCGCTGGGCGAGCGCACGATCTCGCTCGACTGCGACGTGATCCAGGCCGACGGCGGCACGCGCACGGCCGCCATCACCGGCGCCTATGTGGCGGCGCACGACGCCGTGAGCTGGCTGATGGCGCGCCAGCTGATCGCCGAGTCGCCGATGCGCGACGCGGTGGCGGCGATCTCGGTGGGCATCGTCGAGGGCACGCCGCTGCTCGACCTCGAGTACGTCGAGGACTCCGCCTGCGACACCGACATGAACGTGGTGATGACCGGCAGCGGCGGCTTCGTCGAGGTGCAGGGCACGGCCGAGGGCGCCGCCTTCACCCGCGAGGAGATGTCCACCTTGCTGCATCTCGCCGACAAGGGCATTCGCGAGCTGATCGCCGCGCAGCGCAAGGCGCTGGCATCCTGAGAAGCGTCTGATCCCATGCGCCTCGTCCTCGCCTCGAACAACGCCAAGAAGCTC
>DATFAY010000566.1:0-8463 GCA_035254085.1 Piscinibacter sp.
ATCGCGGATGCAGCGCGCCGCCGCCGACCTGCTCGGCATCGAGGCCGTCGGCGCGAGCGACACCCGGCCCTGGCTCGACCACGGCCTGTGGCCCGAAGGCTTCCTGCCGCTGCGCCATGGCGAGGCGCCGCCGCCGTCGACCGCGGCCGCGGCGCCCGCACCGTATCCCTTCGTGCGGGTCGAGGGCGATGGCGTGCACGAGATCGCGGTCGGACCGGTGCACGCCGGCACGATCGAGCCGGGGCACTTCCGCTTCTCGGTGGTGGGCGAGAAGGTGCTGCGCCTCGAAGAACGCCTGGGCTACACGCACAAGGGCGCCGAACGGCGCTTCACCGAGCTGGCACCGCTGCAGGCGCATCGCCTGGCCGGCCGCCTCTGCGGCGACAGCACGGTCGCGTTCGCGTGGGCCTACTGCATGGCGCTGGAGTCCGCCATCGATCACGAGGTGCCGGCGCGGGCGCGCTGGCTGCGCGCCCTGATGCTCGAACGCGAGCGCGCCGCGAATCACCTCGGCGACCTCGGCGCGCTGGGCAACGACGCGGCCTTCGGCTTCGGCCTCGCCCAGTTCTCGCGGCTGCGCGAGGACTGGCTGCGCCTGGCGAGCGAGCTCTACGGCCACCGCTTCATGATGGACGGCATCGTGCCCGGCGGCGTCGAGCGCGACCTCGACGCCGCCGCGCTCGAACGCCTGCGCGCACAGTGCGACGCGGTGGAGCGCGAGGTGCGCGCGCTGCGTGCCATCTACGACGAGCACGCCGGCATGCAGGACCGCTTCATCACCACCGGCCGCGTGGTGCCCGCGCTGGCGGCGCAGCTGGGCCTCACCGGACTGGCCGGACGCGCCAGCGGACAGACCGCCGACCTGCGCTGCGACCACGACTGGGCGCCGTACGACGAGCTGCAGGTGAAGATGGCGACCCACCGCAACGGCGACGTGGCTGCGCGCGTCATCGTGCGCTTCGACGAATTGCTGGAGTCGCTGCGGCTGGTGCGCGCCCTGTGCGCACGCGCCCCGGCGGGCGAGGTGCTCGGCACGCTGCCGCCTCCCACGCGCGAGGCCATGGGCGCAGGATGGGTCGAGGGTTGGCGCGGCGAAGTGTTCGTGGCGCTCGAACTGGACGCCGGCGGGCGCATTCGCCGCTGCCATGTCCACGACCCGTCGTGGCACAACTGGCCGGTGATCGAGCATGCGGTGATGGGCAACATCGTGCCGGACTTCCCGCTCATCAACAAATCGTTCAACCTCGCCTACTCGGGACACGACCTCTGATGTGGAAGATCCTGCGGCAAATGACTCGCGCGGGCATCGCCACGGAGCCCGCGCCGCCCGGCGACGACACGCTGCGCGTCGAGGTGCAGCGCATCCAGCAGGAGCTGCTCGACATCCTCGGCCAGGCGCTGGCGATCCGCCAGGTCGACACCGGCTCGTGCAACGGCTGCGAGCTCGAGATCCACGCGCTCAACAATCCCTACTACAACCTGGAGGGCCTGGGCATCAAGTTCGTCGCGAGCCCGCGCCACGCCGACATGCTGCTGGTCACCGGCCCGGTGTCGCGCCACATGGAGGTCGCCTTGCGGCGCACCTACGACGCCACGCCGGAGCCGAAGCTGGTGGTGGCCATCGGCGACTGCGGCTGCGGCTGCGGCATCTTCGGCGAGAGCTACGCGACCCTCGGCTCGGTGGCCCGAGTGATTCCCGTCGACGTGGCGGTGCCGGGCTGCCCGCCGCCGCCGCTGGAGATCCTGCGCGGCATCCTCACCGCGGTGCGCCGCCGCGCGTCCGGCGCGACGCCTTCGGACCCTACGGCTTCTTCCAGAAGCGCTTGACTTCGGCGAAGGCCTCGGCCGGCCGCGCCGTTTCGCTCAGCAGCCGCGCCCTGCGCGCGGTGAGCCAGCCGACCGCGAACAACGCATGCGGGTCGGCCGCGCTGCCGCCGCGATAGGCATCGAGCGCCATGGTGACGTCGACCACGGCCCCGAGTTGCGTCTGCAAGGCGCGCAGGCGCTTCAGGTAGCGCCGCACGCGGCGGCCGTCGAACAGGTCGCCGCAGAACTCCACCGCGTAGCGCAGCCGCTTGACGCGCTTGCGCAGGCGGTGCCGGCCGACATCGTCGAGCTCGTTCCAGCGCTTGGCGTCATCCACGGCCTTGCGGTGCCAGCGGTTCAGGCGCTTGGCGACGAAAGCCTGCAGCGCGGGTGCGTCGGCCGCGCGCGCCAGGCCCGGATCGCGGCCCTGCGCCAGCGCCAGCAAGTCCAGCAGCAACTGTTGCGACGCCGCAGCGCGCAACAGGTCGGCAGGGACGGGCGCATCCGCGGGCAGCGGAAGACGCGGCACCTGGAAGACCAGCCCCGCCGCCAGCAGCGCCTCGCTCAGCTCGCGCTCGATCGGCTCACCGATCGCCGCCGCGTCGCGCGCCGCGCCGAGGCCGCGAAACAGCTGCGCCGCCTGCGCCGCGAGCGACGGACCGCCCGGCACGCCGGCCACCGCATCGCCGAACAGGCGCAAGGCCGTGCGCAGGCGACGCAGGCCGATGCGCAGCTGGTGCACGTGCTCGGCCTCGAACTCGCCGCTGGCCACCTGGCTGGCATTGCGCCCGATCTGGTCCAGGCACGCGAGCATCACCTGGCGCGCGCCTTCGTCGAGGGGGGTGTCCTTGCCGAGCGAGACCGGCCGCGCCAGAGCTGGCGGCGCCGCCGACTCGCCGCGCGCCAGCAAGTCGCCGCGCTCTGCCTTGCTGCGGCCGTCGAGCCACAGGGCATGGCGCGCGGACCAGTGCCGGCCGGCCGCGATGACGGCCAGCGGCGAGCCGCGCACGAGTTCGATCTCGAGCTCGCACACCGGCAGCCGGCGATCACCGGCGGCGATGAAGCCTTCGTCGAAGGCCATTTCCACCACGCCCAGCCGCGTGCGCAGGGTGCGGCTGCGCCGGCGAATGTCGGTTCGGTAGACAGCCGCCAGCGGCTGGCCGGTCTGCGCAAGCAGTGCCAGCAAGCGATCGCCGACCTGCGTGCCGGCATGCAGGTGCGGGTCGGCACGCAGCGCGCCGGCCGCGGCGCTTCCTTGGGCGTCGAGCGCCATGTTGTGCTCGGCGCGCGTCAGGCCGTCGTCGCCAGCCGCCTTGAGAGTTTGCACGGTGCGCCGGCCTTCCCGGCGCACGCGCAGGGCCAGCCCTGCCTGGGCCAGCGCACGGTCGGGCGTGTCGAAGTAGGTCGCCTGCAGCCGCACCCGGGGCGCCGGCGCGCGGCCGGCCACCGCCGCATCGACGGCCGCCCGCCGCGTCCGCGGCACCTGCAGCTTCAGTTCGATCTCCTGCATGGCCGCATGATGAACGTCCATCCCTCATTTCTCGATGAAACAGACACCGGCGTTCGGCTATTCTTCGGCTTTCCCTCGCGTCCTTCTCTCTTTCCTGCGCCTTTCGACCGTGGGCTTTCTCGACGATCTCAAGCGACAAGCCGACGCCCTCAAGGCGAAGCAAAGCATCGACACCGCGGCGCTCGCGCGCAACACGGCGCTGACCGAAGCGGCCTGCCGATCGGTCTTCGACTACTTCAACGCCCTCGCGCCGCAGCTCGACGTGCTGCAGCCCACCAGCCACGCGCGCTTCGCGCTGGACCGCCAGCATGTCTTCAACGGCTTGCGCCTGTCGCAGTTCCGTGTCGACTCGCGGCTCAAGACCTTGCGCAACGCGGACGTCTTCGATCACCTCGTGCTGCATTGGCAGCTGAAGTCGGGTCAGTCCCTGCAGCTGACGAAGGATTTCATCCCCGACATGCGCCAGCTGGAGTCCCGGCTGCGCCAAAGCGGCGTACAAGTCGAGAACGAAGCCTTGCGCAACCCCGACAACGGCAAGCTGCTGGCCCATCGCTACACCTTCGCGGCGGATTTCGTGGGCAGCGTGCGGGTCACGCCGCGGCACGACGACGCCATCGTGCATGTCCAGGTGCACAACCTGGACGGCTTCGAGTCGGTCTCGGTCGAGTTCCCGGCGATCGAGGTCGGCGGTACCCGCCTGGACGACCTCGCGCGCTGGATCGCCGGCCAGCCGCACGGCTTCCTCGAAGGCGGCCAGCAGCTGCGCCGCACAGAGGCCTGAACGACGCCGCGGCGGCAAAGACCAGCGCTTTGTTCGCCTGGATCAAGCCCAGACCCCGAGGCGACAGGGGCGAACATCGCCGCGCCGCTAAAATCGCGCGCAATTCGTCTTCGGCCCCGGTTCGCCCCGGGTGTCCTGCCATGCCTCTGTTCTGGAAGCCCTACAAGTCCGACGTCACCTCGTTCATCGACGAACTGCGCGCCAAGAAGCCCACGCTCGAGGAAGAGCAGCGCGCCGGCCGCGCCCTGCTGTGGGACCGGCGCCTGGACCGCGAGACCCAGGAGGAGTTCGCCCAGGCGCGCGTGCGGCAGCAGCCCTACGTCTATTTCCAGACGATCGGCACGAAGAGCTGACGCCGCGACGGACCCGCGCCCGTGAGTGACTCCTTGATCGCCGGCGAGGCGCACTCGCCCGCGGTGCCCGACATGCCGCCCCCGCCTGCCGCCGAAGTGCTGCCGCAGGAAGTCGACCGGGTCGCGATGGCACGCCTGTACGGCGAGCCCCTGTTCGCGCTGCCGACCGACCTGTACATCCCGCCCGACGCGCTCGAAGTCTTCCTCGAGGCCTTCGAGGGTCCGCTGGACTTGCTGCTCTACCTGATCCGCAAGCAGAACTTCAACATCCTCGACATCCCGCTGGCCGACGTGACGCGCCAGTACCTCGCCTACGTCGACCAGATCCGCAAGACCAACCTCGAGCTGGCCAGCGAGTACCTGCTGATGGCGGCGATGCTGATCGAGATCAAGTCGCGCATGCTGCTGCCGCCGAAGAAGAGCGAGGACGGCAAGGAAGCCGAGGACCCGCGGGCCGAGCTGGTGCGCCGGCTGATCGAATACGAGCAGATCAAGCTGGCCGCCGCGCGGCTGGAGGCGCTGCCCGTGCTCGGGCGCGACTTCCTGCGCGCGCAGGTGGTGATCGAGCAGTCGCTGGCGCCGCGCTTCCCCGAGGTGGACGCCGACGAGCTGCGCGCGGCATGGCAGGACATCCTCAAGCGCGCCAAGCTGCACACGCACCACACCATCACGCGCGAGCAGCTGTCGGTGCGCGAGCACATGAGCATCGTGCTGCGCACGCTGCAGGGGCGCAGGTTCGTCGAGTTCGAGGAGCTGTTCGATGTGCGGCGCGGCACACCGGTGCTCGTCGTCACCTTCATCGCGATGCTGGAGCTCGCGCGCGAGCGCCTGCTCGAGATCACGCAGGCCGAGGCCTTCGCCCCCATCTACGTGCGGCTGGCCTACCAGCCTTCCTGAGTCTTCTTCATCCCCGTCATCGCCTTGCGGCGGTGGGAGTGTCTTCACATGCAGCAAGCCCCGGTTGAATTCCATCGTCCCGCTCCGCGCACGTCCACGATCCGCTGGACGCCCGAGGCCGTCCAGGCGCTGTTCGAGCTGCCGTTCAACGAGCTCGTCTTCCGCGCGCAGACCGTGCACCGCCAGCATTTCGACCCGAGCGAGGTGCAGCTGTCGACGCTGCTGTCGATCAAGACCGGCGGCTGTCCCGAGAACTGCTCGTACTGCCCGCAGTCGGCCCACTTCGACACCGGCGTGGAAGCGACCGCGCTGATGGACCTGGACACGGTGCTGGATGCCGCGCAGCGGGCCAAGGACGCCGGCGCGACGCGCTTTTGCATGGGCGCCGCCTGGCGCGGCCCCAAGGACCGCGACATCGACAAGGTGGCTGCGCTCGTGTCCGGCGTGAAGTCGCTCGGCATGGAGGCCTGCTGCACGCTGGGCATGCTGGAGCCGGGCCAGGCCGAGACGCTGCGCGACGCGGGCCTGGACTACTACAACCACAACATCGACAGCGCCCCGGACAAGTACGCCGACATCATCACCACCCGCCATTTCGAGGACCGGCTGGACACGCTGCAGAAAGTGCGCGGCGCCGGCATCAAGGTCTGCTGCGGCGGCATCGTCGGCATGGGCGAATCGCGTTCGCAGCGCGCCGCACTGATCGCCACGCTGGCCAACATGGAGCCCTACCCGGAGTCGGTGCCGATCAACCACCTGGTGCAAGTCGAGGGCACGCCGCTGCACGGCATCGAGGCGCTGGATCACTTCGAGTTCGTTCGCACCATCGCCGCGGCGCGCATCACCATGCCCGAAGCCATGGTGCGCCTGTCGGCGGGCCGACAGCAGATGGGCGAGGCGGTGCAGGCCTTGTGTTTCCTGGCCGGCGCCAACTCGATCTTCTACGGCGAGAAGCTTTTGACCACCGGCAACCCCGACGTGCAGGCGGACCAGCAATTGCTCGCGAAGCTGGGAATGAAAGCGGCATGATCGTGGCTGGTGCCCTTCACCGCGGTCATCCCGGCGAAAGCCGGGATCCATGCCTTCACCCCCTGCCACGATGGATCCCGGCTTGCACCGGGACGACGGCAGCGGGAGCGCAGCAATGAGCAGCACGCCCATCTATGGTGGCACGGGCGCCGAGGCGGCGCCACGCAAGCCGCTCACGCTGCATCGCCTGCGCGACATGCACGCCGCCGGCGAGCCGATCGCCATGCTCACCTGCTACGACGCCGCCTTCGCGCGGGTGCTCGACGACGCCGGTGTCGACTGCCTGCTGGTCGGCGACTCGCTGGGCATGGTGGTGCAAGGCCAGGCCAGCACGCTGCCGGTGACGCTGGACGAAGTGGCCTACCACCTGCGCTGCGTGGCGCGTGCCAACCGCAGCGCCTGGCTCATCGGCGACCTGCCTTTCGGCAGCTACCAGGAGTCGCGCGAGCAGGCGTTGCGCAGCGCGAGCGCGTTGATGCAGGCAGGCGCGCAGATGATCAAGCTCGAAGGCGGCGGCTGGACCGCCGCCACGGTGCGCTTCCTCACCGAGCGCGGCATTCCCGTCTGCGCCCACCTGGGGCTCACCCCCCAGTCGGTGCACGCCCTGGGCGGCTACCGCGTGCAGGGACGAGACGACGCGGCGGCGGCGACGCTCCTGCAGCACGCGCGCGAACTGGCCGAGGCGGGCGCCGCCATGCTGGTGCTGGAGCTGCTGCCCAGCGCGCTGGCCGCCGAGGTGACGCGCGCACTGCCCATCCCCGTCATCGGCATCGGCGCCGGCAAGGCCTGCTCGGGCCAGGTGCTGGTGCTGCACGACATGCTCGGCCTCACGCGCGGCAAGCTGCCGCGCTTCGTGCGCAACTTCATGGACGGCGAGCCCTCGATCGAGGCGGCCGTGCGCCGCTACGTCGCGCAGGTGAAGTCGCGCAGCTTTCCAGACGACACGATCCACGGCTATTGAGGCTTGCGCATGAAGACCGTCCACACCATCGCCGAACTGCGCGAGCTGCTCCCCGAGGCCGGCGCCTGCGCCTTCGTGCCCACCATGGGCAACCTGCACGACGGCCACCTGAGCCTGGTGCGACAGGCAGGCCGGCACGCCCTGCCGGTGGTGGCGAGCATCTTCGTCAACCGGCTGCAGTTCGCGCCGCACGAGGACTTCGACCGCTACCCGCGCACGCTGCAGCGCGACTGCGAGCTGCTCGAGCAGGCCAAGTGCGACATCGTCTTCGCCCCCGACGAGCGCGAGCTCTATCCGCAGCCGCAAACCTTCAAGGTGATGCCCGACCCGGCGCTCGCCGACATCCTCGAAGGACACTTCCGCCCCGGCTTCTTCACCGGCGTGTGCACCGTCGTGATGAAGCTCTTCGGCTGCGTGCGCCCGCGCGTGGCGGTGTTCGGCAAGAAGGACTACCAGCAGCTGATGGTGATCCGCCGCATGGTCGATCAGTTCGCGCTGCCGATCGCCATCGAGGCGGGAGAGACCTGCCGCGCCGCGAGCGGGCTGGCGCTGTCCTCGCGCAACGGCTACCTGAGCGAGCAGCAGCGCGCCCAGGCCACCGAACTGATCGGCGCCTTGCGGGCGCTGGCGGCACGCTATCGCGAGGCGCCGCAGCAGCTGGAAGCCCTGGAGGCGCAGGCGATCCAGGCCCTGGCGGCCAAGGGCTGGGCGCCCGACTACCTCACGGTGCGCCGGCGCGACGACCTCGGCACGCCATGTGCGCCGGACGCCCCGCTCGTGGCCCTGGGCGCGGCCCGGCTCGCCGGCACGCGGCTGATCGACAACCTCGAGTTCTGAGCGAACCGGCGCCGCGACTCAGCCGCGGGTGGCACGGCGGCGCACGCAGTCGATGTACTTGTCGCCGTCGGGCGGGCGGCCGCTGCGCTGGGACGCCCACATCATCTCGCCCAGGCACTCCATCACCTCGTGGTGCGCCTCGTGCGCCGAGCCGCGCCGCGCGGCGAGGAGCTCGAAGGCCTGCTTGATGCCGCGCGGCTGGTCGATGCTGACCTGCTCGCTGATCGACAAGTGCATCGACAGGTGCAGGAACGGGTTGGTGCGCCCGGCCTCCACGTCGAACACCGCC
>DATFAY010000567.1:0-3229 GCA_035254085.1 Piscinibacter sp.
CCGCCAGACACGCGCGGCGGAGCGCGCCGCGCCGCCGCGCGGGCGCTTCGTCACCGTCGACGGCGTGCGCCTGCACTTCAGCGTGCATGGCCGCGACGAGTCGCCGCAGACGGTCGTGCTGCTGCACGGCAGCGGACTCACCGCCGAGGAGATGGCGCTCAGCGGGCTGGTCGAGCCGCTCGCGCAGCGGTATCGCGTGGTGGTCATCGAACGCCCGGGGCACGGCCACAGCGAGCAGGCGCGAGCCAGCGATCCGCGCGAGCAAGCGGACCTCATCCATGCCGCCCTCGCGCGCCTGGGCGTAGCCGATCCGATCGTCGTCGGCCACTCGTGGGGCGCGCTGGTGGCGTTGGCGATGGGTTTGCGACACGGGCGCGATGTCGGCAGCCTGGTCTTGATGTCGGGCTACTACTTCCCCAGCCTGCGCCTGGACCGCCCGCTGCTGGCGGCGTCGGCGCTGCCGCTGCTCGGGCCGCTGCTGCGCCACACGCTGTCGCCGCTCGTCGGACGGCTGCTGTGGCCGCTGGCCCGCTGGCGGATGTTCTCGCCCGGCGCGGCGCCGGCGGCGTTTCGCGCGCGCTACCCGGTGTGGATGTCGCTGCGCCCGTCGCAGCTCGCGGCCAGCGCGGCCGAGGCGGCGGCGCTGCTGCCGGCCGTGCGCGCGCTGGGTCCGCACTACGGCGAGCTGCAGGTGCCGGCGGTGCTGGTGGCCGGCGGCAGCGACCGCGTGCTCAGCACACGCTGGCACTCGGCGCGCCTGCACGACGAACTCGAGCGCAGCTGGCTGCGCGTCGTCGAGGGCGCGGGCCACATGGTGCACCACGCGGCGGCGCGTCAGGTCGTCGCGGCGGTCGACCAGGCGGCCGCGATGGTGTGGGACCGGTCCCTGCTGCTGCGTCCGAGCACCGGCCTGAAGGCGGGGGAGGTGCCCGCTCCTGCGCCTCGGCCGATGCCGCTGCCCTGCACTGCGTCACGGCTTTGAGCCGCGCGGGGAGCGCGCATGCGAACAGCGCGGCGAAACCGGGTTTATTCCGCATGCGGCATCGCGCCGCCGGCCCTATCGTTGGCCTGACGCGCACGCTGTCCGCGCGCGCCCTGCCGTCCCGCTTCACCATGCCTTCGCGATCGATCAAACGCCCTCCCCGCCCGAGCACCGGCCCGACCCCGACGCTGGTCCAGCACGGCAAGACGGTGCTGGTCATCGATCGGCTGGTGCCGCAGGCGGGCCGGCCGCTGCAAGTCGACCAGCGCACGCTGGAGCGCTTCTCGGCGCTGATGGCGGCCGAGGGCTGGACGGCCCATGTCTCGGCCCTCGCCTTCGATCGCATCTACGCCCGCGAACGTTTCATCTTCGCGCGCCGGCGCGGCAGCCCGGAGCTCTCGTCGCTGGCGATGAGCCTGCTGCACCGGCATCGCTACGGCAACGCCGGCCTGCCGTAGGCGGCCACGCAAGCCGCCAGCGACCGGCGCGGGGCGCGCTGCAGCGCCTGCAGCAGCCCGTGCGACACGCCCTCGGGCGGCAGCCGGTCCGCGAAGCGGCGCTCCACGTCGCGTTGCAGCCGCAGCAACAGGTGCGCGGCCGTCTCGGCATCGGCCAGCGCGCGGTGGGCGCGGCCGCTGCGCGGCAGGTCGAACCACTCGGCCAGCGTGCCCAGCTTGTGGTTGGGTGCGTCATCGATCAGGCGACGCGCCAGCAGCAGCGTGCAGGCGAAGCGCGACGCCGCCTCCTGCGCCGCGCGGCAGCCCGCACGCTCCAGCTCGGCGCTCCAGAACAGGCGGTCGAAGGCGGCGTTGTGCGCCACCAGCGGCGCATCGCCCACGAACGCGAGCGCCTCTCGCATCACCTGGTCGGCCGGCGGCGCGTCGGCCAGCATGCGGTTGTTGATGCCCGTCAAGCGTTCGATGAACGGCGGCACCCACGCACCGGTGCGCATCAGGCTCTGGTAGCGCCCGACGATCTGCCCGCCGCGCACCAGCGCGACGCCGATCTCGGTCGCCCGTGCGCCCTGGCCGGGCGACATCCCGGTGGTCTCGAAGTCGATGACGGCAATGGATTCCATGAGTTCGGCAAGGCCATTGTCGCCGCCGCGAAGGCCCTGTCGCGACCCTCGGCGCGGCTTGCCGGCGGCCGGTGCGCCGCGCATCATCGACCTTTTCCCCCCACACCCCTCTCGCGCGTGAAGGAGCAACCGATGAGCACCTTGCCCGGCAAGTTTGTCTGGTTCGAGCATTCGTCGACCGACATCGCCAAGGCACGCAGCTTCTACGAACCGCTGTTCAACTGGCACACCGAGTCGATGCCGCTCGGCGCACAGCGGCACCACGTGATCTTCAACGGCTCGCAGCGCATCGGCGGCTACCGCCGTGCGGCCGACCACGAACGTGCGCAATGGATCGCCTACCTGTCGGTGCCGGACGTCGACGCGGCGTTCGCCGCGGCGCTGGCCGCCGGGGCGCATGCCATCGAGCGTCCCATGGACCGCGGCAGCGCAGGCCGCGCGGCGCGCATCGCCGACCCGTCGGGCGCGCTGCTCGCGCTGTGGACGGGCCACGGGGACGATCGGCCCGATAGCGCGGTCACCGCCGACGGCGACTGGTACTGGAACGAGCTGTGGACGGCCGACACGATCGGCGCGCTCGCCTTCTACCAGCGGCTGGCCGGCTATTCGCACGAATCGATGGACCTGGGCGCGCAGGGCACGTACTACATCTTCAAGACCGACAGCGTGTCGCGCGCCGGCATGATGCGCTCGGCCGACCTGCGCGCGCCGTCGATGTGGCTGCCCTACGTGGCCGTGGCCGACTGCGACCTCACCGCGCGGCAGGCCCGCGCCCTCGGCGGCGAGGTGCTCACCGCACCGCGCGACATCCCCGGCGTCGGCCGCTTCGCGGTGCTGGCGGACACGCTGGGCGCCGCGATCGCGGTGATCCGTCCGGCGCCCGAATCGAATGCCATGGCGGAGGCGGTGGTCAGCGAGGCGACGGCGGCGTGAAAGGCGCGCGCCGGAACTGGGCGGGCGTTCCCGCCTTGTTCCGGCGATGGTGCAGCGCCCGCCCCGGCGATAGTCGCCCCAGTGCAGCAGTGCAGGAAATCGGGAGCACGCACCATGAGTCAGCCAAGCCGACAGTCGAGCCCAACCGCCGAGCAGCAGGCGCTGCTGGCCAGCGACGTGCTGCGCAGCGAAGGCCGCGCCGCGCTGATGAAGGCCCTGCAGGAGCTGATGGCCGA
>DATFAY010000568.1:0-5239 GCA_035254085.1 Piscinibacter sp.
GTCGCGCAGGTAGATGTAGCAGGCCTGCGTGCCCACGACCTGGGCGGCCACCAGCATGCCCTCGAGAAAGCGGTGCGGGTCGCGCTCCAGGTAGCTGCGGTCCTTGAAGGTGCCGGGCTCGCCCTCGTCGATGTTCACGGCCATGAGCCGCGGCGAGGATTGCTCACGCACGATGCGCCACTTGCGCCCGGCCGGAAAGCCCGCGCCGCCCAGGCCGCGCAGGCCCGCGTCCTCCATGGCGGCGAGCACGGTGTCGGGCGGCACGCGGCCCTGGGCGACATCGGCGGCCAGCGCGTAGCCGCCCTGGGCGCGGTAGGCGGCCAGGCCCACCCAGGCGGGCGCCACGCCCTCACCGCCGCGGGTGACGGCGGTCTCGGGGCGCGCCTCAAAAACCGTAGCTGCCGGCGCTTGTGGATGCTGGGCCAATGCCCGATTGGGCGTCAACTCCAGCTGTGCCAGCACCGCGTCCACGGTGGCGCGCGGCACCGGGCACTGGTGCACCACGGCCACGGGTGCCTGTTCGCAGCGGCCCACGCAGGGCGCTGCCTGCACGCGCACGTCGCCCAGGCCCGCGGCGCGCAGGCGCTCGGGCAGCGCGCGCAGCAGTTCCTGCGCGCCGGCCAGGCTGCAGCCGAGGCTGTCGCACACGCGCAGCACCAGGCGCGGCACTTCGGCCTGGTCGCGCACGATCTCGAAGTGGTGGTAGAAGCTCGCCACCTCGTGGACCTCGGCCAGGGCCAGGTTCATGAGGCGCGCCAGTGCCACCAGGTGGCGTTCGTGCAGCGCGCCATGCCGGTCGTTGAGCAGGTGCAGGTGCTCGATGAGGCGGTCGCGCGCATGGCCCTCGGGCGGGCGCGGCCCGATGAGGGCCTGCACCTCGGCCAGGGCCTCGGCGTCGGGCTGGCGGCCCTTGAGCTGGGCCTTGCGGCGGATGCGCTCGCGCAGGTCGTCCACCGTGGCCACGGGCACGGCGGGGGATTCGTTGCTGGAAGTCATGGAAGCCGGATCCATCGTGGGGAAAAACGGGCGCAGGCAGTGTGCGCCCCGCCCCTGCGGGCGTCAACGTGCGCCGTCCCACCCGGCAGGAATGCGCCGCACGCAGCGCGCCCGCTCAGGTGCTCTTACTGATCGAGATGGTCGGGAACTTGGCCGAGAAGTCCTTGGCCTTGAGCGCGATCTTCACCGCCACGTCACGCGCGACCTGCTTGTAGATCTGCGCCACCTCGCCATCGGGGTCGGCCACCACGGTGGGACGGCCCGAGTCGGCCTGCAGGCGGATGCTCATGTCCAGCGGCAGCGCGCCCAGATAGTCCATGCCGTACTCCTGGGCCATCTTCTTGCCGCCGTCGGCGCCGAAGATGTGCTCGGTATGGCCGCAGTTCGGGCAGCAGTACACGGCCATGTTCTCGACCAGGCCCAGGATGGGCACGCCGACCTTCTCGAACATCGCGACGCCCTTCTTCGCGTCGAGCAGCGCGATGTCCTGCGGCGTGGTGACGATCACCGCGCCGGTGAGCGGCACCCGCTGGCTGAGCGTGAGCTGGATGTCGCCGGTGCCCGGCGGCATGTCGACGATGAGGTAGTCGAGCTCGCCCCAGTTGGTCTGGCGCAGGAGCTGCTCCAGCGCCTGGGTGGCCATCGGGCCGCGCCAGATCATCGGGTTGTCCGCATCCACCAGGAAGCCGATCGACATCACCTGCACGCCGTAGTTCTCGAGCGGCTCCATGGTCTTGCCGTCGGTGGACTCGGGACGGCCCTCGATGCCCATCATCATCGGCTGGCTGGGCCCGTAGATGTCGGCATCGAGGATGCCCACCGCGGCGCCCTCGGCGGCCAGCGCGAGCGCGAGGTTCACGGCAGTGGTGCTCTTGCCGACGCCGCCCTTGCCCGAGGCCACGGCGACGATGTTCTTCACCTTGGGCAGCAGCTGCACGCCGCGCTGCACGGCGTGCGGCACGATCCTGGTCGTGAGGTTGACGCTCACGTTGTCGACGCCGGGCACGCCGCGCGCCGCCGCGATCAGCAGCTTGCGCAGGCCGGCGAGCTGGCTCTTGGCCGGATAGCCGAGCTCGACGTCGAAGGCCACGTCGCCGCCGTCGATGCGCAGGTTCTTCAGCTGCTTGGCGCCGACGAAGTCGTGCCCGGTGTTGGGGTCGATGGCGGTCTTCAGCGCTTCGAGCAGCGCGGATTCGGTGACGGGCATGGTGGCGGCCGGCGACGGCGGGTGGAGGGTCCGAAAGGCAGTCTATCGCAGGGTGAACAACCCTGGGCGCGCCAGCCACTCGAAGCCTAGAATCCGTGCTTTCCCTCGTATTCACGCGGCCCGCGGGCCGCTCCGCCCATGCCGCGCAAGCTCTTCGTCACCACCGCTCTGCCCTACGCCAATGCGCCCTTTCACATCGGGCACATGATGGAGTACATCCAGGCGGACATCTGGGTGCGGCTGCAGCGCATGCTGGGCCACGAGGTGCATTTCGTGTGCGCCGACGACGCTCACGGCGCGCCGATCATGATCGCGGCCGAGAAGGCCGGCCAGACGCCGCAACAGTTCGTGGCCGGCATCGCCGCCGGCCGCAAGCAATACCTCGACGGCTTTCACATCGGCTTCGACAACTGGCACTCCACCGACGGGGCCGAGAACCACGAGCTCGCCAAGGACATCTACCGCCACCTGCGCAAGGAGGGCCTGATCGCGGTGCGCCCGATCGATCAGTTCTTCGACCCGGTCAAGGGCATGTTCCTGCCCGACCGCTACATCAAGGGCGAGTGCCCGCGCTGCGGCGCCAAGGACCAGTACGGCGATTCCTGCGAGGTGTGCGGCGCGGTGTACGCGCCCACCGAGCTGAAGAATCCCTATTCCACATTGACCGGCGCGACGCCGGTGATGAAGACCAGCGAGCACTACTTCTTCCAGCTCTCGTCGCAGCGCTGCATCGACTTCCTGCAGGAATGGACCAACCAGCCCGGGCGGCTGCAGCCCGAGGTGCTCAACAAGATCAAGGAGTGGTTCCAGACCGACGAGCAGGGCAGCCATGGCCTCTCGGACTGGGACATCAGCCGCGACGCGCCCTACTTCGGCATCGAGATTCCCGACGCGCCGGGCAAATACTTCTATGTCTGGCTGGACGCGCCGATCGGCTACCTCGCCTCGCTGAAGAACTACCTCGGCAAGATCGGCCGCGACTTCGACGCCTTCATGGCCGACCCCGCCGTCGAGCAGGTTCACTTCATCGGCAAGGACATCACCTACTTCCACACGCTGTTCTGGCCCGCGATGCTGCGCTTCTCGGGCCGCAAGGTGCCCGACAACGTGTTCGTGCACGGCTTCATCACCGTCAACGGCGGCGAGAAGATGAGCAAGAGCCGCGGCACGGGCATCTCGCCGCTGAAGTACCTCGAGCTCGGCATGAACGCGGAGTGGCTGCGCTACTACATCGCGGCCAAGCTCAACGCGAAGGTCGAGGACATCGACTTCAACCCGGACGATTTCGTCGCCCGCGTCAACAGCGACCTGGTGGGCAAGTACATCAACATCGCCAGCCGCGCCGCTGGCTTCATCAGCAAGCGCTTCGACGGGCAGCTCTCGGCCGACGTGGGGGTCGAGGGCCGCACCTTGCTCGATGCGCTGCGCGCCCAGCGCGATGCGCTGGTCGAGCTGTACCAGGAGCGCGAATACGGCAAGGCGCTGCGCGAGGTGATGCTGCTGGCCGACCGCGTCAACGAGTACGTCGACCAGAACAGGCCCTGGGAGCTGGCCAAGAAGCCCGAGCAAAGCGCCGTGCTGCACGACGTTTGCACCGTGTGCATCGAGGCGTTCCGGCTGCTCACCATCTACCTGAAGCCGGTGCTGCCGGCGCTGGCCGCGCAGGTCGAGGCCTGGCTGAAGGTCGAGCCCCTGTCCTTTGCCGACGCCGGCCGCGCGCTGCCGGCGGGCAGCCGCATCGGGGAATACCGGCATCTGATGCAGCGCGTCGACCCCAAGCTGCTCGACGCCTTGTTCGAGGCGCCCGCCGGCGCTGCGGCCACAGCATCCGCAGCGGAAAGCGGCGACGGCAGCGCCACCGACCCAGGCGGCGAGGCGATCGCCGAGTCCATCGCGATCGGCGACTTCGCCAAGGTCGACCTGCGCATCGCCAGGATCGTCGATGCCGCGATGGTCGAAGGCTCGGACAAGCTGCTGCGCCTCACGCTGGACGCCGGCGAAGGCCGCCTGCGCAACGTCTTCAGCGGCATCAAGAGCGCCTACGCGCCGGCGGACCTGGTCGGCAAGTTCACCGTGCTGGTCGCCAACCTCGCCCCGCGCAAGATGAAGTTCGGCGTGAGCGAAGGCATGGTGCTGGCGGCCAGCCACGCCGACGAGAAGGCCCACCCCGGCCTGTACATCCTCGAGCCCTGGCCCGGCGCGACGCCGGGCCTGCGCGTGCGATGACGGCCGCCGGCGCGGGCCGGGCCGGAGCCTGACCATGGCGAGCGCCAGCGTCGACATCGTGCGCGAATTCCCCGACGCGAGCTGGGCCGAGGACGGCCCCACGCGCGGCGTCGAGGCAGTGGCCGAAGACGGCTTGGTGCTGAGTTTTCCGAAGCTGCCGTTCGCATTGGCCGACGGGGAAGACCGCTTCCTGGACGAGCGCTGGACCGACGGCAAGGCGAAGAACATCTCCGTGCGATGGCCCGGCGGCGCGCTGCGCGGCGCGCGGGGGTCCGCACGCGACCTGGAAGCCTTGCGCGCCATGATCGTGCGCTATGCCGACGCCAGCGAGGCCTTCGCGCTGCGCCTGTTTCCGCACTACCGCGGCCGGCTTCAGCGCGGCAACAGCTCGTTGCGGCCCGCCGAGATCGCCGGGCGCCAGATCAGCTGGCGCAAGGACGACACCCGGCTGCACGTCGACGCCTTTCCGTCCAACCCGATGCACGGCACGCGGCTGCTGCGCGTCTTCTGCAACATCAACCCGCACGGCGCGCCGCGTCGCTGGCGCGTGGGCGAGCCTTTCGTCGAGCATGCGCGGCGCTACCTGCCCTCGATCACGCGGCCCTTGCCGGGATCGGCCTGGCTGATGCACCGCGCGGGCATCACGAAGCGGCGGCGCACCGAGTACGACCACGTCATGCTGCAGCTGCACGACCACGCCAAGGCGGACCTGGCGTTCCAGCGCGACGGCCCGCAGGCGCATGTCGACTTCGCGCCCGGCACGACCTGGGTGCTCTTCAGCGACCAGGTGCTGCACGCCGCGATGGCCGG
>DATFAY010000569.1:0-9717 GCA_035254085.1 Piscinibacter sp.
GGCTTCACCGGAGAGAGCCGCCAGGCGTTTGGCAGTCTTCAGACCAAAACACGCGACGACTGCATCTCGCAGGCTGGTGAGCCATCCGATCCATGCGGGCTGGTGTGACATGACGAACCGCCACAGAAGATCTGGATCGCCAGAAGCGCCCGGTGGGAGCTGAATCGCAAATGCGTCGGAGAAATTCACCGATTCAAAGACCGTGACGACAGCGGACTGCACAGGAAGAGCATCTATCGCCGCACCAGGAACCTTCGTGCCGTTCAGCTGTTGCCTGGCCACTCCAAGATCGAGTCGACGGTGAGGTACCTGGGTGTCGAGGTCGACGATGCCCTGGAGATCTCCGAGCAAACGGAGATCTGACCCTCGTGCAGACCGCGCCGACTTCGGCACATCGCTGGGGCCGGCTCATGCCGAAGGCAACTTTCCGGTGAGCGAGCGTACTGGCGATCCCGGCCATTTCCAGCCGTTCACGACCGTCTGCATTGCGGCTGCAGAACTGATCAAACGGATTACGCACACCTCGCCAGTCACGATCGTCTAGATCATGGTCGTCTTCACATCGCCGTGCCCCAGCAGTTCCTGCACCGTGCGGATGTCATAGCCGGCCTGCAGCGTGTGCGTGGCAAACGACTGCCGCAGCACATGAGGCGAGCAAGCCCGGCCATCGAGCCAGTGCAGCGGTTTCCTGTCTCGTTTGTCATCAACCCAACAAGCGCACGAACCGCAAGTCATTGATTCGCAAACGAAATGCTGCTGGCATGCGTCTCGCAAAAGAACCGGCATCGTCAACCGACTGTGTGAGGCGTCCTCCATGTCCGGCAGCACCGCTTTTGTCTCCATCGGCGACCTGCGCAAGGGTCGCCGAGCCGTAAGCGAGATCCTCGAAAAGGCCGCAGGCGGCTGCGGCAGCACCGGCGGCGAGGGCAAGGCCAGTTGCGGCACCTCGGCAGGCCCCGACGACATGCCCCAAGAGATCTGGGACAAGGTCAAGAACCACCCCTGCTACTCCGAAGAAGCCCACCACCACTACGCGCGCATGCACGTGGCGGTTGCGCCGGCCTGCAACATCCAGTGCAACTACTGCAATCGCAAGTACGACTGCTCGAATGAATCGCGCCCCGGCGTCGTGAGTCAGAAGCTCACGCCCGAGCAGGCGGTCAAGAAGGTGGTGGCGGTCGCCAGCGAGATCCCGCAGATGACCGTGCTGGGCATCGCCGGCCCAGGCGACGCGCTGGCCAATCCGAAGAAGACCTTCGACACCTTCCGCATGCTGCAGGAGCAGGCGCCCGACATCAAGCTGTGCCTGTCGACCAACGGCCTCGCGCTGCCCGCAATGGTCGACGAGATCTGCCGATACAACATCGATCACGTCACGATCACCATCAACATGGTCGATCCCGCGGTGGGCGAGAAGATCTATCCGTGGATCTTCTGGAACCACCGGCGCGTGACCGGCTACGAGGCCGCGCGCATCCTGCACGAGCAGCAGATGCTGGGTCTGGAGATGCTGACGGCCCGCGGCGTGCTCACCAAGATCAACTCGGTGCTGATCCCCGGCATCAACGACGCTCACCTGATCGACGTGAACCGCGAGGTCAAGAAGCGCGGCGCCTTCCTGCACAACATCATGCCGCTCATCAGCGAGGCCGAGCACGGCACGGTGTTCGGCCTCACCGGTCAGCGCGGACCCAGCGCGCAGGAACTCAAGGCGGTGCAGGACGCGTGCATGGGCGGCGCCAACCTGATGCGCCATTGCCGGCAATGCCGCGCCGATGCGGTGGGCCTGCTGGGCGAAGACCGCAGCGACGAGTTCACGCTCGACAGGATCGACGCGATGGAAGTGGTCTACGACCTCGACAAGCGCCGCAGCTACCAGAACCAGGTGGAGGCCGAACGCCGGGCACAGCACGGCGCCAAGCTCGCCGCGCTGGCCGCCGCGAACGTCGACGACGGCGTGCCCGCCGACCTGAAAGTGCTGGTTGCCGTGGCGACCGAAGGCCACGGCAAGGTCAACCAGCACTTCGGCCACGCTACCGAGTTCCAGATCTTCGAGCTGAGCAAGAACGAGGTCTTGTTCGTCGGCCATCGGCGCGTCGACCTGTATTGCCAGGGTGGCTACGGCGAAGACGAGCAACTGCCCTCGATCGTCAGCGCCATCAACGACTGCCACGCGGTGCTCGTGTCCAAGATCGGCGCCTGCCCGCGCGACGAACTCCAGGCCGCCGGCATCGAGCCGGTGGACCAGTACGCGCACGAGTTCATCGAGAAGGCGGCGCTGGCGTGGTTTGCCGACTACCGCGGCCGCATCGCCAGCGGTGCCATCACGCACCAGCTGCGCGGCGATGCGCAGATCCGTCAAGGCGCCTACACCGGCGCTGCCGAAGCCGCGGCCTGAATTTCCGTTCCCGAGAGACCCCCCGAGGAGACCGTCATGGCCCTGAAGATCATTGCGTCCACGTGCACCGGCTGCTCCGCCTGCGAGCCCGAGTGCCCCAACGTCGCCATTCGCGAGAAAGGCGGCACCTTCATCATCGACCCGGCCAAGTGCACCGAGTGCGAAGGCCACTTCGACGCACCGCAGTGCATCGCGGTGTGCCCGGTTGACAACTGCATCAAGAAGGTCTGAGCAACATGCTTCGGCCCCATGTCACCGTCACACCCGCGGCCGAGAAGTTCATGCGCCGCATGGTGCGCTTCTCCGCGCATCCCGAAGGCGGGTTCCGGCTCAGCGTGGCGCCGGGCGGCTGCTCGGGCTACACGTCGGAGTTCACGGTCGAGCCTTCGCCCCAAGGCGGCGATGCCGAATTCGTGCTCGACGGCGTGCGCGTCTTCCTGCCGGCCGAAAGCCGCCTGCTACTCGATGGCGTGACCGTCGACTTCACCGACACGCCACTGCACTCAGGCCTGACCTTCGTGAACCCGAACGCGGCGGCGCACAGCTGCGCGAGCTCGGGCGATGCCAAGCCGCCCACCGAGGCGACGGTGTCGCTGTCCTCCATCAAGCGCCGCTGAGCGGTCATGCACGCCGGCGCCGACTTCGACGATGCCGTGCTCGGGCTGGCGTTGCCGCCGCCCGTAGACGCTGCATTGCGCGAGGCCGGCACGCACCGCGGCGAGCCCGCGCGCGCGATGGCCGCGTTGATGCGCGCGCGGTGGCTCGCGCCCGACCATCCGGCCGTGCTGATCGCGTTCTACCGACATCACTTCTACGAGCAACGCCTGAACGCGGCGCGCGACATTGCGCGCCGCGCGCTGGCGGTCGGCGCCGCGGCGTTGGGCCTGCCGATGGCGTGGGGCGACGTGCCGCGGCGCGCCTTGCCGGGCGCGCGCCACGATCCCCGCACGCGCTTCTACCTGTTCGTGTTGAAAGGCTATGCCTACCTGAGCCTGCGCCTTCACGACGCGCACGAGGCGCGCGATGCGCTGGCGCTGTTGCGTGCCCTCGACCCCGAGGATTGCGTCGGCGCGGCGGTGCTCGAAGCGGTGCGCCGACGTGCCGCGGCAAGCGAGGACGACGAGCCGGCGGCCTACGTGCAGGCCACAGGTGCCGCGGCCTGGGCGCGGCTCGATGCCATCGCGGGGACGGTGTCATGAGCGCTTTATGCGACGACATCCCAGCCGTCGATTGGCAAGGGGTGGCCATCACCGGCTCGACGTGCGCCGCCTGCCCGAATGCCGCCTTGCGCGCCGGCGGCGGCTGCGAGCCAGGGCACTGCTGCATGCAGGATGCCTATGCGCGCCGCGTCGATCGCTTCTTTCGCACCCACCCTGCTCTGGCCAGCGAGTACCTCGCGCACCCGTACTTCGAGGTGCGCGCGATCGCGGCGCGCCACGCCGAGCTGCTGCGCCTGCCTGCACTGCTCGCCGACCCCGACGAGACGGTGCGCCTGCAGGTGGCGCTGCGGGCACCGCAACGATGGCTCGCCAGGCTGCGCAACGATCCTCATCGGGAAGTGCGCATCCGCGTGGCGCACCGCATTGCCGACGCCGAGCTGGCGTCGATGATGCGCGACGAGGACTATCAGGTGCGCGCCGTCGTCGCGCGCCGCCTGCCGGTGAGCCTGCTGCCGCTGCTGATGTACGACGCCGACCTGCAAGTGCGGCTGGAGGTCGTGCGTCGCCTGCCGATGCCGGCGCTCTGGCGCTGCGTCGAAGACCCTTCGCCCGACGTGCGGCGCATCGCGGCCGAGCGCTTGCCGGCGCCGCTGCTCGACGCGCTTGCCGATGACGCCGACTGGACCGTGCGTTGGGAGGCCGCTGGCCGCGCCCCCGGCCCGGTGCTCGCGCGCCTGCTGTGCGATGCCGAGCCTGAAGTGCGCGAACGTGCGGCGCAGCGTCGCAGCGAACTGGAGTCGGCAGATGGCTGACGTCAACCGCGACGACGACACGCTCGAGATCGCGCTGCCGCCGCGATTCGCCATGGGCGAGCGCGTGCTCAGCCGCAGCGTGGTGCGCAACGACGGCACCTACAACGGCAAGGACATCGGCGACGTGCTGGTGAACAAGGGCGAGGTCGGCTTCGTGCGCTCGATCGGCACCTTCCTGCAGCAGTTCTACATCTACGCGGTCGAGTTCAGCGAGAGCGGCCACCGTGTGGGCATGCGGGCCAAGGAGCTGTGCACGCTCGACCACCTGCCCGACGAGGTGCTCGCCCAGCTTGGCGAGCGCGCGGCGCAGCTCGACCACATTCGCTGAAGGAGCCCAGGCCATGCAGACGCTGCGCGAACCGAAGTACCGATGGGGTCAGCCCGTGGTGGCCGCCATCGACCTGTACAACGACGGCAGCCTGCCCGACTGCGCCGGCGACGCGCTCGTCATCGCTGCCGGCGGCCCCGGAGAAATCGTGCAGGTGGGCCACCACAGCGAGGCCAACGTGCCGGTCTACATGGTGGACTTCGGCGTCGCGGTGCTGGGCTGCCTCGAAGAGGAACTCAGCGCATGAGCAGCGCGCCGCTGCGCCGGCCCCAGCAGCGCTCGCCTGCCACCGATCCGTCTCGCGTCGTTGCGCTCGACCAGGCGCGCATCCTGCGCGCCATCGCGCGGCGCCGGCGCTACCGCTACGTGCAGCCGCGCGTCGAGCGCGAAGGCCTGGGCTGGAAGATCGTCAGCCCGAACTGCTCGCGCAACATCGACGCGCGCGGCGGCGACATCGACATCGCCTGGCTCGTGCCGGTCAATGAAGGCGCGTGGCTGCTGCACGCACGCGACCATGTGCAAGGATGCTGGGTGCTCAAGGCGAGTGGCGTGAGCCTGCATGCGGCTCTCACCGCGGTGTGCGACGACGCGCTGCGGGAGTATTGGCAATGAGCGCGGCGCAGTGCGTGTACCTGGACCACAACGCGACCACGCCGGTCGCGCCCGAGGTCGCGACTGCCGTGCTGGACGCGCTGCAGCGCGCCTGGGCCAACCCGTCGTCCACCCATGCGCCGGGCCAGGCGGCGCGCCGGTTGCTCGCCGATGCGCGGGCGCGCGTGGCGAACTTCCTCGGCTGCCAGGGCACGGAACTCGTCTTCACCAGCGGCGCCACCGAGGCGAACCACATGGCCGTGCTCGGCGCGCTGGCCGCCGCGGGGTTCGGGCCGCGACAGCGCCTGGTGCTGTCGGCCGTCGAGCACCCCGGCCTGCTCGCCTTGGCGGAGCGCTTGCGCGACGAGGGCGTGCAGGTCGACCTGATTCCGGTCGATGCGCATGGGCGTCTCGACCTGGCCGCTGCGCGCGAACTGATCGGCGCCGACGTGGCGCTGGTCAGCGTGATGGGCGCCAACAACGAGACCGGCGTGCTGATGCCGATTGCCGAGATCGCCGAGATCGCGCATGCGCGAGGCAGTCTCTTGCACGTGGATGCGACGCAGCTGGTCGGCAAGTCGCGCCTGTCGTTCGCGCACAGCGGCGCCGACCTAATGTCGGTGTCGGCGCACAAGCTCGCCGGCCCGAAGGGCGTGGGTGCGCTGCTGGTGCGCAAGGGCCTGGACCTGCCGCCCTTGCTGGCAGGCCGGCAGGAGCGCCATCGCCGCGGCGGCACCGAGAACCTGCCCGGCATTGCCGGCTTCGCCGCTGCCTGCGACCGCGCGGCGCGCAGCCTGGTTGACGACATCGCGCACATGCGCTCGCTGCGCCAACGCCTCGAGCAAGGCCTTCGGCGCGCGCTGCCCGCGTTGCATGTGCACGGGCGCAAAGCCGAGCGCCTGCCCAACACCGCCTGCGTGCGCTTCGGCGCGCTCGACGCCGACCAGGTGCTGGGCAGGCTTGAGCGCGCCGGCATCGTCGCGTCCTCCGGCGCTGCCTGCAGCGCTGGCGGCACGCAGCCCTCGCATGTGCTGCTCGCCATGGGCGAGAGCGCCTTGCACGCCAAGGCGAGCGTGCGCTTCTCGCTTGGGCGAGACACCACCGCCAGCGACATCGAGCGCGCGATCGATGCCGCGCGGCGCGTGGTCGCGCCGCTGCTGGGCGAATCCGAACACACCACGGCCTGGGCGGCGTGACCCCTCCTCGACATCCACCAGGAAGCCTCCATGAAAGTCATGTTCCGCAAGTCCAGCGCCGGCGTGCTGTCGGCCTATGTGCCGAAGAAGGATCTCGAGGAACCGGTGGTCGCGCAGGAGAAGGCGGGCTTGTGGGGCGGCACGGTGACGCTGGCCAACGGCTGGGTGCTGGCGCTGCCCGAGATGGCGGAAGGCACCACGCTGCCCATCACCGTGGAAGCGCGGCGCCTGTCGGGCGATTGAGCCATGCACGCCACCGCCTCCATTGACACTGCGCGCACCGCCGACGCCGACGAACGCGGCCCGCACGACGACTGGTTCCTGCTGTCGGAACCCGACCTGAGCGAGGTCGAGACCGAGCTGGTGCAGGCAGCCCTGCGCGAGCCCCGTCTGTCGGCCGGGCGCATGGTGGCGCATTTCGAGGCTCGCTTCGCCGCATGGCTGGGCCGCGCGCACGCGGTGGCGGTGGGCAGCGGCACGCTGGGCACGTGGCTCGTCTTGCGTGCGATGGGCATCGGCCCCGGCGACGAGGTGATCGCATCGCCCTACGGTTGGCACCAGGTGGCGCACGCGGTGGGGCTGACGGGCGCGCGGGTGGTGTTCTCCGACATCAACTACTGGTCGGGGTGCCTGGACCCCGCGCGGGCGGCCACGCAGATCACGCCGGCCACCAAAGCGATCCTCGCGGGCAACGTCAACGGCCATCCGGCGGCGTGGAACGAGCTGCGTGCACTGGCCGACGAGCACGGCCTGAAGCTGATCGAGGACTCGACCGAAGCGCTGGGCTCGCGCTATCGCCAGCGACTCGTCGGCAGCTTCGGCAACGCGGCCGTGTTCGACTTCTCGCAGCCCTCGGCGCTGTGCTGCGGCGAGGGCGGCATGGTGGCGACCGACGATGCCGCGCTCGCCGCCGAGCTGCGCTACCTGCGTGCACGCTCGCTCGCCGATCGACGCTCGGTCTCGGTGGGCTCGCGCGTGCCGCTGCAGGCCTCCATGAGCGAGCTCACCGCCGCCCTCGGTGTGGGGCAACTCGCGCGCATCGACGATATCCTGGCGCGGCGTAAGGAGGTCGAAGGCTGGTACCTCGAGCACATGCAATCCTTCGAAGGCATCAAGCCGCCCTACATCGCGCCCGACGTGGACGAGGTGCATTGGATGCTCTACCTCGTGCACCTGGGCAAGCGCTTCACGGCCAGCGCCTGCGAGCAGATCGTGCAGGACCTGGGCACCGAACTGATCGAGTCGGTGCTGTATTGCCGGCCGCTGCACCAGGAGTTTCACTACACGCAGCGCGGCTGGAAGCGCGGCGACTTTCCGCTCGTCGAACGCATTGCCGACCGTGCCCTGGCGCTGCCGCTGCACGGCTACCTCGAGCGCGACCACGCGCGCTTCATCGTCAAGTCCTTGAAGAGCTCGTCGCTCAACGTCGGCTCTGGCGCCGACATCTTCTGAGAGCCCACCCATGACTGCCGGCATCGCCGTCCCCACCGTCTTCGAGTTGCCACACGCCGTGCGAGAGGGCCTCGCCGAAGGCACGCTCGCGCCCTATCTGGGCCCGGGCTTGCTCGCGTTGTGCGAAGGCGCCACGCCGCCGGCCGATCCGTTGGCGCTCGCCACGGTGCTGACCGCCAAGATCTCGGTGCCGGGCAAGATCAAGAACCGCCTCACCGCCGCGGCGCAGTTCATCGAGAACTTCAAGCACCGCAAGACCTTGGTCAAGGCCATGCGCGAGGCGTATGTCGCGCAGGCGGTGCCGTCGCCGCTGCACCGATGGATCGCCGCGCTGCCGGCGCCCCTCATCGTCGATGCCTGGTACGACGACACGCTGCGCAGCGCGCTCGCTGCGGCACGCCGCGACTGGGCCGAAGTGCAGGGCTTGTCGCAAAGCGAGCACTTCGGCACCTGGGTCGGGTGGTATGAGGCGAGCGGCGCGATGTCGCCCGACCCGATCGCTGCCCCGACCCTGCTCTACAAGCCCTGGGGCGGCCATGCGCCGGCGGCGAACTTCCTGATCTCGGACACCGACTTCGTCGAGGTGCTCACCGAGATCGACATCCAGACGCCGATTCCCGAGCTCGTGCAACAACGCCGCGCCGGGCTCGGCTTCGTGTTCCTCGGCTGCCGCTTCAACGACCAGCTCGGGCGCGCTTTCGCGCGGCAGACGATGAAGCGCTCCAAGGGCCCGCACTTCGCCGTGCTGCCCAATGAACCCACGCGCATGGAAGCCCGCTTCTTCGACGAGCAGGGCATCACGCGCATTGCCATGCCGTTGGCCGATGCGGCCACGGCCCTCATGGGCGCCCTGGTGGACGCCTGACCTTTCCTTCGGAGTCGAGAACCATGTCGTTGCTGACCATCCTGCCCGCGGGCAAAACCATCGAAACCGCCGCCGGCACCCCGCTGCTTCAGGCCATCGTGGCCGCCGGGGAGAAGCTCGTGAGCCAATGCGGCGGCGATGCCAAGTGCGGCGCCTGCCACGTGTTCGTCACCGAAGGCCGCAAGAGCGTGAACCGCATGACGCCGGCCGAAAACGCCAAGCTGGACACCATCGTCGGCGTCAGCTCCAAGTCACGATTGGCGTGCCAGGTGCTGATGGGGACCGAGCCGCTGACGGTGGAACTGCTTGGCGCGATTTGATCGCTTGATCAAGAAGCGAGCCTTGCCGCTCGTCGAAGTGACCTTGGCGCCACGGCAGGTCATTCGCAGAGAGATCCTCCGCCGCGGACGCGCTATCGCGCCTTGCCGCGCTCCGCTGCGCTGTAGTGGCTGAAGTGCCCTTCGCGCGCCGCGGCGCGGCGGCCCGAGGCGATGATCGCCTGGCTCGTCCCCTGCGGCGCGGTCAGCGACACCTTGCGTTCCAGCGCCGTGCTGCCGCAGTGCGGGCAGCTGGGCACGACGCTGGAGCGCACCAGAAACTCGAACTCCTTCTCACAAGCCGAGCAAAGATAGTCGTAGAGAGGCATGGCCGTGTCCTTGAGTGGTGAACCAAGCGAGCGCCAGCGAAGCGCCCCCCAAGCCACGCCCGAGGCCCGGGTCTCCCGGGCCGATGGGTGGCGCCCCTCGGGGGCAGGAGCGAAGCGACTGGGGGCCAACATCACACTGGCCGGTTCTCGTTCGGGTTGCGTACAGGCCCCATCAGCGCGAGCCCTTCGGCATACGTGATGTTGTCGAAGGTGACGTCGAACTGGAGCGCTGCATCAGCCACGCGGTCGGTCTTGCCGGCGGTGTCGAG
>DATFAY010000570.1:0-12323 GCA_035254085.1 Piscinibacter sp.
TCGGCTTTCCAGGCCACGGGGTCGATGCTGTCGACCTGCTCGAACTGCGCCGGCGTGAAGGCCATGCCCTTCCACTGCAGGTCTTCGTAGGCGGGGGTGATGCCGAAGGCGTTGTCCACGCCGTGCGCGCGGCCCTCGACCCGGTCGACCATCCACTTCAGCACCCGCATGTTCTCGCCATAGCCCGGCCAGACGAACTTGCCGTCCGGGCCCTTGCGGAACCAGTTGACGCAATAGATCTTGGGCAGCTTGGCGCCGCGCTGCTGCAGCGCTCGGCCCATGTCCAGCCAGTGCTGGAAGTAGTCGCTCATGTTGTAGCCGGTGAAGGGCAGCATCGCGAACGGGTCGCGCCGCACCACGCCTTGCTGGCCGGCCGCCGCGGCGGTCGTCTCGGAGCCCATGGTGGCCGCCATGTAGACGCCTTCCACCCAGTTGCGCGCCTCGGTCACGAGCGGCACCGTCGTGGAGCGGCGCCCGCCGAAGATGAAGGCGTCGATCGGCACGCCGTTCGGGTTGTCCCACTCCGGGTCCACCGCCGGATTGTTGGCCGCCGACACGGTGAAGCGCGCGTTCGGGTGCGCCGCCTTGGCACCGGTCTCCTTGGCGATGGCCGGGGTCCAGTCCTTGCCCTGCCAGTCGACAAGGTGCGCCGGCGGCGTGTCGGTCATGCCTTCCCACCAGACGTCGCCCTCGTCGGTCATCGCCACGTTGGTGAAGATGACGTCGCGCTTGAGCGTGGCCATGCAGTTGAAGTTGGTCTTCTCGTTGGTGCCGGGCGCCACGCCGAAGTAGCCGGCCTCCGGGTTGATCGCGTACAGCCGGCCGTCGGCGTGCGGCTTGATCCAGGCGATGTCGTCGCCGATGGTCGTGACCTTCCAGCCTTCCATGCCGGCCGGCGGGATCAGCATCGCGAAGTTGGTCTTGCCGCAGGCGCTCGGGAAAGCGGCCGCGACGTGGTGCTTCTTGCCGTCGGGGCTGGTCACGCCCAGGATCAGCATGTGCTCGGCCAGCCAGCCCTGGTCGCGTCCCATGGTACTGGCGATGCGCAGTGCGAAGCATTTCTTGCCCAGCAGCGCGTTGCCGCCGTAGCCCGAGCCGTAGCTCCAGATCTCCTGCGTCTCGGGGTAATGGACGATGTACTTGGTCGTGTTGCACGGCCAGCTCACGTCCTTCTGCCCCGGCTCCAGCGGCGCGCCCACGGTGTGCACGCAGGGCACGAAGTGGCCGCTGTCGCCCAGCACGTCGAGTACGGCGCGGCCCATTCGCGTCATGATCTTCATGTTGACCGCGACATAGGGGCTGTCGGTCAGTTCGACGCCGATGTGCGCGATGGGCGAGCCCAGCGGACCCATGCTGAACGGCACCACGTAGAGCGTGCGCCCGCGCATCGCCCCCTTGAACAGCGGCGGCGTGCCGTCGGGGCGGCCCGTCTGCAGGAGTTGGCGCATCTCGGCCGGCGCCATCCAGTTGTTGGTGGGGCCGGCGTCCTCTTTCTTCTCGCAGCAGATGAAGGTGCGGTCCTCGACCCGCGCGACGTCGCTCGGGCTGCTGCAGGCCAGGTAGCTGTTGGGCCGCAGTTCGGGATTGAGCTTGCGGAAGGTGCCCGAGGCGACCAGCTGCGCGCACAGGCGGTCGTATTCCGCTGCGCTGCCGTCGCACCAATACACGTCCTTGGCTTCGGTCAGGGCCGCGATCTGCGCCACCCACTCGGTCAGCCGGGCATGACGGACGTAGGCGGGCGTGTTCAGGCGCAAGCCCTCCAGCACGGGTCGGTTCATGGCAGTTCCAATCATCAGAGTCAAAAAAAGCGGGATTGGGCAAGGCCTGATGGGAAGCGATCCGGATCACGGATGCGCCCACAGAACTTGCCCAATGCCGCCTTTGGCCCGGCCGGCGATCCGTTTGGATTACCGCCGGTTACCGGCGTTCCTTGCCCGGTCGGGCAGGTCCGCCATGGGTAGAACGATTGTCGTCGCAGTGTAATTGGCAGGTAACCTCCGAATCCCGGGGGGTCATGCGGATGCGGTATGGGTTCATGCACGGCAGCTGGCGCGAAGTTCGCACTCCGGGCATGGGGCAAGCGACGCGCCCGCGCCGTAAGATGCCGCGCCATGACCGCTCGCCGCCTTGCCTTGTTGCGCCTCTCGGCCGCCGCGGCGGCCTGCGCGTGTCCCGCCTGGGTTGTCGCGCTGCAGCGGCAGTCGCTCGGCGACCCGCTGCGCGTGGCCGTCGACGACGCGCTGGCCGACTCCGGCCTCGCTGCCCGGTTGCAGATCGCGTTCGCGCAGGACACCGGCGTCGCGGTGCAGTTGCTGCGTGGCCCGGCCAGCAGCGTGCTGCAGGCGCTCGAGCGCGGCGAGCACGACGCGGCCATGACGAACACGCCGGCGCTCGAGGCCGGCCTGGAGAAGCAGGGGCTCATCCATGATCGGCGGCTGGTGGCCCGCAGCGACTTCCTGCTGGTCGGCCCGCACGCACTGGCCAAGCCGCTGGCCGCAGGACACGACATGGCGCTCGCGGCATCGCGCCTGGCGCAGGCGCAGGCCCCGTTCATGAGCCGCGCCGACGGTTGCGGCACCCACTTGATGGAACTGGCGCTGTGGTCGGCAGCCCAGGTGGCGCCGGGCGGCGCGTGGTATCTGGCGGCGCAGGCCGGCGAGCCGGTGCTGCTGCAAGCGCGCGAGCGCCAGGCCTGCACGCTGGTCGAGCGCGGGGCCTGGTCGTCCCTGGCCCCGGCCAAGGGTTACGGCGTGCTGGCCGAGGGCGACCCGCGCTTTGCCGTGGACGTCCACCTCATGCGCAGCTTCCGCGCACAGCATCCCGCCGGCAAGCTGTTCGTCGCCTGGGTGACCGGGCCCAAGGGCCGTCGCGTGGTGGCGGCCCATCGCGGCTACCGGCCGGCGGCCGAATGAAGCGGCGCCTCGTGCTCTCGGCAGCGGCCGCTGCGCTGCCCGCGCTGCGCAGCGCCGCCGGCGGCGCCCCGGCGCGGGTGGCGGCCGCCAGCGACCTGCAATTCGCCCTGCCGGCCGTGGCCGCGCTGTTCGAGCAGGCCCGCGGCGACAAGATCGAGCTCAGCTTCGGTTCCTCGGGCAACTTCACGCGCCAGATCGAGCAGGGCGCGCCCTTCGACCTCTTCCTGTCGGCCGACGAAGGCTATGCGCTGCGCCTGGCCGACGCCGGCCTGACGCACGACCGGGGCGCACTCTACGCGGTCGGCCGCATCGCCGTGATCGTGCCCGCCGCCTCGACGCTCGTCCTCGACGAGCGGCTGGAGGGCCTGCGCCGCGGCTGGACGCAGGTGCAGCGCTTCGCCATCGCGCATCCCGAGCACGCCCCGTATGGCCGCGCGGCGCGCGAGGCGCTGGTCGCGCTCGACCTGTGGCCGCAGGCCCAGGCGCGCCTGGTGCTGGGCGAGAACATCTCGCAGGCCACGCAATATGTCGCGACAGGCGCCGCGCAGGCCGGCATCACCGCGCTGTCGCTGGCGCTGGCGCCCGCGGTGGCCGCGGCGACGCGCCACTTGCCGCTGCCCGAGTCGCTGCACCAGCCGCTGCGCCAGCGCATGGTGCTGCTGAAGGGCGCGCGCCCGGCCGCAGTCGCCTTCCACGACTTCCTGCAAGGCGCCGCGGCGCGTGCCGTGCTGGCCCGGCAAGGCTTCGCCCTGCCGGACGCGGCGCGTTGATGGAGCGCTGATGGACTGGCCGGCGGCGCGGGTCTCGCTGTGGCTGGCCGGGCTCACGGCGCTCACGCTCCTGCCCGCCGCCCTGTGGCTGGCGCATTGGCTGGCCACCAGTTCGTCGCGGGCGCGGCCGGTGATCGAGGCCGGCCTGCTGCTGCCGCTGCTGCTGCCGCCGACGGTGCTCGGCTTCTACCTGCTGGTCGCCCTGGGCAACGCCTCGCCGCTGGGCGGCTGGCTCCACGACCACCTGCACCTGCAGCTGGTGTTCAGCTTCGAGGGCCTGCTGGTCGCGAGCTGGCTGATCAACCTGCCGTTCATGGTGCAGCCGCTGCAGCGCGCCTTCGCCGCCATTCCGCGCAGCGTGCGCGAGGCAGCGTGGGTGTCGGGCCTGAGCGGCTGGCGCACCTTCTGGCGCATCGAGCTGCCGCTCGCCTGGCCCGGCGTGCTGGCCGGCGTCGCGCTCAGCTTCGCGCACACGCTGGGCGAGTTCGGGGTGGTGCTGATGGTCGGCGGCAACATCGCCGGCCAGACGCGCACGCTGTCGATCGCGATCTACGACCGCGTGCAGGCCTTCGACAACGACGCCGCGCAGCAGATGTCGCTGCTGCTGGTCGCGCTGTCGCTCGCGGCGCTGGCGCTGGTGTTCGCGCTCAATCGGCGCAACCCGCTGCAGGAGCGCTGATGCTCAGCGTCGACGTCGAGCAGGCCGCGCCGGTGCCGCTGGCCGCGCGCTTCGAGTGCCGCGCAGGCGAGCTGCTGGCGCTGGTGGGGCCGTCGGGCAGCGGCAAGTCGACGCTGCTGCGCTGCATCGCGGGGCTCACGCATCCGGCGCGCGGGCGCATCAGCTGCCGCGGTCGCACCTGGCTCGACAGCGAACGGCACCTGCGCGTCCCCGCGCAGCAGCGCCGCGTGGGCCTGGTGTTCCAGCATTACGCGCTGTTCCCGCACCTCGACGCCTTGCACAACGTCGCCCTCGCCTCGGGTCGCGCCGACCCGCTCGCCCATGCCGACGAGTTGCTGCGCCGCCTCGGCCTGGAGGGGCTGGGCGCGCGGCGCCCAGCCCAGCTCTCGGGCGGGCAGCAGCAGCGGGTCGCGCTGGCGCGCGCACTGGCGCGCGAGCCCGAGGTGCTGCTCCTGGACGAGCCGTTCTCCGCCGTCGACCAGCCGGCGCGCCACGAGCTCTATCGCGAGCTCGCCGAACTGCACCGCAGCGTCGCGCTGCCGATCGTGCTCGTGACCCACGACCTGCACGAGGCGCGGCGGCTGGCCGACCGGATGGTGATTCTCGACCGCGGCCGCAGCCTGCAGCAGGGCACGCCGGCGCAGGTGCTTTCCCAGCCGCGCAATGCCCGGGTGGCCGAGCTGGTGGGCATCCAGAACCATTTCGAGGGCGTGTTCCACCGCGGCGACGAGGCGGGCTGGGGCCGGCTGCGCTGGGGCGGCGAAGCGGGCATCGACCTGCGCGTGCGCGACAAGGGCCGCATCGACGATGCCACGGCCGTCACCTGGGTGGTGCCGGCCGAATACATCGGCGTGCACCGCGAGCCCCCCGCCGGCGCCAACGTGCAGCGCGCGCGGCTGGCCGAGGCCCTGCCGCTGGGCGACATCGCGCTGTGCCGCTTCGAGCTGGCGGGCGTGCCCGCCGCGGTGCACCTGCACCAGCCGACCGCCGCCTTGCAGCGCGGCGAGCTCGCGGTCGGCGCGGACCTGTTCCTGCAGTTCGACCCCGCGGGCGTGCACATCATGCCGCGCCGCACCGCGGCGGACTGACCACGCCCTCGATTGCGGCATCATCCGCGCCCATGCCCCTGCTCCTTCGCAGCCTCAACGTGGCCCGCGCCCGCGCGTGGCAGATCGACGGCCGCTCGGTGCTCTGCGGCATCGGCAAGCAGCCGGTGGCCGGCGCGGTGGCCGTGCGGCCGCTCGGCCTGGAAGGCGACGAGCAGGCCGACCTGTCGGTGCACGGCGGCCTGGCCAAGGCGGTCTACGCCTACCCCAGCGAGCACTACCCGTTCTGGCAGACGGTGCGCGCGCAGGCCCGCGCCGCTGCGTGGGGCGACACGCTCGCGCCCGGCGCGATCGGCGAGAACCTCACGCTCGAAGGCCTGCTCGAGTCGCAGGTCTTCGTGGGCGACGTGCTGCGATTTGCCGACTGCGAGCTGGCGGTCAGCGAACCGCGTTTTCCTTGCTTCAAGTTCAACGCGGCGATGGGTTTCAACCAGGCGGCCAAGCTGATGACGCAGAACGCCTGGTGCGGCTTCTACCTCGCGGTGCGCACGCCGGGCAGCCTGCGCGGCGGCGAGACCTTCGAGCTGGTCCCGGGGCCGCGCGAGGTCGGCATCCAGGAACTGTTTCGCGCGCGCACGAGCCGCGCGAAAGGATAGCCGCTACGCCGCCTGCGCCTCCAGCGTCGGGTAGTCGATGTAGCCCTCGGCGCCGCCGCCGTAGAACAGAGCCTGCCGCGGCGGGTTCAGCGGGGCATCGATGCGCAGGCGCTGCACCAGGTCGGGGTTGCTGATGAACGGACGCCCGAAGGCCACCAGGTCGGCGCGGCCGGCAGCCACCACGTCCAAGGCCATCCGGCGGTCGTAGCCGTTGTTGACCATCCACGCGCCGCCGGGATGAGCCCGCTTGAAGCGCTGGCGCAGCGCCTCGAAGTCGAACGGCGCGACGTCGCGCGCGCCGCCGGTCGCACCCTCGACCACGTGCACGAAGGCCGGCTTCAGCGGCACCAGCACGTCGATCACGTGGTTGAAGAGCGCTTGCGGATCGCTGTCGAGGCCGGCGTCGTTGCTGGGCGTGACCGGGCTCAGGCGCACGCCCGTGCGCGCGGCGCCGGCCTCGCGCACCACCGCCTGCATCACCTCGCCCAGCAGGCGCACCCGATTGGCGATCGGGCCGCCGTAGGCGTCGCTGCGGTCGTTGATGCTGTCGCGCAGGAACTGCTCGAGGAGGTAGCCGTTCGCGCTGTGCACCTCGACGCCGTCGAAGCCCGCCTCCATGGCGCAGCGTGCGGCATGGCCATAGTCGGCCACGATGCGCGGCAGCTCGTCGGTGCGCAGCGCGCGCGGCGCCGACACCTGCACGAAGCCGTCCTTGGTGAAGGTCTTGCTGTTGGCGCCACGCGTGGTGGAAGACACCGGCGCGATGCCGCCCGGCTGCAGCGACACGTGCGACACGCGCCCGACGTGCCAGAGCTGGATCACGATCTTGCCGCCCTTGGCGTGCACCGCATCGGTCACCTTCTTCCACGCCGCCACCTGCTCGCGCGAGTAGATGCCCGGCGTGTCGAGGTAGCCCTGGCCCTCGGCGCTGATCTGGCTGGCCTCGGTGACGATCAGGCCGGCGCTGGCGCGCTGCGCGTAGTAGGTGACCGCCAGGTCGCTGGGGACCTGGCGGGCGGCGGCGCGGTTGCGCGTCAGCGGCGCCATGACGATGCGGTTGGCCAGGGAAATGTCGCCGACGCGCAGCGGATCGAACAGAGAGCTCATGATGGTTCGTGGGTGAGAAGTCGCGGAGTCGCCGTCATGCTAGGCAGCACGGAAAGGGTCCGCCCGCACGGGCTTATGGCAAATCGTGATAGGACGGCCGCGCGCCTGCGTGGCCGACGCCCTTCACATCGGCAGCGTGCGCGTGTTCTCCCGGCGCCGCGTTGATCGAGGCCAAAGCCTCGTCGAATGCGGGGCGCGCTACAGTGACGGCCCGCGCCTCCCATCGAAGTCCCCGGCTCACACACCATGCTCGCCTATCGACACGCCTTCCACGCGGGCAACCACGCCGACGTGCTCAAGCACACGGTGCTGACGCTCGTGCTGCGCTACATGAACCAGAAGGACAAGCCGTACCGCATGGTGGACACGCACGCCGGCGCCGGCGGCTATTCGCTGGAGGGCCGCTACGCGCAGAAGAAGGGCGAGTTCGAAAAGGGGATCGGCCGCCTGTGGCAACGCGACGACCTGCCCGAAGCGGTGGCCGACTACGTCGACCTGGTGCGCCGCTTCAATCCGCAGGGCACGCTCGAGCAATACCCCGGCTCGCCGGCCTTTGCCCAGATGCTCCTGCGGCCGCAGGACCAGTTGCGGCTGTTCGAGCTGCATCCGACCGACCATCGCATCCTCGAGTCCTACCTCGGCGCCGCCAAGGGCGTCGAAGTGCGCAATGCCGACGGCTTCGAGGGCCTCAAGAGCCAGCTGCCGCCCTCCTCGCGCCGCGGCCTGGTGCTGATGGACCCGAGCTACGAAGGGACCGGCGACTACGGCCGCGTCGTGGCGAGCCTGCGCGACGCGCTCGGGCGCTTCGCCGAGGGCGTCTACATGGTCTGGTACCCGCAGGTGCAGAAGGTGGAGGCCGCGCAGCTGCCGCGCCGGCTGGAGTCGCTCGCGCCCAAGGGCTGGCTGCATGCGCGCCTGACGGTGCAGGAGCCGGACTCGCAGGGCTTCGGCCTGGCCGGCAGCGGCGTGTTCATCCTCAATCCGCCCTTCACGCTGCACGACCAGCTGCTGGCGGTGCTGCCGTACCTGGTCGACGTGCTGGGCCAGTTCGACGGCGCGAACTACCTGCTCGAACAGCGCGCATCCTGATCACAAGCGCTTACAGACGAGCGACACGGCGTGTCATTCCGCACGCGGCACGCTTCTTGATCGCCTGACGCCCATCATGGGCACACAAATGGGCATGGTCCGCCGACTCGCCGCGGCATTCGCCACGCTGGCGGCGGCGATGCTGCTGGGCGGCTGCGCCGCGACGTCGGTGCTCACCTTCGCCTACGAGCAGGCCAACGACGGCGAATGCATCAGTGCCGGCTGCGCCGCCGGTGCGATGCTGAGCTACGCGATCGACAAGGCCACCGAAGGCGATCCGACCCCCTGCCACCGGCTCAACAGCGTCGAGCGCGCGCTCAGCCCGCGCTGCGGCGCCTACCGCCCGGGCAGCCTGCTGACCAAAGACGTCAACGCGTCCGGCCTGCCGCGCTGCCCGCTGACCCTGGCCGCACGCGACCCGGCGCTGTGGCCGGTACTGCCCGAATTGCTGGCCAAGGGCGCCGTGCCCGAGCGCTGCGACCAGGCGCCGCTGGCGGCCCTGGCCGACGCACATCCCTGCCCCGATTTCCCCGCCGCCTCGCCGGAGAGCCTGGCGGCCCTGCGCTGGCTGGCCGTGGCCGACGCCCGCGCGGTCCAGCACGACGTGGTGCGCATGCTGAGCTGCCCGCAGGCACGCAGCGCCGGCCTCGACACGGTGCTCGACGCCTGGGTCGCCCAGGGTCAGCTGCCCACGCGCGGCCTGCCGTTCGGGACGCTGGGCGCCCTGCACCCGAGCGCGCTCGGCTCGGCCTTGTCGCAGGCCCTGGAGGCGCAGGGCCACACCGCGCGCGCCTCCCTCGGCGCCTACGCCGGCCAGCTGCCCTCTGGCTTCGACCTGGCGCTGCGCGAGGGCGACCGCGGTGCGCTCGACTGGTGGCTGGCCCGTGCCCCCGAACTCGCCAACCGCGTCCCGGCGCGGCAGGGCAACCAGCTGCCGTGGCTGCCTCTGGCGCGGGTGATCACCCCGAACTACCTGGCGCACCCCGAGCAGCAGGCCGAGCTGGTGAGCTACCTGATGTCGCACGGCGCCGACCCGTGGCACGCGCTGCCGCACGATCCCGCCCGCACGGTGGTGAGCCTGGCGCAACAACTGAAGAGCCCGTCGCTCGCGCTGCTGGAGCAGCCGCAACGGGCGTCGCCGGTGCCGGTGGCCTCGGCCGTCACGACCGTCGGCGTCGTGCCCGTCGTCCTGCCCTGAGCGGGGCTGCCGCGGCGCGCCCGAACCGGGGGCCGGACACTACCATCTCGGCATGAACGCTCATGCCTCCTCCGGCACGGCCGCAGCGCTCGGCCCGCTGGCCGGCCTGCGGGTCCTCGAACTGGGCCAGTTGATCGCCGGGCCGTTCGCCGCCAAGACGCTGGCCGACTTCGGTGCCGATGTCATCAAGATCGAGCCGCCGGCGGCCGGCGACCCGCTGCGCCAGTGGCGCCTGCTGCACCACGGCACGAGCGTGTGGTGGGAGGTGCAGTCGCGCAACAAGCGCAGCGTGACGCTCGACCTGCGCCAACCCGAGGCGCGCGAGATCGTCAAGCGCCTGGCCGGCGAATGCGATGTGCTGATCGAGAACTTCAAGCCCGGCGTGATGGAGGGCTGGGGGCTCGGCTACGAGGAGCTCTCGCGCGAGAACCCGGGCCTGGTGATGCTGCGCATCAGCGGCTACGGGCAAAGCGGCCCCTATCGCGACCGGCCCGGCTTCGGCGTCGTGGCCGAGGCGATGGGCGGGCTGCGCCACCTCACCGCCGAGCCCGGGCGCGTGCCGGTGCGCGTGGGCGTGAGCATCGGCGACACGCTGGCGTCGCTGCACGGCGTGATCGGCGTGCTGATGGCCTTGCAGCACCGACATGCCTCAATCTCGCCCGAAGCGCCGAAAGGGCGCGGCCAGGTGGTCGACGTCGCCCTGTACGAGGCGGTCTTCAACTGCATGGAAAGCCTGCTGCCCGAATACAGCGCGTTCGGCGCGGTGCGCGAGCCCGCGGGCTCGGCCCTGCCTGGCATCGCGCCGAGCAACGCCTACCCATGCGAAGACGGCTGGGTGCTGGTGGCCGGCAATGGCGACTCGATCTTCAAGCGCCTGATGCACGCCATCGGACGCGACGACCTCGCCGGCGACCCCGGGCTCGCCGGCAACACCGGCCGCGTGGCGCGAGTGCAAGAGATCGACGGCGCGATCGCCGACTGGACGCGGCCGCGCACCGTGAGCGACGTGCTGGCGGCGCTCACCGCGGCGCAGGTGCCGGCCGGGCGCATCTACACCGCGCGCGACATCGCCGAAGATCCGCACTATCGCTCGCGCGGCATGATCGAGTCGGTCACCACCGCCCAGGGGCTGCAGCTGGAAGTGCCCGGCATCGTGCCCAAGCTAGTCGCCACTCCGGGCGCCATCCGCCGCCGCGCGCCCACGCTGGGCGAGGACACCGAGGCGGTGCTGCGCGAGATCGGGCTCACGCCCGAGCAGGTGGCGGCGCTGCGCCGGCGCGGCGTGGTGTGACCCCGGCGCGAAACCGGACACCCCTTCTTCCTCTGTTCTGGGGATGCCACCGGCGGCCGGACGGCGCTACTGTGCCGGCACGGCGCCCGGCGCCGCAACTTCGAGGGGTACCCGTATGAACTCAATGCCGCTGCGCTCCGCGCTCGTCGCGGCCGCCGCCGTGCTGGCCGGCACTGGCGCGCATGCCGCCAACTTCGTCGTCGACGCACTTGCCAACAGCAGCTCGGGCACGGGCGTGGGGCTGGCCACCGTGAGCCTCACCGCGGGCCAGAGCTTCAGCGTCGCGGTGGACCCCGGCGACCTGTGGAGCGCCGGCGCGCTGCCGCGCTGGTCGAACGCCGACGGCCTCACCCACAACCTGTTCGCCACCGGCAGCGACGACAGCGGCCAGGCCGCGGGCACGCAGATCGGCGCCGACTTCGGCCTCTGGACCCAAGGCAACCTGACGGCACCGTTCGGCACGCTGGTCGGGCGAATCGACAGCGGCGACTTCTTCGTGATCGGGACCGCGTTCAGCGGCGTCGCGTCGGCCAGCGGCACGCTCAATCTGTACTACTGGGATTCGAACAACGGGGACAACACCGAGCACGTCACGGCATCGATCAGCGCCGTGCCCGAGCCGGAAACCTATGCCCTCATGCTTGCGGGCCTGGGCCTGGTGGGCTTCATGGCGCGCCGCCGCAAGGCCTGAAGCGCGCCGCGCCGCCCGGCTTCTCAATTCGCCGGGTCGCGCTTCAAGTCGCGAAAGGCCGCGAACAGCCAGGAGCGCATGCCGACCACCAGCGTGTAGGGCCGCCGCTGCGCGGGCTGCAGCTTCTGGTCGGCCAGGTGCTGCTGCGCGAAATCCTGGCCCACGCGCTGCAGCCGTTCCACGAAGGCCGACGCCTGGCTCGGGCTGATCTGTCCGTGCACCAGCGTCAGCAACTCGCCTTCGCCGTCGAAGCCGCCGCTGTAGTAGTCGTCGACGACGTGCCGGCGGAAATACTCCATCACCGGCCCGTGCGGTCGCCATCGAAAGCCCTTGGCGACCTTGAGCCGGTAGCGGTTCAGCGGCCGCAGCTCGATGATGCCCAGCCGGTCCAGCGCCGCCAGATAGGCGATGCACTGCGCCTCGCTCAAGGTGTAGGTGGCGACCATCTGTTCAATGGTCCAGTGGCTCAGGCAGCAGATCGCCAGCAGCAGCAGCTTGCGATCGGCCACGACGGCCTTCTCCTGCGCCAGGGTGAGCTCGCGGCTCAGGGGCTGCGCGTCGGCGATCTTGCGCGCGAGCTCGGCAAAGTCCATCTTCAGCACCCGCAGCACCTCGTCGATGCGCGACAGCGGCATGTCGGCCTTGGTGAAGACGCGCTTGATGCTCGACTCCGACATGCCCAGCTGCCCGGCCAGCTCGGCGTAGGTGATGCCGGCGGCCTTGAGCTCGGCTTTGAGCGCGGCGACGAGGTCTTGTGTGGTGCTCATGGGTCTGGCGAAAAAGTATCGCCAGAGGATACCGGCGATGGATCGGCGCACAACCCCTCCGGGAGAGATTGAACTCGAGAGGGGCCTTCGAACATGATCGCGGCCGTCTCGAACTTC
>DATFAY010000571.1:0-4089 GCA_035254085.1 Piscinibacter sp.
CATGCCGACCTGAACGCCCGCCGCCATGCCGTCCATGATCCCGTCGGAGGCGTCGCTCATCATGGCCGTGACGATGCCCGAAGACGTCAGCATGCCGATGTCCTTCGCATACTGCGACATCCCGGCCAGCACCATGCCGTAATTCCTTGCGGCCGGGGTCGCCGCGGCGCCCGAGCCCGCCACCAGCGGATTCATCGGCGAGACGCGGAGAATGTCCCCCACCATGAACATGCTGCCCAGCGCGGCGTTCGCTGCGGTGATGTTGGCGTCCTGCAAGCCGCCGCTCATGTGCGCGGCCATCGACTGCGCCATGGAGGTGAGCGGGGTCACGGCGATCCCGCTGATGTTCGACCCCGCCGGGACAGTGGGCAGGACGGCGGACATGAGGTCCGAGGCCGCCATGGGCATCATCGTCCCGGTGGCCTCGTCCGTGAAGTGGCCTGCGCTGGCCTGAAGCATCACCGGACCGGCGTAGTTCCCCATCACCAGCACGAAGGCGCCTGCGCTGTCCGTCGTTGTGCTTGCAATGGCCGCTCCCACGGCGCCGCCGCTGACGGCGAATGCCCTGATCGTCGCCTCGCTCACGGGCCCCTTCACCAGCGTTCCGCTGATGGTGGTGCTGGCGCCGGGGCCGGCCGAGGCCGCCTCCGTGCCGCCGCCGCCGCACCCGGCCAGCAGCCATCCCGCGGCTGCCGACACCACGATGGGTGCGAGTCCTGAAACTGCGAACCTGCGAGCCATGGCCATGTCCTCTGCGACGTGATACCGCGCGCAGTATGAGACACCGGAGCGGGGCGCAGCACCGACGATTGGCGCGCCATATGATGGCCGTCAACATTCCGAACGGCAGCTTGTGGAGATGCGCTCGCCCACACATCGCTCGCCGGAATTGAGCGCTGTCAACCGGGTCGAGACCCCGCCTCGATAGGCTGCCCTTCGAATTCAACAGCGGAGTCTCTCGTGTGCGCGCTTGCAGGTCTGCCGGTCACGCTGCCGTTCCTTGAATGACCAGGTCGACGCTGCGCCTGGCGATCAGCTTCGCCGCCGCCTTGGCAATCCTGCTGGGCGGCTGCGCCAGCCTGCCCTCGGACACGCAACGCCGCGAGTCGCACGCCATCGACGATGCCGATCGCACTAGCCTCGGCCAGGCGCTGGTGAAGGAGTCTTCGGAGCATCCGGGCTTGTCGGGCTTCGAGATACTCGACAACGGCCGCGCAGCATTCGTGATGCGTGCGGCGCTGGCCGACGCCGCCGAACGCTCGATCGACCTGCAGTACTACAGTGCCGGCGACGACCTCACGAGCACGCTGCTGCTGCAGCGCATCGTGGCGGCAGCCGATCGAGGCGTGCGGGTGAGGATCCTGCTCGACGACATGCAGCCATCGACGCGCGTCTTCGCCCGCCGGGCGATGGCCGCGCATGCCGGGATCGAGGTCCGCGTGTTCAACCCGTTCCTGTCCGGAACGTCGAATGTGGCGCGGCTGGGCGAGTTCCTCGTCGACGGCGCGCGACTGAACCGCCGCATGCACAACAAGCTGTGGTTGACGGACAACTCCGTGGCGGTGGCAGGCAGCCGCAACCTGGGCGACGAGTATTTCGACTCGAACGCGTCGTTCAACCTCCTCGACGTCGACGTCCTGGCGGTCGGGCCGGTGGTGCAGGCGTTGTCGAAGGCATTCGACGTCTACTGGAACAGCGCCGTGGCGATCCGGCTCGATGCCCTGGTCGGGATGCCCGAGGCCGGGGATCGCGCAGCGGCACGGCGCGATCTGCAAGCGCGCACCGCCGGCTGTGCGGCGCGCCCGCCTTGCCAGTGGCTGGCCGAACGCGAGTTGCAGCCGCTGCTGCGTGCGCAGGACCTGCCCCTGTCGTGGGCACGCGCGGAGGTGATCGTGGATCCACCCGAGCATGCCAAGATCGCGCCGAACGCCGGCATCGCGCACGGCGCGACGCACGATCATCCGGGTGGCGACCACGCCGAGACCGAAGTCCTCATCGTGTCGCCCTATTTCGTGCCGGACGCGGATCTGCACGGCCACGTGAGCGCGCTGCGCGAGCGCGGGGTGCGCGTGGCAGTTCTTACCAACTCGCTGGCTTCGGTCGATGTGCCGTCTGCGCACGCGGGATATGCGCGCCACCGCCCTGCGCTGCTGCACGAAGGGGTCGAACTCTATGAAGTGCGCCCGAAGTCGGGTGCCATGGTGCGGCGTCGCCTGGTGCAACGATGGGGCCACGCCTCTGCAGCCAGCCTGCATGCCAAGGTCATCGTCCAGGATCGCGCGCGCGTCAGCGTGGGTTCGGTGAATCAAGACCCGCGCTCGCGGCTGCACAACACCGAGCAGTGCATCGTCATCGAGAGCGCCGGCATGGCGGCGCAGCTCTCGGCCCTGTTCGACGAGGCCACGGACCCCCAGGAGGCGTTCAGGGTCGAACTGCGCTCGACCGGGGAGCGTGGCGACGCGCTGCGCTGGACCACGCAGGACGGCGACGAGGTGATTCGCTACGACACCGAACCGCTGTCCACGGCGTGGCAGCGCCTGTGGCGCGGCATTCTCGGCGCGGTAATCCCGGAACACGATCTCTGACCTCCGTCCGCGCCACAGGCCGCCGGCCGCGGCCCGTCTTCGCGCACAATCCAGCGCGAATTGGCGCTTCGCTCCTTCGGTGAGGCCGCGATCGTTCCATCAGGAGACACCATTGACCGTCATCTGGTCCCACACCATCGAGGGCATCGACTGGCCCGAACTCGAGGCGCTGTACCGCGCGGCGCCGCTGGGCAACAAGCACGCCGCCGGGCTGAAGACCGTCTTCACCAACAGCCGCTACTGCTGCTTCGCGCTCCAAGACGGAAGGCTGGTCGGCGCCGGACGGGCGCTGGCCGACGGGGCGGACTGCTCGTACATCTGCGACGTCGCCGTGCTGCCCAGCCATCAGGGCACCGGTCTGGGCAAGCAGATCGTGGCCAAGCTCGTCGAGTTGTCCGCCGGACACAAGAAGATCATCCTTTACGCCGTGCCCGGCAAGGAGCCCTTCTACCGCCGGCTCGGCTTCAGGCGGATGCTCACCGCGATGGCCATTTTCGAGAACCAGCAGCAGGCGCTGGAGCGCGGCTACGTGAGCGAGGCCTGAAGGAGGCTGCGCGATGAAGGTTCTCGCGATCTCCGGCAGCCTGCGCGAAGCCTCGATCAATTCGGCGCTTTGCCGGGCCGCGGCACGGCTTGCCCCGCGCGACATGCACGTCACCGTGTTCGGCGGGCTCGGCAGCCTGCCCCTGTTCAATCCCGACCTCGAAGCCGCACCGCCTGCGGCAGTTCAGGCGTTTCGCATGGCAGTCGGCGACGCGTCCGCGCTGCTCATCGCCAGCCCCGAGTACGCCCACGGAATCTCGGGGCCGATGAAGAACGCGCTCGACTGGCTGGTGAGTTTCGAAGGGACCGTGGGCAAGCCGATTGCGCTCGTCAATACCTCGCCGCGAGCGCGTCACGCTGTCGAGGCGCTGCGAGAGGTGCTGCGGACCATGTCCACCCACGTCGTTGCGGCGGCCTCGCCGGCCATTGCACTGCTGGGCGCCTGCACCACCGAGCAGGCGATGGTGGATTCGCCTGAAGTGAGCCGGGCCATCCGCTCCGCCCTCGGGGCCTTGGCCTCCCATCTCGCCGGAGACGACCCTTCGGGTCCGATGTTTCGGATCGAGTAGCGCGTCAGCCTGCCGCCTGCGCGGCATACAAGGCGCGCACCGTCTCGATGGTGTCGGCCTCGTCGGCGCGCTTGTCGGGCCGATAGCCCTTGACGCGTGCGAAGCGCAGCGCCAGGCCGCCGGGGTACTGCGGGCTTTCCTGCAGGTCGTTGAACGCGACCTCCACCACCAGTTCGGGCCGCACGATGACGGTGCCGCCCGCGCGGCCGCTCTCTCGGGCCAGCAGCTCGCGCGTCTGCCACTCGAGCAGGGCATCGGTCATGCCCTTGAAGGTCTTGCCGAGCATCACCCAGGTGCCCGCCGGGCCGCGTGCGCCCAGGTGCAGGTTCGACAGCCAGCCGCGGCGGCGTCCATGGCCCCATTCGGCGGCCAGCACCACGAGGTCCAGCGTG
>DATFAY010000572.1:0-7420 GCA_035254085.1 Piscinibacter sp.
AGCGGTGTCTTGAATGGGACAGTGGCCGTCATGACCGTGGATGGTGTCCCCCCAAGCTTACGATGCCGCCAGCGCCGGCGGGGCTCGATTCTGTTACGGAAGGGCGTACTTCACGCTCAGAGGCGCTTCGCTTCGGACGCCTCGGGAAGTTCGATCTTCACTTCGAGCACTTCCAGGTTGTCCTGGCGTTCGAGGTGGACCTTGATGTCGTCCGGGTTGATCGACACGTATTTCGAGATCACGGCCACCAGCTCGCGCTGCAGCGCGGCCAGGTAGTCCGGGCGGCGGGCGCGGTCGTTGCGCTCATGGGCCAGGATGATTTGCAGCCGCTCCTTGGCGACCGTGGCGGTGCGCTTCTTCTCGCCGAGCAGGAAGGACAGGAACGACATCCCTCACCTCCCGCCGAACAGCCGCTTGAGGAAGCCCTGCTTCGTCGCCTCGACGAAGCGCATCGGGCGCTCCTCGCCCAGGAAACGTGCCACCACGTCCTTGTAGGCCTCGGACACGTCGGTGCCCTTGAGGTGGATCGCCGGCACCCCCTGGTTCGACGCGTCGAGCACGGTTTCCGATTCCGGGATCACGCCGATCAGCGGCGTGCGCAGGATCTCCTGCACGTCGTCCAGCGAGAGCATCTGCCCGCCTTCGACCCGGTTCGGGTTGTAGCGCGTGATCAGCAGATGCTCCTTGACCGGCTCCTTGCCCTCGATGGCGCGCCGCGTCTTGGAGCTCAGCATGCCGAGGATGCGGTCGGAGTCGCGCACCGACGACACCTCCGGGTTGGTGACGATCAACGCCTCGTCGGCGTAGTGCATCGCCATCAGCGCGCCGGTCTCGATGCCGGCCGGGGAGTCGCAGACGATGTACTCGAACTCCATCTCCTCGAGTTCCTTGATGACGCGCTCCACGCCCTCTTGCGTCAGCGCGTCCTTGTCGCGCGTCTGCGACGCCGCGAGCACGAACAGCTTGTCGATCAGCTTGTCCTTGATGAGGGCCTGGTTGAGGTTCGCCTCCTTCTGGATCACGTTGATCAGGTCGTACACGACGCGGCGCTCGCAGCCCATGATGAGGTCGAGGTTGCGCAGGCCGACGTCGAAGTCGATCACGGCCGTCTTGTGGCCGGCCAGCGCCAGCCCCGCGGAGAAGCTCGCGCTGGTGGTGGTCTTGCCCACCCCTCCCTTGCCGGAGGTCACGACGATGATTCTGGCCATCGGTGATGTTCCTTTCGAATGTGTGTTTGTGGCGGCGGCCGGCGATGCAGCGGGTCGCCTCAGAGTTTCAAGGCCTCGACGACGAGCTTGTCGCCATCGAGGCGCACTTGCGCCGGCTTGCCCTGCACGTCGGGCGCCAGCGCGGTGTCGGTGGTTCGATAGGTGCCTGCGATCGCCACCAACTGGGGCTCCATGCAGGTGCTGAAGATGCGCGCCGCGCCGTCGCCCTTGGCGCCTGCGATGGCGCGCCCGCGCAGGGGCGCGTAGACGTGGATGCTGCCGTCGGCGATCACCTCGGCGCCGAAGCTCACCACCGCCAGCACCACCAGGTCGCCGCCGCGCGCATACACCTGCTGGCCCGAGCGCAGCGGCTTGTCGACGATCAGCGTGCCGGCGGGGGCGGCGGGTCGCGGCGACGCCTCGCTGGGCGCCACCTCCGGCGCGGGAGGACGCGCGGGGGCCGGGGCCGCGTCAGCCGGCGCCGCCAGCAGGCCCGCGGCTTGTGCCGCCTGCATCTGTGCCGCGCTGCCGGCCCGGACCGCGACCGGGCGCAGCTTGTGCTGCCGCAGCAGCGCGATCAGCGCATCGAAGTCGATCGGCTCGTCGCCCGCGGCCAGCGCCGCGAGATCGACGACCACCGGGTCCTGGTCGAACAGCTCCGGCGTATCGGCGAAGCGCCGGGCCAGCTCGTCGCCGAGCGCGTCCAGGTCGGCGGTCTTGAGCAGCAGCGCGACCAGCGTGAGCGAGGCACTCCTGAGATCGAAGACAGCGGGGACATGAGCGCTCGGTACAGCTGGCATGGGACGCGAAGCCCGAAAAAGCCGCGAGTGTAACGGCGGCAGGCGTCCCCTCTGTGTCCGCCCGAAACCTCCCGGTCAGGTCGGCAGCGCGCGCGTGAGCCAATGCAGGCCCAGCAGCTGCGAGATCGCCAGCAGCAGCGGCTCGCGCTCGATCGGCTTGGGCAGCAGCATCTGGGCGCCGGCGGCGAGACACTCCTGGGCGTCGGTGGCCGACGCATTGGCCGATACCGCGATGACCGGCAGGCGCTGCGCCTGCGGCAGCTGGCGGATGCGCCGGATCGCTTCCAGGCCGTCGACCACGGGCATCGCGACGTCGGTCACGACGAGGTCGGGCGCGACCTGGGCCACCAGGTCGACCAGTTCGCCGCCGTGACGCGCCTCGTGCACCTCGAAGCCCAGGCTGGCGAGAAGGTCGTTCAGCATCGCGCGGTTGCCGGCGACGTCGTCGGCGACCGCCACGCGCCGCCGCCGTCCCTCGTAGCCGACGATCTCGGCCGGCGCCGGCAGCGCGCCGGCGAGGCCGCCCGGCACCGGCAGCGCGAGGTCGAACCAGAAGCGGCTGCCGCCGCCGACCCGGCTTTCGAGGCGCACCTCGCCACCCATCAGCCGCACCAGCTGCCGGCAGATCGCGAGGCCCAGGCCGGTGCCGCTGGCGCGCCGGCGGGTGTCGCCCGCCTGCTGGAAGGGTTCGAAGATGCGCTCCCACTGGTCCTCGGCGATGCCCACGCCGCTGTCGCGGATCTCGAATCGCAGCGTCGGCGGCACGCCGCTCAAAGGCACTCGGCGCACCGACAGGACGACCTCGCCGTCGTCGGTGAACTTGACCGCGTTGCCCAGCAGATTGAGCAGCACCTGGCGCAGGCGCTTGTCGTCGACCAGCACCTGCTGGGGCAGGTCGTCGGCGAGCTCGAGCGCCAGATGAAGCTGCCGTTCGTCGGCGCGCACCCGCATGATGTCGCCGATGCCGCGCAGGAACGCCGGAAGCTCCACCGCCACCGGATGCAGCTCGATCTTGCCGGCCTCGATCTTGGAGAGGTCGAGGATGTCGATGATGAGCGTCAGCAGGTGCTCGCCGCTGGTGCGGATGGTGTCCAGCCCGATGGCGCGGCGTTCCTCGCTCATGCCGTGATTCATCTTGAGCAGCTGCGCGTAGCCCAGGATCGCATTGAGCGGGGTGCGCAGCTCGTGGCTCATGCGCGCGAGGAAAGTGCTCTTGGCCTGGCTGGCCACTTCGGCGCGCTCCTTGGCGACTTGCAGCTGGGCGGTGCGCTCGGCCACCAGTTCCTCCAGGCGGTCGCGATGCGCCTTGAGCGCCTCCTCCGCCTGCGTACGCCGCGCCAGCTCGGCCGACAGGCGCCGGCTCATGTCGTTCATCGCGGCGGCCACGTCGTCGAGCTCGTCGGGCCGGTGGCTGGCCGTGCGCGCCAGCGCGAGCGGCCGTGCGTCCAGCCGGTCGATCTCCAGCCCGCGTGCATGCTCGGCCAACTGCTCCAGGTGGCGCGTCACCCAGCGGCTCACGAGGTAGAGGATGAACATCGCGATGATCAGCGTCTTGGTGGCCTGCGTCGCCAGGATGACGAGCGTGCGGTCGAGCAGCCGGTGGTAGACGCCCGCCATGCCCACGCTCACGGTCAGCGTGCCCAGGGGCGTGGCGGAGCCGTTGGGCGCGGTCAGGGTGTAGTGGTGCACGATGCTGCCGGGCGCCGGCGGATGGCCGGCCTCGAAGTGCTCGCCGGCGCTGCCGCGCACCTCGGCGTACTCGAGGTCGCGCATCTTCAGCAGGCCGTCGAGCTGCAGGCGGATCTGGTTGGTGTCGAACGACCACAGGCTGCTGGCCAGGCTCTCGCGGTAGGAGCGCTCGATCTGGCGCAGTTCCTGGTCGATCTCGCCCAGGTCGCGCGTGTAGTCGAGATAGAGCTGAATGCCCGTGGCCAGCAGCGCGAGTGCCGTGCTGGCGAGCAGGATGGCCGCGAGCAGCCGCGGCGCGAGCCGCCGCCGGCCCGCGGGCCCGGGCCCCATGCTCGCCTCCCCGCTCATTCGAGTCCCCGCGGACTCATGCGCCGGTGCACGTCATCGCTGCGTGTCCTCTGGGCGCTCCCTGGATGCGCCTGTCGCGGCAGTGTGCCACGGCGGCACGCGGCCCAAGCGTGCGCAATGCGCAGGCCGGCCGCAGGTGAAACCGCGGCAGCGTCTCAGTGCAGGCGGCTCAGCATCACCGAAGGCATCGCCACTTCACGGCCGATCACGGCCCGGGCGTACAGGTAGTTCTCTCGCGCGCGCTCGCTGAGGGCGTCCATGTCGACACGCCCGCAGGCGTCGCACGGAAAGGCATAGGCGCGGCCCTCCTCGAAGAGCGACTGGAATCGAAGCTCGTACTGCGCGCCATCCTGAAGCGGCAAGGGGACGGTGTCCATGTTCGGGCTCCTCTGATCGTCGATGAACGGCCTGGATCAAGCGTAGGCAGCGCGGCTGGCCATCGCCATGGTCTGTGCGCCATGCCGTCTGCCGGGCTGCGGCCATACCGGGTGTACGAACTGCGCTGACACGCGCGGACGTCGGCGACCCTGTCCCAAAGGACACGAGGCGCCGGCGCGGACGCGGTCGCGCCCGCGTGCCACGCTCAGTCGCGGGCGAGTTGCTCGCCGACGATCTGCCGCACCCGCCCGGCGGCCCGCAGCCGCGCGAGCGAGGCGTTGAAGCGGGCGATCAGGCCGAGCCGATGCGCGCCCTTGCCGAAGGCGAGGTAGGTGGGGTTCTCGGTCACGGTGCCGGCAAAGCGCAGCGACGCATGCCGGCGCAGCAGCGGCTCGGCCGCTTCGGCGATCGCCAGCACCGCGTCGAGCCGGCCGGCGTCGAGCTTGGCAAAGTTCTGGCCGTCGCTGCTGACCTCTTCCACCGTCACCGCGCCGGTCCTGCGCAGGGCATCGAAGGCATCGCCGTAGCTCCAGCCGCGGATCACGCCGACGCGCCGGCCCGCCAGGTCGGCCGGGCCGTCGACGCGACGCCCGCCGGCGCGCACGTACGCGTTCACGCGCTCGACGAACAGCACCTCGCTGTAGTCGTAGCGCCGCAGCCGCTCGGCATTCTTGTAGATGCCTGCGACGCCGGCACTGCCGGCATCGAGCTCGGCCAGCGCACGCAGCCAGGGCCGCGGCTGCACTTCCATCGGCACGCCCATGTCGGCGAACACGGCCCGCAGCAGGGCCGGATAGACACCGGCGGCGCGATCGTGGTCGGCGTACATGAAAGGCGGGTTCGCATCGTCGACGTCGATGCGCAGGCGCTCATCCGCTTGCGCGAAGGCGACGGCCAGTGCGGCAGCCAGCGCCAGCGCGGCTCTGAAGAAGGCCATTCGATCCGGTGGAGTTGCCACGAAGGCGTGCAGCCTGCCACAGGCTGGAGGCCGCCGCCACGCGAGTTTCTCTCAGTGCAGGTCGCAGGGCAGCACCGCGGGCGCGGCGTATTCGCGGCCGACCACCGCGCGGGCGTAGAGGTAGTTGTTGCGGGCGCGGTCGCTCAGCGCGTCGAGCGGCACGTGCCCTTCGGCGTCACACGGAAACGACAGCTCGGGGCCGCGTCCCGACAGCGGCTGGTAGCGGATCTCGTAGCACATGCCCGGCATGGGGTGGGTGGACGTGCTCATGGTGAACCTCCTGAAGTGATGGTCGTGAATGAGGGACTTCCATGTCTCCAACATACGCGGCAGCACGCGCCGTGGATGTCGGCTGCGGCAGGCAAGCGCGGTCGGACAACGCCTGCTTCGCCGGTCGGCGCCCGTGCGCATGGGCATGTGGCTTGCTGCTTCAACGCAGGGGATTGCCCCGAGGAGGACGACGTGCCGACCGGTGACTGGCGCAAGGAGCACCGTTTCGATGGCCGCCTCGTGATGCTGGGCTTCGGCAGCATCGGCCAAGGCGTGTTGCCGCTGCTGCTGCGGCACATCGACATGACGCCGCAGCAGATCCTCGTGATCAAGCCGAGTGCTGCCGGCCTCGAATCAGCCACCGGGCGCGGCGTGCAGCACCTGCTGGTGCGGCTCGATCGCGACAACCTCGATCAGGTGCTCCGGCCGCGCCTGGGCCGCGGCGACTTCCTGCTCAACCTGTCGGTCGACGTGAGCAGCACGGCGCTCATTCGCTTATGCCAGGCGCAAGGCGCGCAGTACCTGGACACCTGCATCGAACCCTGGGCCGGCGCCTATGTCGACGCCTCGCGCCCGCCGGCCGAGCGCACCAACTACGCGTTGCGCGAGGAGGCGCTCGCATTGCGGCAGACCGCCGATGCCGGCACGACGGCCATCCTCACGCACGGCGCCAACCCCGGCCTGGTGTCGTACTTCGTCAAGCAGGCGCTGCTGGACATCGCCGAGCACACCGGCGAGGCGACCGGCGCGCCGGGCAGCCGCGAAGGCTGGGCGCGGCTGGCGCAGCGACTGGGCGTGCGCGTCATCCACATCGCCGAGCGCGACACGCAGTCGAGCGCGCGGCGCAAGCAGCCGGGCGAGTTCGTCAACACCTGGTCTTGCGACGGCTTCGTGAGCGAGGGGCGCCAACCCGCGGAACTCGGCTGGGGCTCGCACGAACGTCACTTCCCGCACGATGGCGCCCGCCACGAGCGCGGCTCGCAGGCTTCGATCTACCTGCGGCGGCCGGGCGCGGCCACGCGGGTGCGCACGTGGACGCCGCTGGCCGGAGCGCAGCACGGCTTCCTGATCACGCACGGGGAGTCGATCTCGATCGCCGACCACCTCACCCTCGGCCCTCGCGAGCATCCCGATTACCGGCCCACGGTGCACTATGCGTACCACCCCTGCGACGACGCCGTGCTGTCGCTGCACGAGTTGGCCGGGCTGAACTGGCAACTGCAGGAACGACAGCGCATCCTCAAGGACGACATCGCCGGCGGCATGGACGAGCTGGGCGTGCTGCTGATGGGACACGCGCGCGGCGCCTACTGGTACGGCTCGCAGCTCACGATCGACGAGGCGCGCGCGCTGTGCCCGGCCAACAGCGCGACCTCGCTGCAGGTGACCGCGCCGGTGATGGCCGGCGTGATCTGGGCCATGAAGAACCCGCAGGCGGGCGTGCTCGAGCCCGATGACCTGCCGCCGGACGAGATGATGCGCATGATCCGCCCCTATCTCGGCAAGGTGGTCGGCGTCTACACCGACTGGACGCCGCTGGCCGGGCGCTCGCGCCTCTTCGAGGAAGACCTGGACGCGGACGACCCCTGGCAGTTCAAGAACTTCCGCGTGGCCTGACTCACGCCGCGACCAGCGACGCGAAGCGCGCGAGGTCCACGTTGCCGCCGGACAGCACGATGCCCACGCGTTTGCCGCGCAGGGCCAGCCGGCCGCTGAAGGCCGCCGCCGCACCGAGGCAGCCGGTCGGCTCGACCACCAGCTTCATGCGG